>NZ_MJGL01000003.1:396515-486589 GCF_001864855.1 Curtobacterium sp. MCBA15_005
CCGATCGGTGCGGGGCCGTTCTGCGTCCGGTGCGGGGACGGGCCGGGCGTCGGTCGGTGCGGGGACGGGACGGGGCGTCGGTCGGTGCGGGGCCTGGCCGGGGTGTCGGTCGGTCACGACTCCCCGCCGGCCGGACACCGAGTGGTCGCTTTCCGTCGACTGGAGCACCGTCAGCCGACAGCACGTGACCACCCGGCGAACGTGAGCGGGCGGTCACGACCGATCGGCGGCGCGCCCCGCGCGTGGCGTGCGCACAGACGGACGGGAGGCGCGGTGCCAGCTGGCACCGCGCCTCCCGTCCGTGGTGGGTCGCGACTAGATCGCGAACCCGAGGGCGCGCATCATCTCGCGTCCGTCGTCGGTGATCCGTTCCGGACCCCACGGCGGCATCCAGACCCAGTTGATCCGGAAGGCGTCCACGATGCCGTCGAGGGCGTTCGCGGTGTCACCCTCGATGACGTCGGTCAGGGGGCAGCCCGCGCTGGTGAGCGTCATGCTGATGACGAGCGCGTTGGCGTCGTCGTCCCAGGCGAGGTCGTAGATCAGGCCGAGGTCGACGATGTTCACGCCGAGCTCCGGGTCCTGGACCTCCTTCAGGCCCTCGACGACCTCGTCGAACTTGTCGGGAGCGAGTGCGGCGATCATCAGGCCTGCGCCTCGGCGGCAGCGGCCTGCACGTAGCGGTCGTAGCCCTCGTTCTCGAGGCGGTCGGCGAGCTCGGGGCCGCCCTGCTCCGCGACCTTGCCGGCGACGAACACGTGCACGAAGTCCGGCTTGATGTAGCGGAGGATGCGCGTGTAGTGCGTGATGAGCAGCACACCGAGGCCGGTCGCGGCCTTGGCGCGGTTGACGCCCTCGGAGACGATCTTCAGCGCGTCGACGTCGAGGCCGGAGTCGGTCTCGTCGAGGACGGCGAACTTCGGCTTGAGGAGCTCGAGCTGCATGATCTCGTGGCGCTTCTTCTCGCCGCCGGAGAAGCCCTCGTTGACGTTGCGCTCGGCGAACGACGAGTCCATCTTCAGGTCGGCCATCGACTGGCGGAGTTCCTTGATCCAGCCACGGAGCGCCGGAGCCTCACCGTCGATCGCCGTCTTGGCGGTGCGGAGGAAGTTCGACACCGTCACGCCGGGGATCTCGACCGGGTACTGCATCGCCAGGAACATGCCGGCACGGGCGCGCTCGTCGACGCTCATCGCGAGGACGTCCTCGCCGTCGAGGGTGATCGTGCCACCGACGACGTTGTACCGGGGGTGCCCGGCGATCGTGTACGCCAGGGTGGACTTGCCGGAGCCGTTCGGCCCCATGATCGCGTGGATCTCGCCCTCGTTGATGGTGAGGTCGACACCCTTCAGGATCTCCTTGGTGCCCTGATCGGTGTCGATCGAGACCTTGAGGTCACGGATTTCCAGAGTGGACATTGCGTTCCTTCGGTTGCAGCTGTGGTGCGGCGTCAGCCGCGGGAAGTGTTGGGGTGCTCAGTCGACCGGGACGACGTCCTGCACGTCGACGTAGACGTCGCCGTCGCGGACCTCGACCCGGAAGACCGGGACGGGCTCGTAGGCCGGGAAGTTCTGCGGCTTGCCGGTGGTCAGCGAGAAGCGGGACCCGTGGGCCCAGCACTCCAGCGAGTCACCCTCGACGAAGCCCTCGGCCAGCGAGATGTCGCCGTGCGTGCAGGTGTCGCCGATGGCGTGGACCGTGCCGGACGAGTCCTTCACGATCGCGACCGCCGTGCCGCCGACGACCACCCGCATCGGGCTGTCCACCGCGATGTCGGCTTCGGCGCAGACCTTCTCGGCCATCAGGCGCTGGCCTCCGCGCCGTCGGACTGCGTGGCGCCCGCTTCGGCCGGTGCGGCGATGACCGAACGGCCCTCGGCCAGCTCCTGCTCGACCGCGGCGATGAGGCGCTCCTCGAGCTCGGGGGCACCGATCTTCTGGATGACCTCGACCAGGAAGCCGAGCACGACGAGGCGCCGGGCTTCTTCTTCCGGGACGCCGCGGGACTGCAGGTAGAACAGCTGCTCGTCGTCGAAGCGACCGGTCGCACTCGCGTGTCCGGCGCCCTCGATGTTGCCCGTCTCGATCTCGAGGTTCGGGATGCTGTCGGCACGGGTGCCGTCCGTCAGCACGAGGTTGCGGTTCTGCTCGTACGAGTCGGTGCCGTCGCCGGCGCGGCCGATCAGGACGTCACCGATCCAGACGGTGTGCGCGCCCTGGCCCTGCAGCGCGCCCTTGTAGTTGACCCGACCGCGCGTGTTGGGCGCGTCGTGGTTCACGTAGACCTGCTGCTCGATGTACTGGCCGGCGTCGGCGAAGTACACGCCGTACATCTCGGTGTCGGCGCCCTGCGCACCGAGGTGCGTCGAGGGGTTGACCCGGATGACGTCGCCGCCGAGCGAGACCACGACGTGCTTGAGGAACGCGTCGCGGCCGACCTCGGCGAAGTGCGTCGCGACGTGCACGGCGTCGTCGTCCCAGTCCTGCAGGCTGACGACGGTCAGTCGCGAGTTCTGCTGCGCGACGATCTCGACGTTCTCGCTGAGCAGGGCGCTGCCGCGGTTGTCGAGCACGACGATGCCCTGCGCGTTCGGCTCGGCCGTGATGACCGTGTGCGCGGCGCGGGGCTGCGACCCGAAGTCGGAGCGCGTCACGGTGATGAACTCGTGTGCCTCGGTGGCCTTGATCGTGATCGCCAGCACGGCGTCGCGCGCGGTCCAGGCCGCGGCCGAGGCGCGGTCCTCGGGCAGTCCGGCGGAGCCGACGCGGGGGTCGTCGCTGCGACCCCACTCGACGTCGGCACCCTCGGACTGGCGGGCGAGGTACGGGTAGGCGGATCCGTCGAGTCCGCCGTCCAGCAGCGGCTGGAGCTTGGCGAGCGGCGCGAACTTCCAGTTGACCTCTCGGCCGGTGACCTTCGGGAACGCCCCGACGTCGCCGGACTGGAACCGCTCGGAGCGGGTCTGGACCGGCACCTTCTTGTCGGGGGCGTCCCAGCCGCCGTCGGAGTGGGCTCCGGCGCCGTGCTGGGTGCCGCCCTGCGCTGCGGCAGCGGGCTCGATCGGCTGGTCGATGTGGGGAGGGGTGGTGCTGGACATCTAGCCGACGGATCCTTCCATGCTCATCTCGATGAGCTTGTTGAGTTCGAGTGCGTACTCCATCGGGAGTTCGCGGGCGATCGGCTCGATGAAGCCACGGACGATCATCGCCATCGCCTCGTCCTCGGCCATGCCGCGGGACATGAGGTAGAAGAGCTGCTCCTCGCTGACACGCGAGACCGTGGCCTCGTGCCCCAGCTGCACGTCGTCGACACGGATGTCGATCGCCGGGTAGGTGTCGCTCCGGCTGATCGTGTCGACCAGCAGGGCGTCGCAGCGCACGGTGTTGGCGGCGTGGTGCGCGGCCGGGTCGACCCGGACCTCACCGCGGTAGCCCGCACGACCGCCACCACGGGCGATCGACTTCGAGACGATCGACGACGTCGTGTACGGCGCCATGTGGATCATCTTCGCGCCGGCGTCCTGGTGCTGACCGGGGCCCGCGAAGGCGACGGAGAGCGTCTCGCCCTTGGCGTGCTCGCCGGCGAGGTAGATCGACGGGTACTTCATCGTGACCTTGGACCCGATGTTGCCGTCGATCCACTCCATCGTCGCGCCCTCGTGTGCGATCGCACGCTTGGTGACGAGGTTGTAGACGTTGTTCGACCAGTTCTGGATCGTCGTGTACCGAACGCGGGCGTTCTTCTTCACGATGATCTCGACGACGGCCGAGTGCAGCGAGTCGGACTTGTAGATCGGGGCGGTGCAGCCCTCGATGTAGTGGACGTACGAGTCCTCGTCCGCGATGATCAGCGTCCGCTCGAACTGGCCCATGTTCTCGGTGTTGATCCGGAAGTACGCCTGCAGCGGGATCTCGACGTGGACGCCCTTGGGGACGTAGACGAACGAGCCACCGGACCAGACGGCCGTGTTCAGCGCGGCGAACTTGTTGTCGCCGGCCGGGATCACGGTGCCGAAGTACTCCTCGAACAGCTCCGGGTGCTCACGGAGCGCCGTGTCGGTGTCCATGAAGATGACGCCCTGCTGCTCCAGGTCCTCGCGGATCTGGTGGTACACGACCTCGGACTCGTACTGCGCGGCGACGCCGGCGACGAGGCGCTGACGCTCGGCCTCGGGGATGCCGAGCTTCTCGTAGGTCGCACGGATGTCCTCGGGGAGGTCTTCCCACGACTGAGCCTGCTTCTCGGTGGAGCGCACGAAGTACTTGATGTTGTCGAAGTCGATGCCCGTCAGGTCGGCACCCCACGTCGGCATCGGCTTGCGGCCGAAGAGCGACAGCCCCTTGAGGCGGTTCTTCAGCATCCACTCGGGCTCGTTCTTGAGGTTCGAGATGTCGGTGACGACCTCTTCCGAGATCCCACGACGGGCGGAGGACCCTGCCGAGTCGGAGTCGGACCAGCCGAACTCGTATTGGCCGAGCCCTTCGAGCTCGGGACGGTCGATGAGCACGTCGGACATGGTCTCCTCGTTTCCTTCTCGCGGGACAGCGTTACAGGTGTGAACCCGTGGCGTCTGGACGCCATTCCACCGCGGACCGCTGACATGCGGACCCGGTGCTGCTCCCTCGCAACGACAATGGTTCCACGCAGTCCGTGGAGTGATCGGCGATCTCGGCCCATTCGGAGCCGGCGCCTGCCTAGACTTGACTGCTGCTGAACCCTCGAATCCTACAGGTTCACCGCACGGAACAACAGGAAGGCACCACCCTCGTGACACGCGTCGGATCCCCCGTCGAGCAGGATCTCCGGACCGGACGGTGGTGGTCGCTCCCCCGCGTGGTCGACCGTCGCGTGGTCGCACTGGCCTGGGCGTCCTTCGTGGTCGAGGTCGTGCTGATCGGCACGGGAGGCCTGGTGCGCCTCACCGCCTCGGGCCTCGGATGCCCCACCTGGCCCAAGTGCACGGCGGATTCGCTCGTCTCCACGCCGGAGATGGGCATCCACGGCATCATCGAGTTCGGCAACCGTCTGCTCACCTTCGTGCTCGTGATCGTGGCCGTCGCGATGTTCCTCGCGGTCGTCCGGATGCTCCGCACGCGCCCCGAACTCTTCTGGCTGGCGTTCGCTCAGGGCGTCGCGATCCCCGTGCAGGCCGTCATCGGCGGCATGAGCGTCTGGACGAACCTGAACCCCTTCGTGGTCGGGCTGCACTTCGTCGTCTCCGCCGCCCTCACCTCGGTGACCGCTGCGCTGGTCTACCGCACCACGCACGGTCCGCGCACCGCCCAGCGGCTCGTCCCCGGCTGGTACACGGGTGTCGTCCGCGGCACCGTCGCCGCCGTCGTCGTGACCGTCCTCGTGGGCATCCTGACCACCGGCAGCGGCCCGCACGCCGGAGCCGACGCCGCCGTCGACGGTGGCCGCCTGCACCGCACCGGGTTCGACCCGGCGGTCATGGAGCACGTGCACGCCTGGCCCGCGTACGCCCTCTTCGCCCTGACCCTGGTGCTCGTCATCGGAGCCGTCCGCCTGGGCCGACCGAGCAAGTGGCCGCTGCTGCTGCTCGTCGTCGAGTTCCTGCAGATCGCCGTCGGCCTCACGCAGGCACGCACGGGTCTGCCCGTCGGGCTCGTCGGCACGCACATGGTGCTCGCCGGGCTGCTCGTCGGTGCGGTGACCGCCGTGGTGCTGTCGACGCGGGCCTCGGCCGGCCGAGACGCCGTCCGGGAACCCATCGACGCCTGACGCCCGGGCGCGTCGCGCGCTCGACACCCGTTCTCCGACACCCCACGAGTCGTTCGACTCGTGGGGTGTCGCGTTCGTGGTGGGCCTGGACGGGAGGGCGCTGCGGTCCGCAGCCACGCGTCCGCCCCGCGGCCGACGCCGGCGAGAGACCGGACGGGAGGCCCGCGGCGGGCACGCACCGTGCCTCCAGTCCGCCCCGTGCCCGACGCAGGACGCCGGTGCCCTGCCGATACGCCGCCGAACGCGCGAGACGCCCCCGGATTCGGCGGCGTCTCGGCGGGTGGGGGGCGTCGTACCCACACGACGGCGTCAACAGGACACGACGGCGTCAACAGGACACGACGGCGTCGTGCCGACCGAGCGCGCGCGAGCGCCCGCTCGACCGCCTAGAAGGTGAAGACCTGCGGCAGCAGCGGGTCGATGCCCACGGCGATGAAGAGCAGCGTCAGGTACGTGATCGAGCTGTGGAAGACCCGCATCGGCTGCACGTGCTCGACGTGCTGGATGGCCCGCGAGTACAGGCGGTGGGACTCGAGGACGAACCAGATGCCGCCGGCCAGCGCGACGACCGTGTAGAGCGGCCCCATGTGCCCGACCGGGATGAGCAGGAGCGAGCAGACGAGCGTCGCCCAGGCGTACAGCACGACCTGCAGGCCGACGACGGTGCGGCCGCGGACCACGGCGAGCATCGGCACGTCCGCCGCGTCGTAGTCGTCGCGGTACTTCATCGACAGCGGCCAGTAGTGCGGCGGCGTCCACAGGAAGATCACCATGAACAGGATGACCGGGGTCCAGGTCAGCGACCCGGTGACGCCCGCCCAGCCGATGAGCACGGGCATGCAGCCGGCCGAGCCGCCCCAGACGATGTTCTGCGGGGTGCGGCGCTTGAGCCACAGCGTGTAGACGAACACGTAGATGAGGATCGCGATGACGCTCAGCGCAGCGGCCAGCCAGTTCACCAGGAACCCGAGCACCGCGGTCGACAGGATGCCGAGCACCCACGAGAACACGAGGGCCTCGCGGTCCGACAGTTCACCGGTGACGAGCGGGCGGGTGCTGGTCCGCTTCATCAGCCGGTCGATGTCGCGGTCGATGTAGCAGTTGAAGGCCGACGCCGAACCGGCCGACATCGCTCCGCCGAGCATCGTCCAGAAGACGAGCCACAGGTCGGGGACGCCGCGTTCGGCGAGGAACATCGTCGGCGCCGTGGTGACGAGCAGCAGCTCCATCACGCGCGGCTTCGTCAACGAGACGTACGCACGGACCTTGCGGGACAGCGGCGATCGGGGTCGATCGGTGTCGGGCCGGGTCACGGTGGCAGTCGGCAAGAGAACCTCAGTCTGTTCGCATCAGCTCGCACACTCGGTGGACGACTGCGACGGCGTCCGGGCATGCGCTGACCCGGAATGTCCACGGGTCCCGACCAGTTTACGGGATGGAAGCGCCGCGACGGTGCCCCGCTCCGACATCCCGGCGTGATCCGGACGCGCTCGACACGCCCGGATCGACCGTCGGCGGCCACCCCGGTGTGAACATCGGGGGTCACCTGAACCCCTTCTGAGTACCGGGTCACTATGCTGGACACGCCCTCCCGCAGTGCGCGCCCCGATGACGTCGGCCGCGATGAGCCGGTCGGCCGCCGCTAGACGGCGACACGACTCGGCCCCGGGATGGCCACATGTCCGTGCGATGGCACGAGCCCTCGCACATGTCGCATCAAGAAGGGTCAACATCCAAGTGGCTGAATTCACCTGGGACGCCATCGACCGGAAGGCCGTCGACACGGCCCGCGTTCTCGCCGCCGACTCGGTCGAGGCCGCCGGCAACGGTCACCCCGGCACCGCGATGAGCCTCGCTCCGCTCGCCCACCTGCTCTTCCAGAAGGTGATGCGTCGCGACCCGAGCGACTCCACCTGGATCGGCCGCGACCGCTTCATCCTCTCCGCCGGTCACGCCTCGATCCTCCAGTACGTGCAGTTCTACCTGCACGGCTACGGGCTCGAGATCGACGACCTGCAGCACCTGCGCAAGTGGGGCTCGAAGACCCCGGGTCACCCGGAGTACGGCCACACCGACGGTGTCGAGATCACCACGGGCCCGCTCGGCCAGGGCCTCGCGTCCTCGGTCGGCTTCGCCTACGCCCAGCGCTTCGAGCGCGGCCTGTTCGACCCGGAGACCCCGGCCGGCCAGTCGCCGTTCGACCACTACACCTACGTGATCGCCGGCGACGGTGACATGCAGGAGGGCGTGACGAACGAGTCCGGCTCGCTCGCCGGCCGCCAGCAGCTCGGCAACCTCATCGCGTTCTACGACTCGAACCAGATCTCGATCGAGGACAACACCGACATCGCGTTCTCCGAGAGCGTCGCCGACCGCTACGAGGCGCTCGGCTGGCACGTCCAGATCGTCGACTGGAAGAAGACCGGCGAGTACTCCGAGGACGTCGAGGAGCTCCACGCCGCGATCGAGGCCGCCAAGCAGGTCACCGACAAGCCGTCGCTCATCGTCCTCAAGACGATCATCGGCTGGCCGTCGCCGACCAAGCAGAACTCGGGCAAGATCCACGGTTCGGCGCTCGGCGCCGACGAGATCAAGGGCCTCAAGGAGGTCCTCGGCTTCGACACCGACAAGACCTTCGAGGTCGCCCCCGAGGTCCTCGAGTACACCCGCGGCGCCGTCGCCAAGGGCCAGGCCGAGCACGCCGAGTGGCAGAAGTCCTTCGACGCGTGGGCCGCGGCCAACGCCGACAAGAAGGCGCTGTTCGACCGCGTCCAGTCGAAGGAGCTCCCGGAGGGCCTCGAAGCAGCGCTCCCGGTCTTCCCGACCGACAAGGCCGTCTCGACCCGTGCCGCCTCCGGCAAGGTCATCAACGCCATCGCGCCGCTGATGCCCGAGTTCTGGGGCGGTTCCGCCGACCTCGCCGAGTCGAACCTCACCACGATCGAGGGCGCCAAGTCCTTCGGTCCGGCCGAGGCCTCGACGTCGACGTGGAGCACCGACCCGTACGGCCGCGTGCTGCACTTCGGCATCCGCGAGCACGCCATGGGCTCGATCCTCAACGGCATCGTCCTGCACGGGAACACCCGCCCCTTCGGTGGCACGTTCCTCATCTTCAGCGACTACATGCGTCCGGCGGTCCGTCTCGCCGCGCTCATGCAGGCGCCGGCGATCTACGTCTGGACCCACGACTCCATCGCCCTCGGCGAGGACGGCCCGACGCACCAGCCGATCGAGCAGGTCTCCTCGCTCCGTGCGATCCCCGGTCTCGACGTCGTCCGCCCGGCCGACGCCAACGAGGTCGCGTACGCGTGGCTCGAGATGCTCAAGCACACCGACCGCCCGGCCGGCATCGCGCTGAGCCGTCAGAACCTCCCCGTGTTCGAGCGTGGCGAGGGTGACGCCTCCGGTGAGGTCTTCGCCTCGGCGAAGAACGTCGCCAAGGGTGCGTACATCCTGGCCGAGGCGCCCAACGGCACCCCGGACGTCATCCTCATCGCGACCGGTTCCGAGGTCCAGATCGCGGTCGAGGCACGCGAGCAGCTCAAGGCCGAGGGCATCAACGCCCGCGTCGTGAGCGCCCCGTCGATCGAGTGGTTCCGCGCCCAGTCCGAGAACTACCAGGACCAGGTGCTCCCGAAGGACGTCACCGCTCGCGTGTCGGTCGAGGCCGGCATCGCCATGAGCTGGCGCGACATCGTCGGCGACAAGGGCCGCAGCGTCTCGATCGAGCACTTCGGTGCCTCGGCCGACTACCAGACGCTCTTCAAGGAGTTCGGCTTCACGACGGAGCACGTCGTGGCCGCCGCGAAGGAATCGATCGCAGCTTCCTGACCTGCAAGGGCCGGGTCCGGTTTCCGGATCCGGCCCTTCTTCCGGGAGGCCCGGCTCGGTTCCGCCACGGGCCTCCCGTCCCCGAAACCCCGACTCACGGTCCTCACGGACCCGTCGATGAAAGAAGAAGAGAAACACATGGCTGAGAACACCCCCACCGCCGCCCTCTCCGCGGTCGGCGTGAGCATCTGGCTCGACGACCTCTCCCGCGAGCTCCTCGAGACCGGCAAGCTCACCGAGCTCATCGAGCAGAAGAACGTCGTCGGTGTGACGACCAACCCGACGATCTTCGCGTCGGCCCTCGCCAAGGGCGAGCGCTACGACTCGCAGGTCAAGGAGCTCGCCGCTGCGGGCACCGACGTCACCGACGCGATCTTCGAGATCACCACGCAGGACGTCGCGAACGCCTCCGACGTCTTCAAGCCGATCTACGACGAGACCAAGGGCTTCGACGGCCGCGTCTCGATCGAGGTCGAGCCGGGCCTCGCGCACGACACCGCCAAGACCATCGAGCAGGCCAAGTTCCTGTTCGAGAAGGTCGGCAAGGAGAACGTCCTCATCAAGATCCCGGCGACGCTCGAGGGTCTCGAGGCGATCACCGAGGTCATCGGCGCCGGCATCTCCGTCAACGTCACCCTGATCTTCTCGCTCGAGCGCTACCGCGCCGTCATCGACGCCTACCTGGGTGGGCTCGAGAAGGCCAAGGCCGCCGGCCACGACCTCTCCAAGATCCACTCGGTCGCGTCCTTCTTCGTGTCGCGCGTCGACTCCGAGATCGACAAGCGCCTGGACGCCGTCGGCACCGACGAGGCCAAGGCCCTCAAGTCGAAGGCCGGCATCGCCAACGCGCAGCTCGCGTACCAGGTCTGGACCGAGGCGTTCGCCTCCGAGCGTGCCCTCGGCCTGCTCGAGTCCGGTGCCAACACGCAGCGTCCGCTCTGGGCCTCGACCGGTGTCAAGGACCCGTCGCTCCCCGACACGCTCTACGTGACCGAGCTCGCCGCCCCGAACACCGTCAACACGATGCCGGGCAAGACGCTCGACGCCACGTTCGACCACGGTGAGATCCACGGCGACGCCATCGCCGGCACGTTCGACCAGGCGCAGCAGGTCCTCGACCAGCTCGCCGCACAGGGCGTCGACTACGACGAGGTCGTCGCACTGCTCGAGAAGGAGGGCGTGGACAAGTTCATCGTCTCCTGGGGCGAGCTCGTCGACACCGTCAAGGCAGCGCTCGAGGGCGCCAAGTAGTGACGGTTTCCATCGCAGCCAGCGGCGATGCCGCGCGGGCCATCGAACAGGTGGTCCCGCGGCTCGCCGCTGACCTGGTGGCCTCGGGCATCACCGCCCAGGACGCCGATCTGTGGGGAACCGCCGCCGAGGCCGAGGCGTCGAAGCGCCTCGGCTGGGTGGAGGCCGTCTCGGTCTCCCGCCCGCTCGTCGCCGAGGTCACCGCGCTGCGCGAGTCGCTCCGTGCCGAAGGGGTCGACCACGTCGTCCTCGCCGGCATGGGCGGCTCGTCCCTCGCACCCGAGGTCATCACGCGCACCGCCGGCGTGCCCCTCACGGTCCTCGACTCGACCGACCCCGCACAGGTCCGCGCGGCCGTGACGACCGACCTCGAGCGCACGGTGCTCGTGGTCTCGTCGAAGTCCGGCTCGACCCTCGAGACCGATTCGCAGCGTCGTGTGTACGAGCAGGCCTTCCGCGACGCCGGCATCGACCCCGCCCGCCGCATCGTCGTCGTCACCGACCCGGGCTCCGCGCTCGAGGCCGCTGCGATCGACGCCGGGTACCGCGTCTTCACCGCCGACCCCACGGTCGGCGGACGCTACTCCGCGCTCACCGCCTTCGGCCTCGTGCCGTCCGGGCTCGCGGGAGCGGACATCGCCGAGCTCCTCGACGAGGCCGACGCGATCTCCGCGCTGCTCTCGGTCGACCTGGACGAGAACCCCGGGCTCGTGCTCGGTGCGGTCCTCGCCGGCACCGAGCCGCTGCGCGACAAGATCGCCATCGTGCCCGACGGCACGCACATCGTCGGTTTCGGCGACTGGGTCGAACAGCTGATCGCGGAGTCGACCGGCAAGGACGGCCGTGGCCTGCTGCCCGTCGTGCTGCACACTGACTCCCCCGAGGTCACCGCCGGCCTGCCCGACGTCCAGGTCATCCGCCTGGTCGGTTCGCGCGAGGACGAGCGTCACGTGGCCGAGGGCGAGGTCGAGATCACCGGCACGCTCGGTGGCCAGATCCTCGTCTGGGAGTACGCCGTCGCGGTCGCCGGTCGCCTGCTCGGCATCAACCCGTTCGACCAGCCCGACGTCGAGGCCGCCAAGGTCGCGACCCGCGCGCTGCTCGACGACCGCCCCGCTCCGGCCGAGCCGGCGTTCTCCGAGGACGGCATCGCCGTCCGCGCGACGCCCGGACTCGTGGTCGGTGCGACGCTCTCGGAAGCCGTGTCGGGCCTCCTGTCCGCACTCGACCCGACCGGCTACGTGTCGGTGCAGGCGTACGTCGACCGCACCACGAACAGCGGCCTCGAGTCGCTGCGTGACGCGATCGCGGCGCGCACGGAGCGACCCGTGACCTTCGGGTACGGTCCGCGGTTCCTGCACTCGACCGGCCAGTACCACAAGGGCGGCCCCGCCACGGGAGTGTTCCTGCAGATCGTGGCCGACGAAACAGACGACCTGGCGATCCCGGGCCGGCCGTTCACGTTCGGGCAGCTCCTCCGGGCCCAGGCTGCCGGCGACGCGAGTGTCCTCGCCGAGCACGGCCGGCCGGTCCTCACCCTCACCACGTCGGACGTCCACGCCGCCACCGCGGCGATCGCGTCCGCCGCCTCCCACTGACTCGTAAGGAGTTCACCGACTCATGTCACCGGTGGCAATCACCCCGGAGCACAACCCGCTCCGGCTGCCGACGGATCGTCGACTGAACCGGATCGCGGGACCGAGCACGCTCATCATCTTCGGCGTGACGGGCGACCTGTCACGCAAGAAGCTGATGCCTGCGGTCTACGACCTGGCCAACCGGGGGCTCCTGCCCCCGGGGTTCGCGCTCGTCGGGTTCGCTCGTCGCGACTGGGAGGACCAAGACTTCTCCCAGCTCGTGCACGACGCCGTCAAGGAACACTCCCGCACCCCGTTCGACGAGGACGTCTGGCGTCAGCTCGAACAGGGCATCCGCTTCGTGCAGGGCTCGTTCGACGACCCCGAGGCGTTCCGCGAGCTCAAGCGCACCGTCGACGACCTCGACGCCGAGCGCGGGACGCTGGGCAACCACGCGTTCTACCTGTCCATCCCGCCGAAGATGTTCCCGGTCGTCACCGAGCAGCTGAAGCTGTCCGGGCTGACCGAGAAGCGCGAGGGCTCCTGGAGCCGCGTCGTCGTCGAGAAGCCGTTCGGCTCCGACCTCCGCACCGCGCGCGAGCTCAACGCGATCGTCGAGAGCGTCTTCGCGCCCGACGACGTGTTCCGCATCGACCACTACCTCGGCAAGGAGACCGTCCAGAACCTCCTGACGCTCCGGTTCGCGAACCAGATGTACGAACCCATCTGGAACTCGAACTACGTCGACCACGTGCAGATCACGATGGCCGAGGACATCGGCGTCGCCGGACGTGCCGCGTACTACGACGGCATCGGTGCGGCGCGCGACGTCATCCAGAACCACCTGCTGCAGCTCCTCGCGCTCACCGCGATGGAGGAGCCCGTCTCGTTCAAGGCCGCCGACCTGCGTGCCGAGAAGGAGAAGGTGCTCTCCGCCGTGCGCCTGCCCGAGGACCTGTCGACCGCCACCGCCCGCGGGCAGTACGACGGCGGCTGGCAGGGCGGCGAGAAGGTACTCGGCTTCCTCGAAGAGGCCGGGATGAACCCCGAATCCGGCACCGAGACCTACGCGGCGATCAAGCTGGACATCGCCACGCGCCGCTGGCAGGGCGTGCCGTTCTACCTGCGCGCCGGCAAGCGTCTCGGTCGTCGTGTGACCGAGATCGCGATCGTGTTCAAGCGCGTCCCCGAGGACGTCTACGGCAACACGCAGTCCCCGCTCGGTCAGAACGCGCTCGTGATCCGTGTCCAGCCGGACGAGGGCGTCACGCTCCGCTTCGGCTCGAAGGTCCCCGGCGTCGGCACCCAGGTGCGCGACGTGACGATGGACTTCGGCTACGGCCACGCGTTCACCGAAGCATCCCCCGAGGCGTACGAGCGACTCATCCTCGACGTGCTCCTCGGTGACCCGCCGCTGTTCCCGCGGCACCAGGAGGTCGAGCTGTCCTGGAAGATCCTCGACCCCATCGAGGAGTTCTGGGCCACGCAGGGCCAGCCCGAGCAGTACCGTCCCGGCACGTGGGGCCCGGCATCCGCCGACGCCCTGCTCGCCCGCGACGGTCGGACCTGGAGGCGTCCGTGAAGATCGACATGCCCGACACCACGGTGTCGAAGATCCAGAAGAAGCTCGTCCGCATCCGCGAAGAGGGCGGCGCCGTCGCACTCGGCCGCGTGCTGACCCTCATCATCTCGACGGCCCTCGGTCACGAGGAAGAGGCGATCGAGGCGGCGAACGAGGCGTCCCGCGAGCACCCGATGCGCGTGATCATCGTCTCGAAGAACAGCGGTGACACGAAGTCCCCTGGCCGCCTCGACGCGCAGATCCGCGTCGGTAGCGACGCGGGCGCGAGCGAGGTCATCGTCCTCCGTGCGTACGGCGAGACCGCGACCGACGAGGAGAGCCTGGTCACCGGCCTCCTGCTGCCGGACGCACCCGTCGTCGCCTGGTGGCCGCAGACCGCTCCCGAGCAGCCCGCGGCGTCGGCCCTCGGCCGCATCGCGCAGCGACGGATCACCGACGCGGCCGCGCAGAAGGACCCGAACGGCGCGATCGAGGCGCTCGGCGCGTCCTACGTGCCGGGCGACACCGACTTCGCGTGGACCCGTCTGACCCTGTGGCGGAACCAGCTCGCCGCGGCGCTCGACCAGCCGCCGTACGAGCCGATCACCGCGGTCGAGGTCTCCGGAGCGTCCGACAGCCCGTCGACGATCCTCCTCGCCGCCTGGCTCCAGCTGCAGCTGCGGGTGCCCGTGTCCGTCGTCACGTCGCCGCGCGCGACCGGGTCGAGCGGCATCCACGGCGTGAAGCTCGTGCGCGAGTCCGGCACCATCGAGCTCGAGCGCTCCCTGGTGGACGTCGCCACGCTCTCGATGCCCGGGCAGCCGACGCACGACCTGTCGCTGCCACGCCGCAACCTGCGCGACTGCCTGGCCGAGGAACTCCGTAGACTCGACCCGGACGTCCTCTTCGGAGACGTCGTCAAGCACGGGGTGCCCCAGCTGCGCGAGACCATCGCCCGCTGATCAACACCCCACACGGTCGGGCCGCCTGTCTGGTGCAGGCGGCCCGACCGGACCGAAGGCGGTCGGACGACCGGTCGGCCGCCACGAACACGGGAGTCACGTGACCAACGAACGGCGGGTGCTCGTGCACCCGGACAAGCAGGCCCTCGGCGCTTCGGTCGCCGCACGCTTCATCACCAAGATCATCGACGTGCTCGACGAGCAGGAGCGTGCCGACATCGCGATCAGCGGTGGCTCGGTGTCCTCCCTGGTCCTCGCCGCGATCGGCCAGTCGCCGGCGCGCGAGAGCGTCGACTGGTCGAAGGTGCACGTCTGGTGGGTCGACGAGCGCTGGGTTCCGGCGGACGACGCCGACCGCAACACGATCGGCACGCAGACCGACTTCTTCGACCACGTCGACATCCCCGCGTCGAACATCCACCCCATGCCGGCGTCGGACGGCGGGCTCGACATCGAGGCCGCTGCGACCCAGTACGAGCGCGAGCTGCAGGACGCCGCGCCCGAGGGTGCCGTCGCTCCGCGCTTCGACATCACGCTGCTCGGCGTCGGTCCCGACGGACACACCGCCTCGCTCTTCCCGGAGTTCCCGCAGCTCACCGTCACCGACCGTGCCGTCGTGTCGGTCGACGACTCCCCCAAGCCGCCGCCGCAGCGTCTGACCGTCACCTTCCCGGTGATCAACGCCTCGCAGCGCGTCTGGGTGATCCTCTCCGGTGCCGAGAAGGCCTCGGTCCTCGGGCTGGCCCTCGCGGGTGCGTCGATCGAAGACGTCCCCGTCGGTGGCGTGCAGGGTCGCAAGCGCACGGTCTTCTTCGTGGACCAGGACGCCGCGCGCGACGTCCCCGAGAACCTGATCGCGTCGACGTACTAGACGTGAGTTCCTGACGGACGGGAGGCCCGGTGCCAGCTGGCACCGGGCCTCCCGTCCGTCTGTGGTCGCGCCCACTGCCGGCGCCGATCGGTCGCGACACCCCGCCGGCGCGACGCCGAGTGGTCACGAACTGTCGGCTGCGGGCGCCCCAGGCGACAGTTGGTGACCACTCGGCGCACCGCACGCAGCGTGTCGTGACCACTCGGCGAACCGGCACTCCGCGCGGCACCCCGGCGCCGAACGGCCGCGACACCCCGCCGGCGCGACGCCGAGCGGTCGCGACACCCCGACGGCACCACTCCGAGTGGTCGCGAACTGTCGGCTGCGGGCGCCCCAGGCCACAGAATGTGCCACCACGGGCACCACGCACGGCGTGTCGTGACCACTCGGCGAACCGGCACTCCGCGTGGCACCCCGGCGCTCAAGGGTCGCGGCACTCCTGCGCCGAGCGGTCGCGACACCCCGCCAGCGCCACGCCGAGTGGTCACGAACCGTCGGCGGCGGACGCCCCAGGCGACAGAACGCGCCACCACGGCACACCACACGCGGCGTGTCGTGACCACTCGGCGAATCAGGCAACCTCGAGCCGAGCGCTGCCGGCATTCCCCCGGACGCATGAAGGCCCCGGCACCATGGGTGCAGGGGCCTTCGTCAGCGTGAGTGCGCTAGGCCTTCTTCGCCGCGGTGCCGCGACGCTCCCGGAGCTGCTGGAGCGCGTCCTCGAGGAGCTGCGCTGCCTCTTCCTCGGTGCGGCGTTCCTTCACGTACGCGAGGTGGGTCTTGTAGGGCTCCGTCTTGGAGACCACGGGAGGGTTCTCCTTGTCGCGCCCAGCCGGCAAACCGCTCGACGGCGAGTCCACCGTCTCAGGGATCTCCTCGTCGGGCAGGTTCGCGGCGAAGTACCGCACGACCTCGTTGCCCAGGGCGTCCCAGTACGAGATCGCCACGCGCTCGGCCTGGACCCCGCGGTCCTGTTCGCCCATCGGGCCCGCACCGACGCGAGACCCTCGGATTGCACTGCCTCCGCTTGCCATGGATCAGACCCCCGCCGTGAACTTGTTGATGAGACCGAGCACGATGATGGAGACGATCCAGACCAGACCGAGGATCACCGTGATGCGGTTGAGGTTGCGCTCGGCCACGCCGGACGCACCGAGGTTGCTCGTGACCCCACCGCCGAACATGTCGGAGAGGCCACCACCGCGGCCCTTGTGCAGCAGGATGAGGAGCGTGAGCAGGAGGCTCGTGATTGCGAGCAGGACCTGCAGCACGACGGAGAGTATCGCCACGACGTACCTTTCGTGTCAGTCAGCCGTACCAGTGTACCGGCCGCGCGGAGCACGGCCGGTACCTGGACGGGAGTGGTGCGGACGACTGCCCGCGACGAGGTCGCCTGTGGACTACAGCCCGACGTGCTGACGGAACCGCGCGATGGCCGCGAACTCCTGCACGTCGAGCGAAGCGCCACCGACGAGCGCGCCGTCGATGTCGGGTTCGCGGAGGAAGCCCGCGATGTTGCCCGACTTGACCGAGCCGCCGTAGAGCACCCGGGTGTCGGCAGCAGCCTGGTCGCCCCAGGCTGCGGCGATGCCACGACGGATGGCCGCACACTCGTCCTGCGCCTGCTCGGCCGTGGCCGCCTGGCCGGAGCCGATGGCCCAGACGGGCTCGTAGGCCACGACGATGTCGGCGGGCTTCACCGCGTCGAGCACGACGCGGAGCTGCTCGACCGGCACGACGCCGGCGCCGCGCTCCTCGCGCTGCTCGCCGGTCTCGCCGACGCACACGACGGGGACGAGACCGTGCTTGACGGCCGCTGCGGTCTTCGCTGCGACGACCTCGTCGGTCTCACCGTGCAGCGTGCGCCGCTCGGAGTGGCCGACGATGACGTACTGGGCGTCGAGTGCCGCGAGGAACGCGCCGGAGACGTCACCGGTGTAGGCGCCGGAGTCGAACTGCGACAGGTCCTGCGCACCGAAGTGGATCGGCAGCTTGTCGGCCGAGATGAGCGTCTGCACGCTCCGCAGGTCGGTGAACGGCGGGAACACCGCGACCTCGACGTCGTCGAAGTCGTGCCGGGCGTCCTTGAGCGTCCACGCGAGCTTCTGCACGGTGGCGATGGCCTGGAGATGATCGAGGTTCATCTTCCAGTTGCCCGCGATCAGGGGGACGCGGTTCATGCTGCGTCTCCCAACGCGCGACGGGCGATCAGTGGCGTCCGGGTCATGCGGTCCACCCCAGTGCTTCGAGACCGGGCAGCGACTTGCCCTCGAGGAACTCGAGGCTCGCACCGCCACCGGTCGAGATGTGGCCGAACTGGTCGTCCGAGAAGCCGAGCGACCGCACGGCGGCAGCGGAGTCGCCACCACCGACGACACCGAGGCCGTCGACCTCGGTCAGCGCCTGCGCGACGGTCTTCGTGCCGGCGGCGAAGGCCGGGAACTCGAACACGCCCATCGGGCCGTTCCAGAAGACGGTCTTCGAACCCGAGACGGCCGAGGCGAACCGCGCTGCGGTCTCCGGGCCGATGTCGAGGCCGATGCCGTCCGTGCCGAACGACGAGGACTCGATGGCGTCGGCCGCCACCGTCTCGTGGTCGGCGTCGGCCGCGAAGCCGGAGGCCACCACGACGTCGGTCGGCAGGTCGATGGTGACACCGAGCTCCTTCGCCCGCGAGAGGTACTCGCGGACGACGTCGAGCTGGTCGGCCTCGAGCAGCGACTTCGCGACGCCGTGGCCCTGGGCCGCGAGGAACGTGAAGAGCATGCCGCCACCGATGCAGAGGGTGTCGACCTTCGGCAGGATGTGGTCGATGACACCGAGCTTGTCACTGACCTTCGAGCCGCCGAGCACCACCGTGTAGGGGCGCTCCGGGTCCTTGGTCAGTCGCTCGAGCACGCGGAGCTCGGTCTCGATCAGCGAACCGGCTGCACTGGGCAGTGCGGACGCGAGCTCGTAGACCGAGGCCTGCTTGCGGTGCACGACACCGAAGCCGTCGGAGACGAAGGCGTCACCGAGGGCGGCGATGCGGTCCGCGAAGGCACCGCGCGTGGCGGCGTCCTTCGAGGTCTCCTCCGGGTTGAAGCGGAGGTTCTCGAGCAGCAGGACGTCGCCGTCCTCGAGGGCCTCGGCCGCGGCGGTCGCTTCGTCGCCGACGGTCTCGCCGACGAACGTGACCTCTTTGCCGAGCAGCTCGGAGAGCCGCTGGGCCACCGGTGCGAGCGAGAACTCGGGCTTGGGCTCCCCGTCGGGGCGGCCCAGGTGCGAGATCACGATGACGCGTGCGCCGGCGTTGACGAGGGTGTTCAGCGTGGTCAGCGACGCGCGGACGCGGCCGTCGTCCGTGATGGTGCCGTCCTTGAGCGGGACGTTCAGGTCACAACGGACGACGACGCGCTTGCCGGCGAGGTCGCCGAGGTCCTCGAGGGTGCGGAGGGCCATGTGTTACAGACGCTCGCCGACGTACTCGGTGAGGTCGACGAGGCGGTTCGAGTAGCCCCACTCGTTGTCGTACCACGAGGTGATCTTCACGAGGCCGCCGATGACCTTGGTCAGGCCGGAGTCGTAGATCGAGGAGTGCGGGTCCGTGGTGATGTCGGTCGACACCAGCGGGTCCTCGCTGTAGAGCAGGATGCCCTTGAGGGGGCCCTCTGCGGCCTCCTTATAGGCGGCGTTGATCTCGTCGACGGTGACCTCGGACTTGGTCTCGAGGGTGAGGTCGGTGATCGACCCGGTGGGGACGGGGACGCGCAGCGCGAAGCCGTCCAGCTTGCCGGCGAGCTCGGGGAGCACGAGGCCGATGGCCTTCGCAGCACCGGTCGAGGTCGGCACGATGTTCAGCGCGGCGGCACGGGCACGACGGGGGTCCTTGTGCGGGCCGTCCTGCAGGTTCTGGTCGGCGGTGTAGGCGTGCACCGTCGTCATGAGGCCACGCTCGATGCCGAACTTGTCGTGGAACACCTTGGCGAGCGGCGCGAGGCTGTTCGTGGTGCAGGACGCGTTCGAGATGATGTGGTGGTTCGCGGGGTCGTACTGACCCTCGTTCACGCCGAGCACGATGGTGACGTCGTCACCCGAGGCCGGAGCGGAGATGATGACCTTCTTGGCACCGGCGTCGATGTGCTTCTGCGCATCGGCGGCCTTGGTGAAGAAACCGGTCGACTCGATGACGATGTCGACGCCCAGCTCTCCCCAGGGGAGGTTGGCGGGATCGCGCTCGGCGAGGACCTTGATGGCCTTGCCGTCGACGACGATGTTGTCGCCGTCGAGCTCGACGGTCGCGGGGAGCTTGCCCGTGATGGAGTCGAACTTCAGCAGGTTGGCGAGCGACGCGTTGTCGGTGAGGTCGTTCACCGCCACGATCTCGAGGTCGGAGCCCTTCGCGAGGGCGGCCCGGAAGAAGTTACGGCCGATGCGGCCGAAGCCGTTGATACCGATCTTGACGGTCAATGGATCTCCTGGTGAGTGTGGAGCGCCCAGGGGGCGCTGCTTTCGGGAGTCGCGCACCCTGGCGGGCCCGCGTGTGGTGGACGATACGCCCCGTAACGTCGCCGTAACGACCCTAGCAGTCGGACACTGCGTGCCCGAGCGGGATGACGGTCCGTCCGGACGGTCGCCGACCAGGCCGGGAACGGGTCCGAGAACGGGCCGGGAAACGGACGGGAGGCGCGGTGCCAGCTGGCACCGCGCCTCCCGTCCGCAGGGTCGACAGACCGCTCTCAGGCCCCTTCGAGCTCCTCGGGAACGCTCGCTTCGGTGCCCGGGATGCCGAGGTCGGAGGCCCGCTTGTCGGCCATCGCCAGCAGGCGACGGATGCGACCTGCGATGGCGTCCTTGGTCATGGGCGGGTCCGCGTGCTGGCCGAGCTCGTCGAGCGAGGCGTCACGGTGCTGCAGGCGCAGGGTGCCGGCGTACTGCAGGTGGTCGGGGACCTCGTCGCCGAGGATCTCGAGCGCACGCTCGACCCGGGCGCAGGCGGCCACGGCGGCCTGCGCGGAACGGCGGAGGTTCGCGTCGTCGAAGTTGACCAGGCGGTTCGCGGTCGCGCGGACCTCGCGACGCTGGCGCATCTCCTCCCAGTCGGCGGTGGTGCGCGCGGCACCCATGACGGTCAGCATCTGACCGATGGCCTCGCCGTCGCGGATGACGACGCGGTGCACCCCGCGGACCTCGCGGCCCTTGGCGGCGACCCCGAGACGCGACGCGGCACCGACGAGGGCCATCGCGGCCTCGTTGCCGGGGCAGGTGACCTCGAGCGCTGCGGCCCGACCCGGGTCGGTCAGGGTGCCGGAGGCCAGGAAGGCGCCGCGCCAGATGGCGGCGAGGTCGTCGCGGTTGCCCGTGGTGAGGCGGTTCGGCAGCCCGCGCACGGGGCGGCGACGGGCGTCCATCAGGCCGGTCTGGCGGGCGAGGGTCTCCCCCGCCTCGAGCACGCGCACCAGGTAGCGGGTGCCACGGCGGGCGGACGCGGACGACCCCACCGACGCCTCGCTGCGCACGCCGTAGAGCTCGGCGAGGTCCTTGCGGACCCGGTGCACGATGATCCGGGTGTCGAGCTCGACCTCGACCGCGATGCGGCCCGAGATGACGTGCAGACCACCTGCGAACCGGAGGATCGTGGCCAGTTCGGCGGCGCGGACCGTGTTGCGGTTCACGGCGACCCTGGCCAGTTCGTCCTTGACCTCGGCAGTCAACGGCACAGCATCATTCCTAACGTTCGTTCAGTGGTTCCCGCAGATCCGGCGGCACGGGCGTGGGAGCGGCCGGAGGGACGGTCACTCCCGGCCGAGATCTCGGTTCTTCACACGCACGGCGACGCCTGGCATCCCGCGGAGGAGGTTCGCCAACTCGGCGACGATGGCGACCGAGCGGTGCTTCCCGCCGGTACAGCCGATGGCGATCGTAGCGTGTCTTTTGTTCTCGCGCTGGTACCCCTCGAACACCGGCTCGAGGACGGAGGCGTAGCGATCGACGAACGGACGGGCTCCGGCCTGGGCCAGGACGTAGTCCGAGACCGGCTGGTCGAGCCCGGTGTGGGGCCGCAGTTCCGGCACCCAGTAGGGGTTCGGGAGGAACCGCACGTCGGCCACCATGTCGGCGTCGGCGGGCAGTCCGTACTTGAACCCGAAGCTCATCAGCGTGACCTGGACACCCACGAAGTGCTCGTCGGCGAAGTGCTCGATCACGGTGTTCGCGAGCTGGTGGATGTTGAGGTCGGAGGTGTCGATCACCACGTCGGACGCCTCGCGGAGGCCGGCGAGACGCGCCCGTTCGCGGGCGATGCCGTCGAGCAGGGTGTCCTCGCCCTGGAGCGGGTGGGGTCGACGGACCTGCTCGAAGCGCCGGACCAGCACGGCGTCGGTGGCCTCGAGGAACAGCACCCGGACCCGCGCGGACGTGCTCGAGCGGACCTGCTCGACCGCGTGCTCGGGGTCGGTGAAGAACCGCCCGCCTCGGACGTCGACCACCGTGGCGATCTTCGGGATCTTCTCCCCCGCGCGGTCGGCCAGCTCGGTCAGCGGGGCCAGCATCTGCGTGGGCAGGTTGTCGACGACGTACCAGCCCAGGTCTTCGAGGGCCTTGCCGACGGTGGACCGCCCGGCACCGGACATGCCGGTGACGATGAGGATGTCGTGCTGCGACGCGTGGGTGGTCGCGGTGGCGCTGTCGGTCATCTGGGAGTGGGCTCCGTCGTGGCGGCCCGGGCGCGTCGCCCGGGGAGGTCTCGGCTGCCGGACCAGGCTACCGCCCGGTGACGGCCGGGAGGCGCGGGGTTCGTCACGACGGTCGCTGCGGACCGTCGTCGGTCACCTCGGGGACCCGCACCGGGCCTCCGGGATCGGTGACGGTTCCGGTGTCGGCGATCGCGTCGGCGTCCGGTTCGGGGGCACTCGACGCGCTCGTGGCCGGTGCGCTCGTCGGCGTCTGGGCCAGCTTCGAGACCACGGCGGCAGCGGTCGCCGGGCCGATCCCGTTCACCTCGCCGATGTCCTCGGCCGTGGCCTCGCGCAGCCGGGCGACCGAACCGAAGTGCTTCAGCAGGGCGTTGACGCGGCTCGGGCCGAGACCGGGGATCTCGGACAACCGCGACCGGACGTCCCGCTTCCGCTTGCTGCGCTGGTGGGTGATCGCGAACCGGTGCGCCTCGTCGCGGATGCGCTGGATGAGGAAGAGCGCCTCGGAGTTGCGGGGCAGGATGACCGGGAAGTCGTCGTCGGGCAGCCAGAGCTCCTCGAGCCGCTTGGCGATGCCGACCAGGGCGATGTCGTGCACGCCGGCTTCGTCCATCGCGCGCTTCGCGGCCTGCACCTGGGGCTGGCCGCCGTCGACGATGAGCAGCTGCGGGCGGTACGCGAACCGTTTCGTCGGCTTCGACCCCTCGACGACCTCGTCGGTCGTGACGTCCGGGACGTCCGGCAGCTCGGCGTCCTCGTCCAGCCGCGCCAGTCGCCGCGCGAGCACCTGGTACATGCTGTCGGTGTCGTCGGTGGTCTCGGCGATCGAGTACCGGCGGTACTGGTCCTTGCGCGGCAGACCGTCCTCGAACACCACCATCGACGCGACGACGTTCGTGCCCTGCAGGTGCGAGATGTCGTAGCACTCCATGCGGAGCGGCGCCTCGGTCATGCCGAGGGCATCCTGGATGTCGGCCAGTGCCGCGGCCCGGGTGGTGTAGTCGGCCGAACGCTTGGTCTTGTAGAGCATGAGCGCCTGCCCGGCGTTCTGCGCGGCCGTCCGCGCGAGACCGGCGCGATCGCCGCGCTGTGCGGTGCTGAGCTTCGTGCCGCGCCCGTTCCGACGCTTGCTGAGCCACTCCTGGAGCGCGTCCGCGTCCTCCGGCAGTTCGGGGACGACGACCTCGCGCGGGGGCTCGTCGGTGACGTAGACGCCCTGCACGATCTGCTCGACGAGGTCGCCCGTGGCGATGTCGAGCTCCTTGTCGACCACCCAGCCGCGGACACCGCGGATGCGGCCCCCACGGACGGAGAACAGCTGCACGGCCGCGGCGAGCTCGTCCTCCGCGATGCCGAACAGGTCGAGGTCGACCGAGTCGCGGAGCACCACGGCGGACTTCTCGAGCACGGCTTCGAGCGCCTCGACCTGGTCGCGGTACTTCGCGGCCTGCTCGTACTGCATCGCGTCGGCCGAGGCCCCCATGCGCTGCCGGAGCTCGGTGATGACCCGACGGTCGTACGAGTTCATGAAGCGCACGAACTCCTCGACGAGGGCACGGTGCTCCTCGATCGTGACCTTCTGCGAGCAGGGGCCCCCGCACTTGCCGATCTGCCCCGGGAAGCACGGGCGGCCCGTCTGCATCGCCTTCTTGTACGACGAGTCCGAGCACGTCCGGATCGGGAAGACCTTGATCATCAGGTCGATGGTGTCGTGCACCGCCCAGATCTTCGGGTACGGACCGAAGTACTTCGCGCCCTTGATCTTGCGGTTGCGCGTCACCATCACCCGCGGCGCCTCGTCACCCAGGGTGACCGCCATGTACGGGTACGACTTGTCGTCGCGGAACTTGACGTTGAACGGCGGGTCGAACTCCTTGATCCAGGTGTACTCCAGCTGGAGCGCTTCGATCTCGGAGCCGACCGTCGTCCACTCGACACTGCGCGCCGTCAGGACCATGCGCCGCGTGCGCTCGTGCAGGGTCGGCAGCGGCGCGAAGTAGTTGCTCAGCCGGGCGCGGAGGTTCTTCGCCTTGCCGACGTAGAGCACCCGACCGGCTTCGTCACGCCAGCGGTAGACGCCCGGGTCGGTCGGGATCTCCCCCGCCTTCGGACGCCACGGGACGGTGTCCGCCACCTAGCGAGCACCCGCCTTCTGCTTGCTCGCCTTCTTGGTCGTGCCCTGCTGCTTGTCGCCTTGCTGGCTGCCGCCCTGCTGCTTCTGGGTGGCCTGGCGTGCGCCGACCGCCTGCTGCTTGCCGACCCGGGCGTCCTGCGCGTCGAAGATCTCGCGCAGGAAGACACCGGTGTGGCTCTCCGGCACGGTCGCCACGTGTTCCGGGGTGCCCGTCGCCAGGACCGTCCCGCCGCCGGAGCCGCCCTCGGGACCCATGTCGATCAGCCAGTCGGCGGACTTGATGACGTCGAGGTTGTGCTCGATCGTGATGACGGTGTTGCCCTTGTCGACCAGGCTCTGCAGCACGAGGAGCAGCTTGCGGACGTCCTCGAAGTGCAGACCGGTGGTCGGCTCGTCGAGCACGTAGACCGTGCGGCCGTTCGAGCGACGCTGCAGCTCGGTGGCGAGCTTGACGCGCTGCGCCTCGCCGCCGGAGAGCGTGGTCGCGCTCTGGCCCAGGCGCACGTAGCCGAGGCCCACGTCGACGAGGGTCGCCATGTACCGGTGGATCGCCGAGATCGGCTCGAAGAACTCGGCCGCTTCGCTGATCGGCATGTCGAGGACCTCGGAGATGTTCTTGCCCTTGTAGTGCACCTGGAGCGTCTCCCGGTTGTAGCGCGCACCACCGCAGACCTCGCACGCGACGTAGACGTCGGGCAGGAAGTTCATCTCGATCTTGATCGTGCCGTCGCCCGCGCAGTTCTCGCAGCGGCCGCCCTTGACGTTGAAGCTGAAGCGGCCGGGCTGGTAGCCACGGGTCTTGGCCTCTTGCGTCTCGGCGAACAACTGACGGATGCGGTCGAACACGCCCGTGTAGGTCGCGGGGTTCGACCGTGGCGTACGGCCGATCGGTGCCTGGTCGACGTGCACGACCTTGTCGAGCTGGTCGAGGCCCTTCACCCGGGTGTGCTTGCCCGCGATGTGCCGTGCGCCGTTGAGCTGGTTGGCGAGCACCTTGTACAGGATGTCGTTCACCAGCGTCGACTTGCCGGAACCGCTCACGCCCGTGACCGCGGTGAACACACCGAGGGGGAAGTCCGCGTCGATCGACTTGAGGTTGTTCGCGCGGGCGCCCTGCACGGTGATGGCGCGCTTCAGGTTGACCTTGCGGCGCTCGGCCGGCACCTCGATCGCGCGTCGACCGGCGAGGTAGTCACCGGTGATCGACTCACGGTTCTCGATGATGCCCTCGTACGAGCCGGAGTGCACGACGTTGCCGCCGTTCACGCCGGCGCCGGGGCCGATGTCGACGACCCAGTCGGCCGTGCGGATCGTGTCCTCGTCGTGCTCGACGACGATGAGCGTGTTGCCGAGGTCCTTGAGCTTGACCAGGGTGTCGATGAGTCGACGGTTGTCGCGCTGGTGCAGGCCGATGCTGGGCTCGTCGAGCACGTAGAGCACACCGGTCAGCCCGGAACCGATCTGCGTCGCGAGTCGGATGCGCTGCGCCTCGCCGCCGGACAGACCACCGGCACCACGTGCGAGCGTGAGGTAGTTCAGGCCGACCTCGAGCAGGAACTCGAGGCGTGCGCGGATCTCGCGGAGGACCGCGGCGGCGATGTGCGCTTCACGGTCGGTCAGCGTCAGCTCGTCCATGAACGAGTACGCGTTGTCGAGCGACATGTCGGTGACGTCCGCGATGCTGCGGTCGTTGACCGTCACCGCGAGCACCTCGGGCTTGAGACGGGTTCCCTCGCACACCGGGCACGGGACCTCGCGCAGGTAGCCCTGGAAGCGCTGCCGCTGCGAGTCCGACTCGGCCTCGGCGAACTTGCGCTCGATGTAGGGCATGACGCCCTCGAAGCCGCTCGTGTACCGCATCTCGCGGCCGAAGCGGTTGCGCCAGGAGACGGACACCTGGAAGTCCTTGCCGGTCAGGATCGACGCCTGCACCGCGGGGTCGAGCTGGTTCCAGGGGGTGTCGAGCGAGAAGCCGAGCTCCTTGCCGAGGCCGCCGAGGAGCTTCTCGAAGTAGGAGTACAGCCCGCTCGTCCCGGTCCAGGGCAGCAGGACGCCGTCACGCAACGAGGCCTCGGGGTCGCCGAGCACCAGGTCGGGGTCGACCGACATGCGCGTGCCGAGGCCGGAGCACTCGGGGCAGGCACCGAACGGCGCGTTGAACGAGAACGTGCGCGGCTCGATCTCGGTGAGCGCGAGCGGGTGGTTGTTCGGGCAGGAGAGGTTCTCGGAGTAGGTCCGGACCGCTCCGGGCCCCTCGTGGTCCACCAGGTCGATGCCGACGGTGCCGTCGGTCAGGCGCAGGGCGGTCTCGAGCGAGTCGGTGAGACGACCGAGGATGTCGTCGCTCGCCACCAGGCGGTCGACGATGACCGAGATGTCGTGCTTGACCTGCTTCTTCAGTTTGGGCGGGTCGCTGAGCTGGATGCGCTCCCCGTCCACGATCGCGCGGGCGTAGCCGGACGCCGCGAGCTCCTGGAAGAGGTCGACGAACTCGCCCTTCTTCTTCGAGATCACGGGTGCGAGGACCTGGAAGCGGGTGCCGGTCTCGAACTGCATGAGCTGGTCGGCGATCTGCTGCACGGTCTGCTTGCTGATCACCTCGCCACACGTCGGGCAGTGCGGGACCCCGATGCGCGCCCAGAGCAGACGCATGTAGTCGTAGACCTCGGTGATCGTGCCGACCGTCGACCGCGGGTTGCGGTTCGTCGACTTCTGGTCGATCGACACCGCCGGCGAGAGCCCCTCGATGAAGTCGACGTCGGGACGGTCGACCTGGCCGAGGAACTGGCGCGCGTAGGCGGACAGCGACTCGACGTACCGGCGCTGCCCCTCGGCGAAGATCGTGTCGAACGCCAGCGAGGACTTGCCCGAGCCGGACAGGCCGGTGAACACGACGAGCGAGTCGCGGGGGATCTCGAGGTCGACGTCACGCAGGTTGTGCACGCGCGCGCCGCGCACGCTGAGCGTGGAGGTGCTGTGCGGTGCGGTCCCGCCGGGGAGGTGGAGGTCAGCGGGCTCGCCGAAGGCGTTCCGGCCCGACGTCGAGGTACCGGGGTCAGAGGTGATGGTCATCGTCGTCGATTCTACGAAGCGGCACCGACATTCGGCCGGGATGGAGGGTCAGACGAGTGCGTCGAGAGCGAACGCGACACCGGATGCACGCTCGCTCGCCGCCCAGAGCTGCGCTGCGACCGTCCGGTCGTGCGCCCGTGGTTCGGCCGCGACCACCGTGGCCGGGCCACGGAGCTGCATCCAGCCCGCCGGGCCCCAGTACTCCCCCGAGCGCACGTCCGCACCGACGGCAGCGTGCACGAGCGGCTGGGCGCCGACGTCCTTGCCCTGGGCGACGAGGCGCTGCGCCGGACGGATCCACTCGGGTTCGGGTCGTGTCGGGCTGACGTCCGGGCGGGCCGGGGACAGTCGGTCGAGCGACAGGCCCGGGTGCGCGACGACGCTCGACACGGACGACCCCGAGTCCGCCAGTCGTTCGGCGAGCTCGAAGCCGAACAGCATCACCGCGAGCTTGCTCCTGGCGTACTGGCGGTGGCTCGAGTACCGACCGACCCCGAGTGGATCGGTCGCGTCGAGCTGCGCGAACCGGTGGGCGATCGACCCGAGGTGCACGACCCGGCCGGCTCGTCGTTCGAGCAGGGGCAGGACCAGGGCGGTCCACGCGAAGTGTCCGAGGTGGTTCGTGCCGATCTGCAGTTCGGTGCCCTGCGCCGTGCTCCCCTGCGTGGACGCCCCGACGACCCCGGCGTTGTTCACGACCGCGTCGACGCCGTCGGGTTCCAGCGCGGCGAGTTCGTGGGCGGCCGCGTCGACCGAGTCGAGGTCGGCGAGGTCGAGGTGGACGTGGGCGAGCGAGGCCCCGTCGACGTGCCGCCGGATGCTGCGCTCGGCGGCCTCCGCCCGGTGGCGGTCGCGCGTGGCCAGCACCACACGGTGCCCCGCCGCGGCGAGCTGCTCGGCGGCGTGGTACCCGAGCCCGGCACTCGCACCGGTCACGACGACCGTGCGGGCGCCGTCAGCTGACATGCCCGGCCGACTCCATCTGGCGCAGGGCCTTCTTCAGGTCCTGCACCTCGTCGCGCAGTCGCGCCGCGAGCTCGAACTTCAGCTCGGCCGCAGCCTGCAGCATCTGGTCGTTCAGGTCGGCGATGGTGGCGCCGAGCTGCGTCGCGCCCTCGCCCGCGATGCCGCCGCGCTTGAGGTTCGGCGTGGGCGACCGACGACCGTCGGAGCCGGGGCGACCCTGCAGGAGCGCCTTCGTGTCGTCGTTCTCGCGCTGCAGGACCTCGGTGATGTCGGCGATCTTCTTGCGGAGCGGCTGGGGGTCGATGCCCCGCTCCAGGTTGTAGGCGACCTGCTTCTCACGACGGCGATCAGTCTCCTCGATCGCGGTCTTCATCGAGTCGGTCATCTTGTCGGCGTACATGAGCACCTGGCCCGACACGTTGCGGGCAGCGCGACCGATCGTCTGGATGAGCGACGTCGACGAGCGGAGGAAGCCTTCCTTGTCGGCGTCGAGGATCGCCACGAGCGACACCTCGGGCAGGTCGAGGCCCTCGCGCAGCAGGTTGATGCCGACGAGCACGTCGTAGACACCCTGCCGCAGCTCGGTCAGCAGCTCGACGCGCTTGAGGGTGTCGACGTCGGAGTGGAGGTACCGGACGCGCACGCCCGCGTTCCCGAGGAAGTCGGTGAGTTCCTCGGCCATGCGCTTGGTCAGCGTGGTGACGAGGACGCGCTCGTCCTTCTCGACCCGCTGCTTGATCTCCTCGAGCAGGTCGTCGATCTGGCCGTCGCTCGGCTTGACCACGATCTCGGGGTCGATCAGACCGGTCGGGCGGATGATCTGCTCGACCACGCTGTCGGTGACACCGAGCTCGTAGCGACCGGGGGTGGCCGACAGGTAGACCTTCTGCCCGACGCGCTCGAGGAACTCCTCCCACTTCAGGGGGCGGTTGTCCATCGCACTCGGCAGGCGGAACCCGTGCTCGACGAGGGTGCGCTTGCGCGAGGCGTCGCCCTCGTACATCGCGCCGATCTGCGGCACGGTGACGTGCGACTCGTCGATGACGATGAGGAAGTCGTCGGGGAAGTAGTCGATCAGGCAGTGCGGTGCTTCGCCCGGACCACGCCCGTCCATGTGCCGCGAGTAGTTCTCGATGCCCGAGCAGAACCCGATCTGCTCCATCATCTCGATGTCGAACGTGGTGCGCATCCGGAGGCGCTGGGCCTCGAGCAGCTTGCCCTGGCCCTCGAGTTCGGCGAGCCGTTCCGCGAGTTCTTCCTTGATGGAGGCGATCGCCCGGTGCATCACGTCGGTGTCCGCGACGTAGTGCGAGGCCGGGAAGATCGACACGGCGGGCAGGTCGTCGATGACGTTGCCGGTGAGGGGGTGCAGCGAGGAGAGCGCTTCGATCTCGTCGCCGAACATCTCGATGCGGATCGCGTGCTCTTCGTACATCGGGATGATCTCGATGGTGTCGCCGCGCACGCGGAACGTGCCCCGGGCGAAGTCGACGTCGTTGCGCTGGTACTGCATGGCGACGAACTTGCGGACGAGCTGGTCGCGCGAGATCGTCTGGCCGACGTGGAGCGCGACCGATGCGTTCATGTACTGCTCGGGGGTGCCGAGACCGTAGATGCAGGAGACGGTGGACACCACCACGGTGTCGCGCCGGCTGAGCAGCGAGTTCGTCGTGGAGTGCCGGAGCCGTTCGACCTCGGCGTTGACCGAGGAGTCCTTCTCGATGAAGGTGTCCGTCTGCGGGACGTACGCCTCGGGCTGGTAGTAGTCGTAGTACGAGACGAAGTACTCGACCGCGTTGTTCGGCATCAGGCTGCGGAACTCGTTGGCGAGCTGCGCCGCGAGGGTCTTGTTGTGCGCGAGCACCAGCGTCGGCCGCTGCACCTGCTCGATGAGCCACGCGGTCGTCGCCGACTTGCCGGTACCGGTCGCACCCAGCAGCACGACGTCGGTCTCACCGGCGTTGATCCGCCCGGCGAGTTCCGCGATGGCCGCGGGCTGGTCGCCACTCGGCGAGTACTCGCTGATGACCTCGAACGGACGCACCGCTCGGGTCGGTTCGATCGCAACACCCATGGGGACAACGGTAGTCGGCACCCCTGACACCGAGGCCCCCTGCTCGCCCTCGGCGTATTGTCCGCTGCAAGCAGGCTCCAAGGCGACTGATGGTGGCCGGGCATACCGTCCGATCCGTTCAGTCACCCGACTCCTTCCCGCTCCCCCGAAGAGGCCTCATGACCACGGCGACCCCGGCCGCACCGATCAAGGGCACCCCGTTCCGCGGACGCATCCGCGGGCGTGTGCTCGTCCTGCTCTGCTGCATGTACGCGATCTCGTACATCGACCGGACGAACATCTCGACCGCGCTGCCGCACATCACCGAGGAGTTCGGGTTCAACGAGGCGACCGCCGGCCTCATCGTCTCCGCGTTCTCGTTGCCGTACGCCCTGCTGCAGGTGTTCGGCGGCACGATCAGCGAGAAGTTCGGCCCGCGCAGGGCGCTCTTCGTCATCACGGTGATCTGGGGCGTCGCGACGCTCTGGACCGGGTTCGCGGTCGGCTTCTGGACCCTCTTCGCCGCACGGGCCCTGCTCGGGCTGAGCGAGGCCGCCGCCTTCCCGACCGCCACGCAGGCGATGAGCCGGTGGATCCCCCGCGACCGGAACGGCTTCGCCCAGGGCGTGGTCCACTCGGCGGCACGGCTCGGCAACGCCCTGGCGCCGCTCATCGTCGCCTGGGTGATCGGCGCGACGGGCAGCTGGCGCTGGGCGTTCTTCGCCACCGCGGTGCTGTCCCTGGCGTGGGCCGTCGTCTGGTTCGTCTGGTTCCGCGACAAGCCCGAGTCCGCGAAGGGCATCACGCAGGTCGAGCTCGCCGAGCTCCCGCCGGTCGAGACCCGCGCGACCCGTCCCCCGGTGCCGTGGCGGCAGATGGCGAAGCAGATCCTGCCGGTCACCTTCGTCGACTTCGGGTACGGCTGGACGCTGTGGGTGTTCCTCACGTGGCTCCCGACGTTCCTCAGCTCCACCTACGGCCTGGAGATCGGCGACTTCGCGCTGTTCACCACCCTCATCCTGCTGGCCGGTGTCGTCGGGGACACGGTCGGTGGGATGCTCAGCGACCGCATCATCCACCGCGGCGGGAACACCCGGAACGCCCGCCGGACCATCCTGGTGATCGGGCTCGGCGGCTCGCTCCTCTGCCTCATCCCGCTCGTGATCGGGCAGGGCCTGCTCGTCGCGACGATCTCGCTGGCCCTGTCGTTCTTCTTCCTCGAACTCTGCAACGCCAACCTCTGGGCGATCCCGATGGACGTCGCGCCGCAGTGGTCCGGCACGGCCTCGGGCTTCATGAACACCGGGTTCGGCATCGCCGGTGTGGTCTCGCCCATCGTGTTCGGCCTGCTCATCGACGCCTCGGGCTGGCAGGTGCCCTTCGCGCTCTCCTGCGTCCTGCTCGGAGCCGCGGCCGTCGTCGCCTGGTTCATGAAGCCGCAGCGGCTGACGTCCACCGACGGTGTGCTCGAGATCGGCACCCCGAAGGCCGAGCAGCGCCCGGCCTGACGGGCGACGCGCGGAACGTGCGCCGGCCCTGGTGGTCCGCACGCGACGGCCGGGAGGCGCGGGTCGGGCCCGCCACGTGCCTCCAGGCCGCCCGCCCCGCGTCCACCGCCCCGCACGGCTGGTGCGAGGTTCCGGATTCCGTGGGACGGCGTCACCATCGCACCACGGACGGAACCTCGCACGAGAGCTGCGCGGTGCGCGGTGCGCTCTGCGCACGGGCGCTCAGCGCGCGGCGCGCCGCCCGACGTCGTCGGTCTCGCCGACGAGGGCGTCGTCCGGCTCAACCGGTTCCGGCGACCGCCGGGGCACCGTCGCTCCTGCGGAACGACGCGCCCGCGCCGCTCGCGACGCCCACGAGGACAACGACGGCCGGCCGGTCAGCGGCACGCTGAGCGGCGTCCGCCGGAACAGCTCGGTCACCGCGACGGACAGCACCAGCACGAGCACGTAGGCGACGAGGGTGAGCCACGGCCGTGGCACGACGGCCTCGAGCCAGCTGTCGCCGTAGAGCAGGATCCAGATGACGAACGGGTGGCTCAGGAAGATGCCGAACGAGCGATCGGACGCGTAGTCGACGAACCGGGCGGTGCGGCTGCCGGGTCGCCGGCGGTCCGCCCAGGCGGCGCCGATCGCCAGGAACCCGACGAACACCGCGGTGCTCCAGACCACCTGGATCGGCTGCAGCGGTGTCCCCGCGGCGTAGAGGGACTGCCCGAGGCCGACCTGCAGCGCCCACACGCCGAGGGTGAGCCCACCGACGCCGGCGAAGGCCCACAGCACCGAACGCCGGTGGACCCGGATGAACCGCAGGAACGCGTCCGCGTGGTCGGCGGCGATCGCCCCGGAGACGATGAAGAAGACGTACGAGAAGAAGAACTGCTTCTGGTACCCCTGCATCCACGCGTCGCTCGCCGGGAAGTACTTGTACCCGGCGAACACCACCAGCTGGACCAGGAACGCCACGATCAGCACGGTGACGTGGTGCCCGCGGGTCCGGCGCACCAGCCAGACGATCACCGGCAGGAGCAGGTACACCTGCATCGTCACGAGCAGGAAGTACAGGTGGTACCACGAGGTGCCGGTGACGATGCCCTCGGCCGCGGTGCGCACCAGGTCCGGGACGTCGCCACGGCGGGTCGGGCTCAGCAGCCACGCCGCCGCGACGTAGACGAACGACCACGCCAGGTACGGCACGCCCACGAGCAGGAACCGCTTCGGCCAGAACTGCGCCATCGGCCGCGGGCGCAAGGTGTAGCTGTACACGAGCACGAACGCGGTCAGCGAGAAGAAGACCAGCCGGGTGAAGTGCAGCAGGGCGAGCAGCGCGTTCAGCCCGACGTCGTCGGCGGCGGCGGTGTGGCTCGTGGTGTGCACCCCGATCACGCACGCGAACGTGAGGATGCGGAGCACGTCGACCTCGTACAGGTGCCGGGGCTTGCCCTCCGCCGTGCGCGTCGGCGTCTGCACCCCCGGCTCAGCGGCGGTCGACGCCGGGGACACGCGTGCTGGTCGGTTCACGAGGGTCGGGCCATGGTCCGGACCTTCGCACGCTGCACCTTGCCGGTGGGTGCACGCGGCAGGTCGGGCACGACGATGACCTCGACCGGTCGGCGGAACCGCGTCAGGTGCGCCTCCGCCCGGGCCACGAGATCAGCCACGAGGGCTGCGTGGTCGACGGGTTCGTCGGGCTGCGGGATCACGTAGGCGATGGGGACCGCACCGAGCACGTCGTCGGGGCGGCCGACGACGACCGCCTCGAGCACACGTGGATCGCCGAGCAGGACGTCCTCGACCTCGGACGGGTAGACCTTCTCGCCACCGCGGTTGATGACGTCGTCGGAACGCCCGGCCAGGGACACCCAGCCGTCCGCGCTCCGGGAGCCGACGTCACCGGTGTGGAGCCAGCCGTCGGCGTCGAACCGCTCGGACGCACGGCCCCCGAGGTACCCGCGGACGATCCCCGGACCACGCACCCACAGGGCGCCGATCTCGTCGGTGGCCAGGAGCGAGCCGTCCTCGCCGCGGACCTGCACCTCGGACCCGACCGGCACCCCGACGGTCCCCGGCCGGGCCGGTTCGTCCAGCGGGGTCGCCGTGATCTGCGAGGCGCCCTCGGTCATGCCCCAGCTCACGACGAGCGGCACGTCGCCGAGGGCGGCGCGCACGGGATCGGGCAGCGGCGCCGACGCACTGCGCACGAACCGCAGGCCCGACGGGAACTCGAGCGGCCCGGTCTTCGCCAGGACGGCCAGGACGGCCGGGACGGCGTTCAGCCAGGTGATCCGTCGTTCGGCGAGCAGGTCCCAGAAACCGGTGCGACGGAAGCGCCGGTCGAGCACCAGGGTCGCGCCGGCGACGAGCGTCGCGAGCAGCCCGACCACCTCGGCGTTGACGTGGAACAGCGGCAGCGAGTTGAAGCCGCGGTCGTCCGGCACGAGCCGGTTGTGCCGCGCGACGGCCCGGGCGACGAACAGCAGCTGCGATTCGGGCAGCTCGACGCCCTTCGGTGTGCCGGTCGACCCGGAGGTGAACAGCACGACGGACCCCTGACCCGGCGCGTGCGGGCTGTCCTCGGGCGGGTCGCCGTCACGGACGGCGGTCGGGAGGAACGTGGCGGGGTCGATCCCGCTGGCCGGTGCCCCGGGGACGGTCGCGTCCACCGCGCGGTCGGACACGACGATGGACGCGCCGCCGATCAGGTCGGCGAGACGGCTGGGCTCGGTGGCCGGCTGGCCGGCGTCGACGGGGATCGCCCGAAGACCTGCGGCGACGGCGCTCAGGTGCACGACCGCGAACGCGAGCGGGTCGCCCACGTCGACCAGGACGGCACCCGACGGGGCGATGCCGATCGCGTCGAAGGTCCGCGACCAGGCGGTGACCGCGTCGTCCAGCGCACGGTACGTCAGGACGCGCTCGGAGCGAGCGTCCTCGAGGAAGTGGCGCTCGCCCCCGTCGGCCGCACGGGCCCGGATGAGCGAGCGCAGGTCGGGTTCATCGCGAACGGGCTGCACGCAGGAAGGCTATTGCGCGACCCTATGAGCGGTCGGAGGGAACAGCGGGATCTGTGGAGAACCGGTGCAGCATCCACTGCCAGAGCGGGAGCATCCGGGGAACGCCATCCCGGGTGAGCGGTGTCGAGTCCTTGATGATCAGGGAGTGCGCCTTGCCGTCGCCGCCGAGGTCGGTGAGGATCGCGTGCGGGTCCGCGCCGGCGAGGGGCGGGGTGGTGTCCGTCTCGAACGGCCCGGACACGCCACTCAGCCCGAGGACGTCCCACGAGCCGGTGATGCGGGGGCCGAACGTGTCACGGACGTCGTCGATGGCGTACATCCGGTCGACCGGTGTCCGGCCGGGGCGGTCCATCCACGCTGCGTGCGACGGCCCACGGGACTCGACGGGCGAGGAGAACATCAGCGCGCCGTGGACACTGCGGATGTGCGCGATGTACGCCGCCTCTCCGCCGCCCTGCGAGTGTCCGGCCACGACGACGTCGTTCCAGACGATGCGGTCGTCGCCCTGGACGAACCGCCCCCAGCCACCGTCGGGGTCGTGGTCGTCGAGGTAGGCGACGGCGTCGCGGAAGCGCGAGACGATGGACCCAGCCGGACTGACCGCGCTGAACTCCGACGGCCGGGTGCCGTCGAAGCGGTTCCGCTGGACCATGCCGTAGCAGCGCGCGTCCGCCTCGCACGTGCCGGACAGCGTGCGACCGAGGTTCCAGTAGTCGAGGCCGAGCACGTGGTAGCCGTCGGCCAACGCGGCCCCGAGGAACCGCTGGTACTCGGCCGGACGGGCCCGGGTCGCGGGCAGGAACAACAGGAGCGGACCGTCGGCCGACGTGCGCGCGGCGAAGTCGTCGCGGTTCGGGGTGAGCCGCTCACCGTTCACCGTGCCGAGCCGGAACCGGTGGAACTCGCCGTCAGGCCCGTGTTCGTCACCCGACGGCCGCTCGTGCACAGCGACCCGGCCGTTGTCCGCCACACGCTGGGCACCGAGGACGTTCGCGGCGACGAGCGAACCGGCCCCGATCGCCACGAGGACGATCGCGGCGAGGACCAGCAGCAGACGGTGACTCATGCCGTGATCCGCGCCCACACCTCGTCAGCGGAGCGGATCGTCTGCTCGAGCGTCCCGGTGGCGTCGACGACGTGGTCGGCGAGGGCGAGACGGTCGGCATCGCTCGCCTGGGCGGCGACGCGACGCTCGGCCTCGTCACGGGCCATCCCGCGGTGCTCGACGAGCCGTTCGATGCGCTGCGCCGCGGGGGCGTCGACCACCACGACCGCGTCGAACCGGAGCGGGCGCGAGCCTCGGGCCTCGGCGAGCAACGGCACGTCGTAGACCACCACGGCGTCGGGGTCGGCGGCCTCGGCGGCGTCGAACGCCTGCTGCGCGAGCCGCCAGACCTCGGGGTGCGTGATGGCTTCGAGGTCCTTCCGCGCCGCGGGGTCCGCGAACACGATCGACCCGAGCGCCGGCCGGTCGAGGGAACCGTCGGCGGCGATCACCGACGGCCCGAACCGCTCGGCGACCTGCGCCAGGCCCGGGCTGCCGGGTGCCACGGCGTCCCGCGCGAGTCGGTCGGCGTCGACCACGACGGCCCCCTGCTCGGTCCAGCGCCGGGAGACGGTCGACTTGCCCGCGGCGATGCCGCCCGTGAGTCCGATGATGTGCACGGCAACAGGGTAACGACCCCGATGCCCGGAAACGCCGGAAGCCCGGCACCCTGTCAGGGGTGCCGGGCTTCCGGTCGGGACGAACCGCTCGATCAGTTGTTGGTCGAGCTGAGCTTCTCGCGGAGTGCAGCGAGCGACGCGTCGTCGGCCAGGGGGCTTGCGCCACCCGTCTCGCCGGCGAACGACGAGGTCGACGACGACGAGGAAGCCGTGGCCGGGAGGTCGAAGCCACCCTGCGCCTCGTCGGCGATGGTCTTCGCGACCTGCGCCTTGTGGGCTTCCCAACGCGCCTGGGCGGCCGCGTACTGGCCCTCCCACTCGGTGCGCTGCGTGTCGTAGCCCTCGAGCCACTCGTTGGTCTCCGGGTCGAAGCCCTCGGGGTACTTGTAGTCACCCTTGTCGTCGTACTCGGTCGGCATGCCGTAGAGCGCCGGGTCGAACTCGTCGCTCTCCGGGTCCACGCCCTCGTTCGCCTGCTTGAGGCTGAGCGAGATGCGGCGACGGTCGAGGTCGATGTCGATGATCTTGACGAAGACCTCGTCGTTGACCGACACGACCTGCTCGGCGAGCTCGACGTGCTTGTTCGAGAGCTCCGAGATGTGCACGAGACCCTCGATGCCGTCGGCAACGCGGACGAAGGCACCGAACGGGACGAGCTTCGTGACCTTGCCCGGTGCGATCTGACCGATCGCGTGGGTGCGGGCGAAGACCTGCCACGGGTCCTCCTGCGTCGCCTTGAGCGAGAGCGACACGCGCTCGCGGTCCAGGTCGACCTCGAGGATCTCGACGGTGACTTCCTGACCGACCTCGACGACCTCGCTGGCGTGCTCGATGTGCTTCCAGCTGAGCTCGGAGACGTGGACGAGACCGTCGACGCCGCCGAGGTCCACGAACGCACCGAAGTTGACGATCGAGGACACGATGCCCTTGCGGACCTGGCCCTTGTGGAGGTTGTTGAGGAACGTCGTCCGGGACTCGGACTGCGTCTGCTCGAGGAGCGCACGGCGCGACAGGACCACGTTGTTGCGGTTCTTGTCGAGCTCGAGGATCTTGGCCTCGATCTCCTGGCCGAGGTACGGCGTGAGGTCGCGGACACGACGGAGCTCGATGAGCGAGGCGGGGAGGAAGCCACGGAGGCCGATGTCGACGATGAGACCGCCCTTGACGACCTCGATGACCGTCCCGGTCACGACGCCGTCGGACTCCTTGATCTTCTCGACGTCGCCCCACGCACGCTCGTACTGCGCACGCTTCTTCGACAGGATGAGGCGGCCTTCCTTGTCCTCCTTCTGGAGAACCAGGGCCTCGACCTCGTCGCCGACCTCGACGACCTCGTTGGGGTCGACGTCGTGCTTGATCGAGAGCTCGCGCGAGGGGATGACGCCCTCGGTCTTGTAACCGACGTCGAGGAGGACCTCGTCGCGGTCGATCTTCACGACGGTGCCGGAGATGAGATCACCGTCGTTGAAGAACTTCAGGGTCTTCTCGACCTCGGCCAGGAAGTCATCAGCCGAACCGATGTCGTTGATGGCGACCTGCTTAGGAGCCTTGGTCGTAGTGGTTGTCATGTAGAGATTGCTCCGAACGGACATGAGTCGGGCCATGGCGTGCGGGGACTCGGCCCCCGTGGTGCACCGCCGTGGCGATTGATTGAGTGGCGCGGATTGCGCCGCACAAGTCTAACCGCACCGGCGGAGGCCCCACAACCGGGCGTGTCGACGGCGCGTCACCCGACCAGCGCGGTCCGGAGGGTGTCGAGGCCGATGCTGCCGAGCGAGAGCGCCCGGTGGTGGAACGCCTTCAGGTCGAAGTCGGCTCCCTCGCGCGCGGCGACCTCGTCGCGGATGGACTCCCAGACGCGCTGGCCGACCTTGTACGAGGGTGCCTGACCCGGCCACCCGAAGTACCGGGCGACCTCGAACCGGACGAACGCCGGGTCCATGTTGACGTTCTGCCCCATGAAGTCGAGCGCGTACTCCCAGGTCCAGCCGCCGCCGTCGGGGTTCGTCTTCTGCAGGTGCACGCCGATGTCGAGGACGACGCGGGCCGCACGCATCCGCTGCCCGTCGAGCATGCCGAGCCGGTCGCCGTCGTCGTCGAGGAACCCGAGCTGCTCCATCAGCCGCTCGGCGTACAGCGCCCAGCCCTCGACGTGCCCGGAGGACCCGGACAGCTGCCGGCGCCAGGTGTTCAGCTCGCCGCGGTTGTAGACGCCCTGGCTGATCTGCAGGTGGTGTCCGGGGACGCCCTCGTGGTAGACCGTCGTCTTCTCGCGCCAGGTGCCGAACTCGGTGACGCCCTCGGGCACCGACCACCACATGCGTCCGGCACGGGAGAAGTCGTCGGAGGGGCCGCTGTAGTAGATGCCGCCCTCCTGCGTGGGGGCGATCCGGCACTCCAGGCGACGGATCGGGTCCGGGATGTCGAAGTAGGTCCCGGCCATCGCGGCGATCGACGCGTCGCTCGTCTCCTGCATCCACCGCTGCAGCGCGTCGGTTCCGTGCAGGATCCGGGACGGGTCGGTGTCGAGCACCTCGATCGCCCGGGCGACGCTCGCGCCGGACTCGATGCGGTCGGCGATGCGCTCCTGCTCGTCCCGCATGCGCGCCAGTTCCTCGAGGCCCCACTCGTACGTCTCGTCGAGGTCGACGACCGCACCGAGGAACCGGCGCGAGTGCAGCTCGTAGGCTTCGCGACCGACGGCGTCCACCGGGGTGGCGAGCGGCAGCAGCTCGTGCTCCAGGAACTGCCCGAGCGAGCGGTACGCGGCCGAGGCGACCTGGGCTCCGCGGGTGAGCTCGGCGCGGAGCGTGTCCGGCACCGGCGAACCGTCGTCGAACGCGGCGCCTTCGGCGAGGCGCGCGAAGAAGCCGTCCTCGGCGCCGTTCCGGGCTGCCTGCTCGGCGACCAGGGCGACCTGGCGCTTGGCCGGGGTGACGTCTTCGCGGGTGCCCTCGAGCAGGGTCTCGCGGATGCCCTCGAGGGCGTCCGGCAGCGCGTGCAGCCGGCTCGCGATGTCCTGCCAGTCGCCCTCGGTCGCGGTCGGCATCAGGTCGATGATCTCGCGGACCGACTGCGCCGGGCTCGCGATGACGTTGAGGTCGCGGAGGTGCAGCTTGCGCTCGTACGACTCCTGCACCAGGTCCAGCTCGGCGCCGAGGTCGGCCTTCGTCACCTGGTCCACGGAGTCGACGGCGGGAGCGGCGTCGAGCGCACGCTTCGCACCGCGCGCGGCCTCGGCCATCGCGGCGGCACCGGCGGGCGAGGTGTCGCCGTACTCCCCCGTGCGCCCCGGGACGCCGATGTACGTGGCGGTCGTCGGGTCGAGGTCGACGAGGGTGGTGACCCAGTCCTCGGCGACGCGGTCGACGGCGGACGGCTGGCGGACAGGACGCTCTTCGCTCATGCCCCGACCCTACCGACCCGTGGGTCGACAGGACCCCCGGGTCGCCCGGGTCAGTGGGCGGCGCTCTCCCAGTTCGGCCCCACGCCGACCGAGACGTCGAGCGGGACGCTCAGCTCGGCAGCGCTGCCCATCCGGGTGCGGAGGATCTCCTCCACACGCTCCTGCTCACCGGGCGCGACCTCGAGGATGAGCTCGTCGTGCACCTGGAGCAGCAGGTGGGACTGCAGCTCGCCCTCGCGCAGGTCGTCGGCGACCCCGAGCATCGCGATCTTGATGATGTCGGCGGCCGAACCCTGGATCGGGGCGTTCAGCGCGGCGCGTTCGGCGTTCTCACGCAGGACCCGGTTCGGGCTCTTCAGGTCGGGGAACGGGCGACGGCGACCGAAGATCGTCTCGGTGTAGCCGTCCTCGCGCGCCTGCTCGACGACGTTGCGCAGGTAGTCGCGCACCGCACCGAAGCGGGCGAAGTACTCGGTCATCAGGGTGCGGGCCTCGGACTGCTCGATGCGCAGCTGCTTCGACAGACCGAAGGCACTCAACCCGTAGGCCAGGCCGTAGGACATCGCCTTGACCTTGGTGCGCATCTCGTTGGAGACCTCGGACGGGTCGACGCCGAACACCCGGGCGCCGACGAAGCGGTGCAGGTCCTCGCCCTCGTTGAAGGCCTGGATGAGCCCCGGGTCGCCGGAGAGGTGCGCCATGATCCGCATCTCGATCTGCGAGTAGTCGGCGGTCACGAGCGTCGTGTACGGCTCGGCGACCGCGAACGCCGAGCGGATCCGGCGACCCACGGCCGTCTTCACCGGGATGTTCTGCAGGTTCGGGTCGGTCGACGAGACCCGGCCGGTGCTCGTACCGGTCTGCTCGTAGCGGGTGTGGATGCGCCCGTCGACCACGGCGCCGTCGAGCGTGTCGACGATCTGCCGGAGCTTCGTGGCGTCGCGGTGCTGCAGCAGGAGCCCGAGGAACGGGTGCGGGTGCTGTTCCTGCAGGTCGGCCAGGCTCGCGGCGTCGGTCGAGAACCCGGTCTTGGTCTTGCGGGTCTTCGGCATCGCGAGCTCGGTGAACAGGACTTCCTGCAGCTGCTTCGGCGACCCGAGGTTGACCTCGTGCCCGATCTCGGCGAAGGCCTGCTGCGCGAGTTCGGCGGCGCGCTCCCCGAGTTCCTTCGACAGGCCGGTGAGCACCGGGCGGTCGATGCCGACACCGATGGTCTCCATGCCGGCCAGCACCGACACGAGCGGCAGCTCGATGTCGTCGAGGACCTGCAGCGAGGACGCGTCGATCCGGGCGCGCAGGGCCGTGGTGACGCGGAGCACGAACCACGCGTGCACCCCGACGTTGACCGGGTCGGTCTCGGGGACCAGCTGGTTCGGGTCGGCCGTCGGCAGCTCTTCGCCGAGCTCCTGGTAGACGAGGTCGGACAGCGGCTGCCCCTGCTTGCCGGGCTGCGCGAGCCACCCCATGATCCGGGCGTCGCCGGCGATGCCGTTCACGACGAAACCGGCGGTGCCGAGCGCCTTGATGGCGGCCTTGGCGTCGTGGAAGTGCTTCGGGGCGTCGGAGGCGAACCAGGCCGAGAGCTGCTCGTAGTCCTTCGCGCCGCTGCCGCCCGGCACCAGCACGGCGTCGTCGTGGGTCGCGATGCCGATGGCGCTGAGGCGTCCGTCGATGACCTCGACCGCGACGCCGTAGCCGTTCTCCGCCTCGGTCGCGTTGCGGCGCTCGAGCCAGTAGCCGAGTTCTTCGTCGATCAGGGTCTTGACGGGCGGCGGGGTCGGCGCGCCGTCGGTGACGGTGCCCTCGGCCGCCGGCTCGGCGGGGTTACCCGACCCGGCGACCTTGAAGACGCGGTCGAGCAGCGTGCGGAACTGCAGCTTGGCGAAGAGCTCGCGCACCGCGGTCTCGTCGACCGGGCGGAGCGCGACGTCGGCGGGACCGACGGGCAGCTCGACGTCGGTGACCAGGCGGTTGAGCCGGCGGTTCCGGATAGCCCGGTCCCGCTGCTCGCGCAGGTTGTTGCCGACGACGCCCTTGATCTCGTCGGCGTGCTCGAGGACGCCGTCGAGCGACCCGTACTGCGTCACCCACTTGACCGCGGTCTTCTCGCCGACCTTGTCGATGCCGATCAGGTTGTCGCTGGTCTCGCCGACCAGGGCCGCGATGTCCGGGTACTGGTGGGGCTCGATGCCGTACCGCTCGTAGACCTTGTCGCGGTCGTAGCGGGTGAGTTCGGAGACACCGCGGACCGATGGGTAGAGCAGCGTGACGTCGTCGTTGACGAGCTGGATCGAGTCGCGGTCACCGGAGACCACGTAGACCGTGAAGCCCTGGTCGGCACCCTGCTTGGAGAGGGTCGCGAGGATGTCGTCGGCCTCGTAGTCCTCTTTCGTGACGGTGGTGATGCCCATCGCCTCGAGCGCCTGCTGCAGGAGCGGGATCTGTCCCTTGAACTCGGCCGGGGTCTCGGAGCGGGTGCCCTTGTACTCGGCGTACTCACGCGTGCGGAACGAGAACCGGGAGATGTCGAACGCCACCGCCAGGTGGGTGGGCTTCTCGCGCTGCAGGAGCATCAGCAGCATCGAGATGAAGCCGTGGATCGCGTTGGTGTGCTGCCCCTCGCGGTTCACGAAGCTGTCGACCGGCAGCGCGTAGAAGGCCCGGAAGGCGAGCGAGTGGCCGTCGATGACCATGAGGGTAGGCTTTGCGGAGTCCGACACCCGGACAGCCTACCGACGCCCGCTGACACGGAAGGTCGACGCAGACCGTGACCGACGACACCACATCGACCACGATCGATCCCCGCATCGACGAACGCGGCATGGGCGAGCTGGCCGAGAAGATGGGCATGGTCATCACCGAGCTCTCGGCCGAGCGGGCGGTCGGTTCGATCCCCGTCGAGGGCAACCGCCAGCCGGTCGGCCTGCTGCACGGCGGTGCCTACGTCGTCCTCGCGGAGAGCCTCGGTTCGATGGCCGCGAACGTGCACGCCGGGCCCGGCCGCTACGCCGTCGGCATCGAGCTCAGCGCCTCGCACTCCCGGAGCGCCACGAGCGGCATCGTCACGGGCACGTGCACCGCCATCCACCTGGGCGGCACGCTCACCACCCACGAGATCGTCCTGACCGACGACCAGGGTCGCCGGTGCTCCACCGTCCGGATCACGAACATGATCCGCGAGCGTCGCTGACCGACGGACCGACGGCTCAGTCCTCGGGCGGACGCTGCAGCAACAGGCGGGCGTCGCCGAACCCGAGCCTCCGGTAGAGCCGCTCGCCGTCCACGCTCGAGTGCACCGACGTCCGCTCCACGCCGAGTTCGTCGGCGAGCTCCAGCAGGGCCGTGACGAGCCGTCCGGCGACGCCGGAACCGCGCAGCTGCGGGTGCACGTAGACCGTCTGCAGCTCAGCCGCGAACCGGTCGCCGTCGACGTGCGGCGCCGGCGGTCGCGGGTTGACCGCCAACCACGCCATGCCGAGCACCACACCGTCCCGCTCGGCGACGACGCACCGGTGCGACTCCCGGTGGTCGACCGCGAACCCCGTCATCGCACGGCGGTACTCGTCCGGCGTCTGCACCGGCGTGCGGCCGTCCTCGTCGACGCTCCACCGCCACCGCAGGTCGGCCACTGCCGGCATGTCGTCAGGCCGGGAGGCCCGGATCACCACGTCGTCCATGGCTCCAGCCTGCCAGGTGGTCGCGGCACACGCCCCGCCCCCGGACGCAGGAACGCCGCCGACCCCAGGGGGGCCGGCGGCGTTCCGTGAGCGACGGTGGAGCGCTGGACTACTTCTTGGCGCTGAGCTGCTCGATGATCGCCTTCGCGACGTCGTGCATGGTCAGGCGGCGGTCCATCGAAGCCTTCTGGATCCAGCGGAACGCCTCGGGCTCGGTGAGGCCCATCTTCTCGTTCAGCAGGCCCTTGGCGCGGTCGACGAGCTTGCGGGTCTCGAAGCGCTCGACGAGGTCGGCGACCTCGGCTTCGAGCGTGATGATCTGCTGGTACCGCGAGAGAGCGATCTCGATCGCGGGGAGCAGGTCGTTCGGGGTGAAGGGCTTGACCACGTAGGCCAGCGCGCCGGCCTCGGTGGCACGCTCGACGAGGTCCTTCTGGCTGAACGCGGTCAGCAGGACGACGGGCGCGATGTGGTTCTTGGACAGCTTCTCGGCTGCGGAGATGCCGTCGAGCTGGGGCATCTTGACGTCCATCACGACGAGGTCGGGACGGAGGTCGGTCGCGAGCTGGACGGCGGTCTCACCGTCACCGGCTTCACCGACCACGTCGAACCCGTTGTCGCGGAGGATCTCCACGATGTCGAGGCGGATGAGCGACTCGTCCTCGGCGACGACGACGCGACGGGGTGCTGGTGCTGTTGCTTCTGTGTCACTCACGGACGAAAGCCTACTAGACGACGGAAGTGCCGTATCCCAGACCACGCAGATCGATCAGACGGATGAGTGCTTGGTACGAGTGGCGGGACTTGAACCCGCACGCCGTGAGGCAGAGCATTTTGAGTGCCCCGTGTCTGCCGATTCCACCACACTCGCGAGGAGGCCAACACTACCAGCCCGACCCGCGCCTCCCGGCCCGTCGTCGACCGTCTCAGGAGCCCTCGAGCGCCTCGATCGCCGCCACGAGACCGGCCCGTCGCGGCGACCGCCGCGGCAGCACCGCGAGCAGCGCGCGGAGCACGAGCGGGTCGGTCGCACCGTCCGGGGTGCGCGCCCACGCGAGCAGGGCGTCGACGCCACCGTCGGCGACGACCGACTCGCGGAACCGCAGCCGCACCAGGTCACGGACCGCGTCGACGCCGGGTGCGGCGGAGCCCGGCAGGACCGGTCCGGCGTACCGGTCGACGGCCTGGAGGCGCGCCCCGCGTTCGAGCGCGGACAGCACGCCGTCGACGTCGGTCCGGACCCCGGTCACCCGGTACGGCCGCGACGTCACGGTCACGTCCGGCGCGTGCTGCGCGAGGACCCGTCGGAGCCGGACGACCTCGGCGCGCAGGGTGACGACCGAGCGCGGGTCACCGTAGACCGCGGCGGCGAGGTCGGTCGCCGCGAGGCCGTCGGGGTGCGCGGCGAGCACGACGAGCAGTTCGGAGTGCCGGGCGGACAGCTCGACCCGGCGGTCGGCGATCCGGAGCACGGCGGTGTCGGTCCCGAGCACGGTCAGCTCGGCGGACGGCACGCGCGGCGTCCGCGCGCGTGGGCGGACCGCGGCCAGGGCGAGCTGGGCCTCGGCGGCGGCGACCGTGGCGGCGAGCAGCGACAGCGTGTGCCGCTCGACGGCTCGGTCGTCGCCCGTCAGGTCGAGCACCCCGACCGTGGCGCCGCTCGCGTCGTGCACCGGGACGGCCGTGCACGAGAACGGCTTGACGGCGTTCGCGTAGTGCTCGTCGGACCGGATCTGCACCGGACGGTCCAGGCGCAGTGCCGTGCCGGGCGCGCTCGTGCCGACGCGGTCCTCCGACCAGTCGGCTCCGGGGACGAAGCCCATGTCCTCGGCGGCGCGACGCGTGGAGCGTGCGCCGTCGACCCAGACGAGACGACCCGCGGCGTCCGCGACGGCGACGACGCACCCGGCCGAGCGGGAGTCGTCGAGCAGCAGCCGACGGACCACCGGCAGCAGGGTGGCGAGGGGGCCGTCCTGCCGTACGGCGTCGAGTTCGTCATCGTCGAGGGCGAGGACCGGGGTGGCGTCGGGGTCGACCCGGGCGGACCGCTGCCACGACTCGGCGACGAGCGGGCGGAGCCGACCGGGTGCGCGCATGCGTCCTCCGATCGACCCCACCCGCCGCTCCGTCGCGACGCGTGCGGTCAGCCTACGTCCGGGCCACCCGCGGGACCAGGCCGAGATCGGCGAGCTCGGCCTCGTCGAAGATCCGCGACCGGGTGAGGAACCGTTTGCCCTCCGGGACCTCGACCGAGAACCCGCCGCCGCGACCGTCGACGACGTCGATCGTCAGGTGCGTGTACTTCCAGTACTCGAACTGCGACACCGACATGTAGACCTCGACCGGGTCCAGCCCGTCGACACGCAACGCGCCGAGCAGGACGTCCCCCGGGCCGGTCCGGAACATGCCGACGGGGTAGCACATCGGGCTCGAGCCGTCGCAGCAGCCGCCGGACTGGTGGAACATCAGCGGGCCGTGCCGGGCGGTGAGGGTGCCGAGGAGCTCCCCCGCCGCCGGCGTCACCGCGACGCGTGCGGTGTCGGGCATCAGAAGAAGCCCATCGGTCCGTCGGCGTAGGAGACGAGCAGGTTCTTCGTCTGCTGGTAGTGGTCGAGCATCATCTTGTGGTTCTCGCGCCCGATGCCGGACTGCTTGTAGCCGCCGAAGGCCGCACCCGCCGGGTACTGGTGGTAGGTGTTCGACCAGACCCGCCCGGCCTGGATGTCCCGTCCGGCGCGGTACAGGGTCGTGACGTCACGGCTCCACACCCCGGCACCGAGCCCGTACAGGGTGTCGTTGGCCGTGGCGATCGCGTCGTCGTAGCCGTTGAAGGACGTCAGGGCGAGCACGGGCCCGAAGATCTCCTCCTGGAAGATCCGCATCGAGTTGTCGCCCTCGAACACGGTCGGGGTGACGTAGTAGCCGCCCGAGAGCTCGCCGCCCAGGTCCGCGCGTTCACCACCGGTCAGGAGCGTCGCACCCTCCTGCTTGCCGATGTCGATGTAGCTCAGGATCTTCTCGAGCTGGTCGTTCGACGCCTGGGCGCCGATCATCGTCGACAGGTCGAGCGGGTGTCCCTGCTTGACGGCACGGACCCGTTCCAGGCCGTCGGCGACGAACCCGTCGTAGATCTCCTTCGCCACGAGTGCCCGGGACGGACACGTGCAGACCTCGCCCTGGTTCAGGTTGAAGAACGTGAAGCCCTCGAGTGCCTTGTCGTAGAAGGAGTCCTTCTCGGCCGCCACGTCGGGGAAGAACACGTTCGGGCTCTTGCCGCCGAGCTCGAGCGTCACCGGGATGAGGCTCTGCGAGGCGTACTGCATGATCAGCCGGCCGGTGGTGGTCTCCCCGGTGAAGGCGATCTTCCGGATGTCCGGGTGCTGCGCGAGCGGTGCGCCGACCTCGATGCCGAAGCCGTTGACGACGTTGAGCACCCCGGCGGGCAGCAGGTCGCGGATGAGCTCGACGAGCACGTGGATGGACGCCGGGGTCTGCTCGGCGGGCTTCAGCACGACGCAGTTGCCGGCGGCGAGGGCCGGTGCGAGCTTCCACACCGCCATCAGGATCGGGAAGTTCCACGGGATGATCTGCCCGACGACGCCGAGCGGCTCGTGGAAGTGGTAGGCCACGGTGTCGTGGTCGATCTCGCCGGCGGAGCCCTCCTGCGCACGGATCGCCCCGGCGAAGTACCGGAAGTGGTCGATGGCGAGCGGGATGTCCGCACCGAGGGTCTCGCGGATCGGCTTGCCGTTCTCCCAGGTCTCGGCGACGGCGAGCATCTCGAGGTGCTCCTCCATGCGGTCCGCGATCTTGTTGAGGATGACGGCGCGCTCGGCCGCGCTCGTCCGGCCCCAGGCCGGGAACGCCTTCCATCCGGCGGCGACGGCGCGGTCGACGTCCGTGGAGTCGCCGCGGGCGACCTCGGTGAACACCTTGCCGGTGACGGGCGTCGGGTTCTCGAAGTACTGTCCGCTGGCGGACGGCACGTACTCGCCGCCGATGAAGTGGTCGTACCGGGATCGGTACTCGACCAGGGAGCCGGGCTCGCCGGGTGCGGCGTAGCTGGTGGGCGAGGGTGCGATGGTCATGGTGGTGCCCTTTCGACGACGCTGTCGGGGCGCGCGGGTCGCGCGCCTGCTCCGCACGGTACGACCGCGGGGGTTGCAGGTCGTTGCACGGTCCCGGGCTCCGACGGGTAGCGTGCTGGACACCAGCGCTGGCGATCAGGGAGGAGCGCTCGTGGATTCTCGTGCCGTCAGGACGTTCCGGGTGTTCGTCGTCGTCACCGCCGTCGTGGCCATCGCACTGGGCATCGTGGCCATCGTCTGGCCCCGCCCGTCGCTCGTGCTCGTGGCGCTGCTGTTCGGCGTGTACCTCGTCGTGGCCGGGGCACTGCGCGTCTTCGCCGCGGTGCGGGGCCACGGCACCCGCCCGGTGTGGCGGTGGACGTCCGGCATCGTCGGCGGCCTGGTCGCGGTCGCGGGGCTCGTGACGCTGCTCGACCCGGCGATCCCGCTCGTCGTCTACGCCGTGCTCGCCGGGGTCGGGTTCCTGATCGAGGGGGTCGCCGCGATCGTCGGCGGCTTCGTCGGCCACCCGGGTTCATCTCGCGTCCCGACCGTCGTCAGCGGCGTGCTGTCGATCATCGGGGGCGTCGTCGTGCTCGTCGCGCCCGGACTCGCGCTCACCGTCTTCATGGTCTTCGCGGGCATCGCGCTCATCGTCGTCGGGGCCGCGGCCCTGCTGCTCCTGCCGCCGCGGGCCGCCGTCCGCCGGTAGCCGCCGCGGGCCGCCGTCCGCCGCTAGGCCGACCCGGTGCCGAAGAGCAGCCCGAGTGCGTAGGTGACGATCGCCGCACCGAACCCGATGGCGAGCTGCCGGAAGGCGCGCTTGCCGGGAGACGCTCCGCTCAGCACGCCGACGACGGCACCGGTGCCGAGCAGGGCGATGCCCACCAGCCCGCCGGCCACCGCGATCGCCGGCCACCCCTGCATGCCGAACAGGAACGGCAGCACCGGGATGATCGCGCCCGACGCGAAGAAGCAGAAGCTCGACACCGCGGCGCTCAGCCCGGTGCCGACCGCCTCGTGGTCGTCCGCGACCGCGGTCGAACCGGTCGCCGGCCGCCGCTCTCCGATGCCGGACAGCACCTGTGCGGCGTGCTCGGTCGCCTCGGCCTCGGACATCCCGCGCGCCCGGTAGACCAGGGCGAGCTCGTTCGCGTCGACGTCGAGGTCCGACACCGCCCTGCCGGCCTCGGGGTGCGGCGCCGACGCCTCGAGCAGCTCGCGCTGCGACCGGACGGAGACGTACTCCCCCGCCCCCATCGACAAGGCGCCGGCCAGCAGGCCGGCGATGCCGCTCAGCAGCACGAAGTGCCGGTCGGCACCGGAGGCGCTGATGCCGATGATGAGCGCCAGGTTGGACACCAGGCCGTCGTTCGCGCCGAACACCGCCGCCCGGAACGTGCCGGACAGCCGCATCCGGCCGCGGTTCGCGAGCCCGCGCACGACCTCGCCGTGGATCCGCTCGTCGGCGGCCATCCGCGCGGTCGCGTCCGAGTCGTCGGCGTACGGCGAGCGGTCCTCGGCACGCTGCATGAGCGCGAGGACGAAGACCGACCCGAACCGCTTGGCCAGCACCGCGAGCACCCGGGTGCGCAGGCTCCCCCGCTGCGGCCGTCCGACGTCGTCGCCGAGCAGGTCGAGCCAGTGGTCGGCGTGGCGTCCCTCGGCCTCGGCCAGCGCGGCGAGGATCTCGCGCTCCTCGCCGGAACGGCGGGCGGCGAGGTTGCGGTACACGGCCGCCTCGGCACGTTCGTCGGCCAGGTAGCGACGCCAGCGGCGGACGTCGGCGCGCGGCGCCGGGGTGTCGGATCGGAGGCTCACAGCGACCATCCTGCCGCCTGCGGCCGACGTCCGGTCACCACCAGGGCCGTGGAGACGCGGCAGGGCGCGGACCGGAAGCGGTCGGCGCTGCTCGCACCGGGCCTCCAGTCCGCGCCCTGGTGGGGACGGATCCTCGGGATCAGTCCCGGACGTACGCCGGCGCGGCCTCGGCGTGGGCGTCGCCCACCCGGTGCACGCGCAGGTCGTTCGTCGAGCCCTCGATGCCGGGAGGGGACCCGGCCGTCACGATGACGCGGTCGCCGGGGGCGGCCAGGCCGTTCTCGAGGAGGACGTCGTCCACCTGCGAGAAGAGCTCGTCGGTGTGGGTCTTCCGCTCCACCAGGAACGAACGGACACCCCACGTGAGGGCCATCCGGCGTCGCGTGGCCTCGTTCGGGGTGAAGGCGATGATCGGCAGACCGTGGCGCAGGCGCGACATGCGGCGGGCCGAGTCGCCGGACTCGGTGAAGACGCAGAGGTACGACGCCTCGGTGAACTCGGCGATCTCGACGGCGGCGAGAGTGATCGCTCCGCCGAGGGTGCGCGGCTTGGTGCCGAGCGGGGCGATGCGCTCGAGCCCGTGGTCCTCGGTGGACTCGACGATGCGCGCCATGGTGCGCACGGTCTGCACCGGGTACTCACCGACGCTCGTCTCACCGGACAGCATGACCGCGTCGGCACCGTCGAGGACGGCGTTGGCGACGTCGGACGTCTCGGCGCGGGTGGGGATCGGCGACGAGATCATCGACTCGAGCATCTGCGTCGCCACGATGACCGGCTTCGCCATGCGGCGGGACAGCTCGACGGCGCGCTTCTGCACGATCGGGACGGCCTCGAGCGGGAGCTCGACGCCGAGGTCACCGCGGGCGACCATGATGCTGTCGAAGGCGTCGATGATCTCCTCGAGGGCGTCGACGGCCTGGGGCTTCTCGACCTTGGCGATGACCGGAAGGCGCTTGCCCTCTTCGTCCATGATCTCGTGGGCACGCACCACGTCGCTCGCGTTGCGCACGAACGACAGCGCGATGAGGTCGGCGCCCTGGCGGATGGCCCAGCGCAGGTCGGCCTCGTCCTTCTCGCTCAGCGCGGGGACGTTGACGGCGACACCGGGCAGGTTGATGCCCTTGTTGTTGGACACCGTGCCCGGGACGACGACCTCGGTGCGGACCCGCACGCCGTCGGTGTCGAGGACACGGAGGCGGACACGGCCGTCGTCGATGAGCAGCGGGTCACCGGGCTTGACGTCCTGCGGCAGGCCCTTGAACGTCGTGCCGCAGATCTCCTTCGAGCCGGGGACGTCCTCGGTCGTGATGGTGAAGATGTCACCGACCGCCAGGTCGTGCGGGCCGTCGGCGAACCGAGCCAGACGGATCTTCGGACCCTGCAGGTCGACGAGGATCGCGACGGGCTTGCCGAGTTCTTCGGCGGCACGACGGACGTTGACGTAGTTGGCCTCGTGGACGCTGTAGTCACCGTGGCTGAGGTTGAGGCGGGCGACGTCGACGCCCGCTTCGATGATCTCCTTGACGGTCTCGTAGTCCGACGTTGCCGGTCCGAGCGTCGAAACGATCTTTGCGCGTCTCAATGGATTCCTTCGTGGTGGTGGATGGAGCTTGGGTTTCCGCGCTGTGGGGCCGCGCGGAACGAAGCGAGGCCACCAGCACCCTACCGAGTGCTGGTGGCCTCATGCTCACGGGAGCGTGAGCATCTGGTGGAGACGGTCCGCCGGCTGGCGGCGGCCCGACATCTGGTGCGCGTCCGACATCAGACGGAGATCGCCCGGTCGGTCGCCTTGACCGGTGCCGGCAGGATCGTGGAGCCCTCGAGGTACTCGTCGACCTGTGCGGCCGCGGCACGGCCCTCGGCGATCGCCCACACGATGAGCGACTGCCCGCGACCCGCGTCGCCGGCGACGAACACGCCGGCCTCGTTGGTCGCGTAGTCGGCACGGCGGTCGAGCGCCCCGGAGACCGTGGTCGGCAGACCGAGCTGCGGCTCGATCGTGTCCGACTCGGGGCCGGTGAAGCCCATCGCGATGAGGACGAGGTCGGCCGGGATCTCCCGCTCGCTGCCCGCCTTCGGGACCCGTCGGCCGTCGAGGTACTCGGTCTCGGCGACCCGCAGTGCGCGGACCTCGCCGGCGTCGTTCGACAGGAACTCGACGGTGGAGGCGAGGAAGTGCCGCTCGCCGCCCTCTTCGTGGGCGCTCGTGATCTCGAACACGGTCGGGAACATCGGCCACGGCTGGTCGGACGGACGCTCGAGCGGCGGCTGCTTGCCGATCGCCAGGTTCGTCACGCTCAACGCGCCCTGGCGGTGGGCGGTACCGATGCAGTCCGCGCCGGTGTCGCCGCCGCCGATGACGACGACGTGCTTGCCCTCGGCCGTGATCTGGTTGTCGACCGTCGTGCCCGCGTTCGCCTTGTTCTGCTGGACCAGGTAGTCCATGGCGAAGTGCACGCCCTCGAGGTCGCGCCCCGGGATCGGCAGGTCGCGCGGCACCGTGGCACCGGTGGCGACGACGACCGCGTCGTAGCGCGACTTCAGGTCGTCCCAGGTGATGTCCCTGCCGATCTCGACCCCGGCACGGAACCGGGTGCCCTCGGCCTGCATCTGGGCGAGGCGCGCGTCGATCTGGCGCTTCTCCATCTTGAAGTCCGGGATGCCGTAGCGGAGCAGGCCGCCGATGCGGTCGTCCCGCTCGTAGACGGCGACCGTGTGGCCGGCACGCGTGAGCTGCTGCGCGGCCGCGAGCCCGGCGGGGCCGGAGCCCACGACGGCGACGGTCTTGCCCGTCAGGCGCTCCGGCGGGTGCGGCGTGACCCAGCCGTTCTGGAACGCCTGGTCGATGATCGAGACCTCGACCTGCTTGATCGTCACCGGGGGCTGGTTGATGCCGAGCACGCACGACGACTCGCACGGGGCCGGGCAGAGCCGACCCGTGAATTCCGGGAAGTTGTTCGTCTCGTGCAGGCGCTCGATCGCCTGCCGGCCCTCACCGCGCCAGCTCAGGTCGTTCCACTCCGGGATCAGGTTGCCGAGCGGGCAGCCCTGGTGGCAGAACGGCACGCCGCAGTCCATGCAGCGGCCGGCCTGGCGCTTCAGGACACCGGACTCCTGCTGCTCGTAGACCTCTTTCCAGTCCATGAGCCGCACGGGCACGGGTCGCCGGGGCGGGAGTTCGCGTTCCTGGACCTTCAGGAATCCCTTGGGGTCAGCCACCGGTCACCTCCATGATCCGATTCCAAACGATGTCACCGTCGGGGTCGAGCCCCTCGTCGACGGCCTGTCTGCGCGTCTCGAGCACCGCCGCGTAGTCGCGCGGCAGCACCTTGACGAAGTCGCTCAGGTCTCCGGACGCCAGCAGGTCGGACGCGAGCGTCGACCCCGTCTCGTCGGCGTGCCGGGTGAGCAGGTCGGTGACGATCTCGACGTCGGCGCTGTCGAGCGCCTCGAGCCGGAGTTCGCCGGACGCCAGGGCGTCGGTGTTGACGTGCTCCTCGCGGAGCCCACGGACGTACGCCGTCCCACCGGACATGCCGGCACCGAGGTTCCGGCCGGTCTCACCGAGGATGAGCGCGAGCCCGCCCGTCATGTACTCGAGCGCGTGGTCGCCCACGCCCTCGACGACGGCCGTGGCACCGGAGTTCCGCACCAGGAACCGCTCGCCCACGATGCCGCGGATGAACATGCTGCCCTGGGTGGCGCCGTACCCGATGACGTTGCCGGCGATGACGTTCTCGGCGGGGTCGAACCCCGAACCGGCGTCGGGGCGGACGACGATCTGGCCGCCGGAGAGCCCCTTGCCGACGTAGTCGTTGCTGTCGCCGATGAGTCGCAGCGTGATGCCCGCCGGCAGGAACGCGCCGAGCGACTGCCCGGCGGAACCGCGCAGCGTCACGTCGATCGAACCGTTCGGCAGACCGTGCTCGCCGTGTCGCAGGGTCACCTGGTGGCCGAGCATGGTGCCGACGGCGCGCTCGGTGTTGCGGATGGGCAGGTCGAGCGCGATCGAACCGCCGTGGTCGAGCACGTCCGCGGTCTGCTGGATGAGCTGCACGTCGAAGTGCTGGTCCAGCTCGTGGTCCTGCTCGCGGTGGTGGCGGCGCGGTTCGGCGTCGTCGAAGTGCGGTCCCTTGAGCACGGGCGCGAGGTCGAGCCCTGAGGCCTTCCAGTGCTCGACCGCACGGTCGACGTCGAGCGCGTCGGTCTGCCCGATGGCCTCGTCGAGGCTGCGGAAGCCGAGCTCGGCGAGGAGCTCGCGGACCTCCTGCGCGATGAACTCGAAGAAGTTCACGACGAACTCGGGCTTGCCGGAGAACCGCTTGCGGAGCTCGGGGTTCTGCGTGGCGACGCCGACCGGGCAGGTGTCCAGGTGGCAGACGCGCATCAGGATGCAGCCCTCGACCACGAGCGGCGCGGTCGCGAAGCCGTACTCCTCGGCACCGAGCAACGCGGCCACGACGACGTCGCGCCCGGTCTTCATCTGCCCGTCCACCTGCACGACGACGCGGTCGCGCATGCCGTTCAGCATGAGCGTCTGCTGGGTCTCGGCCAGGCCGATCTCCCACGGGGTGCCGGCGTGCTTGAGCGAGTTCAGCGGGCTCGCGCCGGTACCGCCGTCGTGGCCGGACACGAGCACGACGTCGGCCAGGGCCTTCGTCACACCGGCCGCGACCGCACCGATGCCGGACTGGCTCACGAGCTTCACGTGGACGCGGGCGGCCGGGTTGGCGCGCTTGACGTCGAAGATCAGCTGCTTGAGGTCCTCGATCGAGTAGATGTCGTGGTGCGGCGGCGGCGAGATGAGGCCGACGCCCGCGGTGGCGTGCCGGGTGCGGGCCACCCACGGGTAGACCTTCGCCGGGGGCAGCTGACCGCCCTCGCCGGGCTTCGCGCCCTGCGCCATCTTGAGCTGGATGTCGGTGGCGTGCGTGAGGTACATGCTCGTCACGCCGAACCGGCCGGAGGCGACCTGCTTGATCGCGCTGCGGCGCTCGGGGTCGAGGAGCCGGTCGACGTCCTCGCCGCCCTCGCCCGTGTTCGACCGGCCACCGAGTCGGTTCATCGCGATGGCGAGCGTCTCGTGGGCCTCCTTCGAGATGGACCCGTAGGACATCGCACCGGTGTTGAACCGCTTGACGATCGACTCGATCGACTCGACCTCGTCGAGCGCGATGGGCTTCCGAGCGCCCTGCTTGAACCGGAACAGCCCGCGGAGCGTCATGAGCTGCTCGGACTGGTCGTCCACGGCGCTCGAGTACTCGCGGAAGATGTCGTACCGGCGGGCACGCGTGGCGTGCTGCAGGCGGAACACCGTGTCCGGGTTGAACAGGTGCGGCGGGCCCTGACGGCGCCACTGGTACTCGCCACCGATCTGCAGCCGCTCGTGGGAGAGCACGGCACCGTCCTGCGGGTACGCCTGGGCGTGCCGCTCGGCGTTCTCCTTGGCGATGACGTCGATGTCGACGCCGCCCAGGATCGACGAGGTGCCCGTGAAGTACTTGTCGACGAACTCCTGGCTGAGCCCGACGGCCTCGAACGCCTGCGCACCGGCGTAGCTGGACACCGTGGAGATGCCCATCTTCGACATGATCTTCAACACGCCCTTGCCGAGCGCCTTGATGACGTTCTTGACGGCCTGCTCCGGGGTGATCCCGGGGATCATGCCGGCGCGGACCAGGTTCTCGCAGGTCTCCATCGCCAGGTACGGGTTGATCGCCGAGGCGCCGTACCCGATGAGGGTCGCCACGTGGTGGACCTCGCGCACGTCGCCGGCCTCGACGATGAGCCCGACCTTCATGCGCTGCTCGGTGCGGATCAGGTGGTGGTGGACCGCGGCGAGGAGCAGGAGGCTCGGCACCGGTGCCTGCTCGGAGTTGCCGTCGCGGTCGGACAGCACGATGAACTGCTTGCCGGACTCGATCGCGGCGTCGACCTCGTCGCACACGGCGGCGATGCGCTTCTGCATCGCCTTCTTGCCGGCGTCGACGCGGTACAGGCCCTTGATCGTGACGGTCAGGTGGCGACCCGACTCGGTCTCGAAGTGCTGGACCTTGGCGAGCTGGTCGTTGTCGATCACCGGGAAGTCGAGCGTGATCTGCTTCGCGTGCTCGGGACCGGCGGAGAGCAGGTTGCGCTCCGGACCGAGCCCCATCCCCATCGAGGTGATGACCTGCTCACGGATCGAGTCGAGCGGCGGGTTGGTCACCTGCGCGAACTGCTGCGTGAAGTAGTCGAAGAGCAGTCGCGGACGCTCCGACAGCACGGCGATCGGGGTGTCCGAGCCCATCGCGCCGAGGGGTTCGGCCCCCGCTGCCGCCATCGGGCGTAGCAGGATTCGGACCTCTTCCTCGGTGTACCCGAACGCGCGCTGCCGACGGGTGACCGAGGCCGGGGTGTGCACGATGTGCTCGCGCTCCGGCAGGTCGTTGAGGTTGATGCGGCCGGCTTCGAGCCAGTCACCCCAGGGACCCGAGGCGGCGAGTTCGCGCTTGACCTCGTCGTCCTCGATGATGCGGCCGGCCTCGGTGTCCACCAGGAACATCCGGCCCGGACGCAGGCGCCCCTTGCGCACGACCTTGGCGGCCGGCACGTCGATGACCCCGGTCTCGGAGCCCATCACGATGAGGCCGTCGTCCGTGACCAGGAAGCGTCCGGGGCGCAGGCCGTTGCGGTCGAGGGTGGCGCCGACGAGCGAGCCGTCGGTGAAGGTGATCGCGGCGGGGCCGTCCCACGGCTCCATGAGCATCGAGTGGTACTCGTAGAACGCGCGGAGGTCCGGGTCCATCCCGACCTGGTTCTCCCACGCCTCTGGAACCATCATCGACACGGCGTGCGGCAGGGTCCGGCCGGTCAGGGTCAGCAACTCGAGGACCTCGTCGAACGAGGCCGAGTCGCTCGCCCCCGGGCTCACGATGGGCAGGAGCGGGGCCATGTCGCCGAGCAGTTCGCTCTCGAGCTGCGACTGGCGGGCGCGCATCCAGTTGCGGTTGCCGCGCACGGTGTTGATCTCACCGTTGTGGGCGATCGTCCGGAACGGCTGCGCGAGCGGCCACGACGGGAACGTGTTTGTGGAGTAGCGCGAGTGCACGATCGCGAGCTTCGACGCGAAGCGCTCGTCGCTGAGGTCCGGGTAGAACGGCTCGAGCTGCAGCGTCGTGACCATGCCCTTGTAGACCATGGTGCGGCTCGACAGCGACATGAAGTACAGGTCGTTGTCGTGCTCGGCGCGCTTGCGGAGCCGGAAGGCCTGGCGGTCCAGCGCGATGCCGCTCCACGAGGCACCGTGCACGTCGTGCCGGATGGAGGCGACGAACAGCTGCTCGAACGCCGGCATCGCGGCACGGGCGAGCGTGCCGAGGACCTCCGGACGCACCGGGACCTCGCGCCACCCGAGGACCTTCAGGCCCTCTTCGCGGGCGAGCCGCTCGACGGCACCCTTCACCGCGTGGCGCGCGTCGTCGTCCAGGGGCAGGTAGGCGGTACCGACGGCGTACTCCCCCGCGGCCGGCAGCTCGAAGGGCACGACGGCCCGGAGGAACTCGTCGGGCACCTGGCACAGGATGCCCGCGCCGTCACCGGTGCCCGCGTCGGAGCCCACGGCACCGCGGTGCTCGAGGTTCCGGAGCGCACCGAGTGCGGCGTCGACGATGTCGTGACCGGGTGTGCCGCGCAGGGTCGCGACCATCGCGAGTCCGCAGGCGTCCTTCTCGTTCGCCGGGTCGTACATGCCCGTGGCGTCCGGGATCGCGGAGAAGCGGCGGTGCGGCGGCACGAGGCTCGTCGGTGCCGAGGGCTGGGTTGGCTGGAGCGCCATGGGGAACCGTCCTCACGAGGAAGTGGAACAGGGACAGCGGTGGCCCGGTGGTGCGTTCCGCCCGAGCGGGCGGGACTGGTGCCCGTGCCCGCCGTCAGTGAGTTGCCCTGCCGGCCGGCGAGGTTGCTGGGCCCCGCTTGTGGCGGAGACCGTCTGGTGCTGCTGCTGGTGGTGCTGCACGTGACCGGTGGTCGTCGGGAGCGGGTGCTCCCACCACGGGATCAGCGAGTGGTCGTGACCGGTTCGTCGCTCGTGACGCCGTCTGCTGCGTCGTCGTCGTGCTCCGAGAAGGTGTCCTCGGAGTCTACAACGGAGGTCGGACGGGGCCCGCGACCCGGCAGGTACGGGCTCGGCTCCTTGCCGGTGTGCCGGCGGCTCTGCACCACGAAGATCAGGATGCCGATGACGACCGCGGCGAGGGCCACCCACACGTTGGTGCGGACCCCGAAGAAGGTCTCGCTCGTGTCGACGCGGATGGACTCGAGCACCGATCGTCCGGCGCCGTACCAGATCAGGTACAGGCCGAGGACCTTGCCCCACTGCAGCGTGAACTTGCGCGCGAGGAACAGGATGACGACGACGCCGAGGACGTTCCAGATGATCTCGTACAGGAACGTCGGGTGGAACAGCGTGCCCTCGGGCAGACCCTTCGGGAACGCGGCGTTGCTCGAGTCGATCTCGAGGCCCCAGGGCAGGCTCGTCGGCATGCCGAAGAGCTCCTGGTTGAAGTAGTTGCCCAACCGGCCGAAGGCCTGCGCGAGCAGGACGCCCGGCACCACGGCGTCGATGAACGAGGTGAACCGCAGGCCCACCTGGCGGCAGCCGATCCACGCGCCGACCGACCCGAGGATGAGCGCGCCGAAGATGGCGAGCCCGCCCTCCCAGATGTACAGGAAGGACAGCGGGTCGATACCGGGGCCGAAGTAGTCGGACACGTGGGTGAACACGTGGAAGAGGCGACCGCCGATGATGCCGGCGGGCACGGCCCAGATCGCGATGTCGATGATGATCCAGCGCTCGACGCCGCGGGCGTTGAGTCGGCGGTTCGCCAGGACGACCGCGGCCACGATCCCGATCAGGATGCAGATCGCGTACGCGTGGATGCGGAAGTCGAGGGGCAGCGACCAGCCGAACGCGTCGCGCAGCCAGGCGGTCAGGTCGAAGTACTGCCAGGCGGTGCTCGGGCTCGGAATGCTCAGGAGGGGCATGGAGGTGCTGTCGCCTTTCGGAACTGACGGGGCGCGGTCGACGTGGCGTCGGCCTCGCTCACTGTAGCGCGGGTCGCGGGCCCGACAGGAACTGGACTAGCGGCGGCGGGCGCCGGTGGCGAGGTCGGCGGCACGGTCGGCCACACCCTGCACACCGAGGTCGGCCAGCGCGCGGACGAACGCGGACCCGACGATGGCGCCGTCGGCGTACTCGAGCACCTCGCCGACCTGCTCGGCCGTCGAGATCCCGAGACCCACGCAGGTGCGCTCAACCCCGGCGTCGCGCAGGCGCGACACCACCGTGCGTGCGGCGACGTCGACCCCGGCCCGTGCACCGGTCACACCCATCGTGGAGACGGCGTAGACGAACCCACGGCTGGCCTCGACCGCCTGGCGCATGCGCTCGTCCGACGAGGACGGTGCGGCGAGGAAGACTCGGTCGAGCCCGGTCCGCTCGGAGGCCTCGGTCCACGCGGAGGCCTCGTCGGGGATGAGGTCGGGCGTGATGAGGCCAGCGGCCCCGGCGGCGACGAGGTCGTCGGCGAAGCGGTCCACGCCGTAGCGCAGCACCGGGTTCCAGTACGTCATGACGAGCACCGGCACGTCGGCCCGCTCGGTGATCTGCTGCACGGCGTCGAAGACCTGTGCGACCCGGAAGCCGTTCGCCAGGCTCTCCTCGGCCGCCCGCTGGATCACGGGGCCGTCCATCACCGGGTCCGAGTACGGCAGGCCGAACTCGATGACGTCCACGCCGTTCTCGGCGAGGGCGACGGCGGCGTCGACGCTGGTCTGCAGGTTCGGGTACCCGGCGGGCAGGTAGCCGACGACGGCTCCGGCGCGCTCGGCGTTGGCGGTGTCGATCGTCGTGGCGACGGTCCGGTTCGTGGTCACAGCTGCACCGCGTTCTCGTCGAGGATGCCGAAGTAGCGACTGGCGGACGCGACGTCCTTGTCGCCCCGGCCGGACAGGTTCACGAGCACGACGCCCTCGGGGCCGAGCTCCTTGCCGAGCTTCATGGCACCGGCGAGGGCGTGGGACGACTCGATCGCCGGGATGATGCCCTCGGTCTGGCTCAGCAGGCGGAACGCCTCCATCGCCTCGGTGTCGGTGATCGGCTGGTACTTCGCGCGGCCGATCGACGCCAGGTACGCGTGCTCCGGTCCGACGCTCGGGTAGTCGAGTCCGGCGGAGATGCTGTGGCTCTCGATCGTCTGGCCGTCCTCGTCCTGCATCAGGTACGACTTCGCGCCCTGCAGCACGCCCTCGCGACCGAGCGTGATGCTCGCCGCGTGCCGACCGGTCTCGACGCCGTCGCCGCCGGCCTCGAAGCCGTGCAGCGCGACGGACTCGTCGTCGAGGAACGCCTCGAAGATGCCCATCGCGTTCGATCCGCCGCCGACGCAGGCCGCGACGGCGTCCGGCAGGCGCCCGACGCGGTCGAGGACCTGCTGGCGCGCTTCCTCGCCGATGACCTTGTGGAACTCGCGCACCATCTCGGGGAACGGGTGCGGACCGGCGACCGTGCCGAGCAGGTAGTGCGTCGACTCGACGTTGGCCACCCAGTCGCGCAGGGCGTCGTTGATGGCGTCCTTCAGGGTGCGCGAGCCGGTCTCGACGGGGATGACCTCGGCGCCGAGCAGGCGCATCCGGGCCACGTTGAGGGCCTGTCGCTCGGTGTCCACGGCGCCCATGTAGACGACGCACTCCATGCCGAACAGCGCGGCAGCGGTCGCCGTGGCGACGCCGTGCTGGCCGGCACCGGTCTCGGCGATCAGACGGGTCTTGCCGAGCCGACGGGCGACGAGGGCCTGGCCGAGGACGTTGTTGATCTTGTGGGAACCGGTGTGGTTCAGGTCCTCGCGCTTCAGGATCACCCGAGCGCCACCGGCGTGCTTCGCGAACCGCGGCACCTCGGTGATGATCGAGGGGCGCCCGGTGTAGTCGCGCTGCAGCTCGTCGAGCTCCGCACGGAACGCCGGGTCGGCCCAGGCCTGACGGAAGGCGGCCTCGAGCTCGTCGAGCGCGAGGACGAGGGACTCGGGGACGAAGCGTCCGCCGAAGTCACCGAAGTAGGGGCCGTGCAGGTCGCGGAGTGAGGTCACGATGTGTCTCCCGGGACGAGTCCGACGCGGCCGGTGGGCCGCGTCGGACGGGTGGAACGTGCGGCCGCGGTCGGCGGCCTCGATGCGTGGGCGGTCCGGGCCGCTGGTCAGCGGCCCGGTGAGCCGGTCAGGCCTGGTCGGCGGCGTCGATGAACGACGCCAGGGTCGCGGCGGGGTCGTCACCCGTCACGAGCGCTTCGCCGACCAGCACGACGTCGGCGCCGGCTGCCCGGTAGTGGGCGACGTCGGCCGGACCGGAGACCGCGGACTCGGCGACCCGCACGACCCCGGTGGGGATGCGGTCGGCGAGCGACCCGAACAGGTCGCGGTCGAGCGAGAAGTCGGTCAGGTCACGGGCGTTGACGCCGAGGATGCGGGCGCCGGCGTCGAGGCCACGCGTGACCTCGTCACCGGAGTGCGCCTCGACCAGCACGCGCATGCCGAGTTCTTCGGCCAGGGTGTGCAGTTCGACCAGGCGGGCCTGTTCGAGCGCCGCCACGATGAGCAGCACGACGTCGGCTCCGGACGCCCGGGCCTCGATCACCTGGTACGGGTCGGCGATGAAGTCCTTGCGGAGCACGGGGACCCCGACGCGGGCCTTCACGGCTTCGAGGTCGGCGAGGCTGCCGAGGAACTTGCGGCCCTCGGTCAGGACGCTGATCGTCGAGGCCCCACCACGCTCGTAGTCGGCGGCGAGGGCAGCCGGGTCGGCGATCGTGGCCATCGACCCGCGGGACGGGCTGGCGCGCTTGACCTCGGCGATGATCTTCACCCGGTCACCCGGGCTGAGGAACGCGAGGGCGTCGAGCGGCGACGCCACCCGGTCGAGGTCGCGTTCGACGTCCGAGTACGGACGGTCGACACGACGGGCGGCGGCGTCCTCGAGCGCGCCCGCGACGAGGGTCTCGAGCACGTTCGGCATCGGGAGACCCCTACTCGCCGTGGTGCTTGGGGACGAACTTCGGACCGTCGACGCCGTAGCCGGCCTTCTTCATCACGCCACCGACGATGAGGCCGATGAGGACGACGCCAGCGGAGGCCCAGACGCCCCACGGCTGGTCGAACCAGAAGAACAGCGTGCCTGCCGCGAATCCGATCAGCATGATCACGACGGCGGTCCAGGCGGCCGGCGAGTGGCCTTCGCCGAGTTCTGCGGGCTCAGTGTTGCTCACGGTGCTCCTCGTTCTGCTCCGGCGTCGTCGGTCGAGCGACGCCCTGTCGATCCTACCGTGTCGTCACTCGGCGCCCCCGCGCCCGCGCCGTCGGCGGTGGTCGGGTCCACGCCCGCGCTCAGGTCGTCCCAGTCGACGACCGCGTCGCGCTGGACGGGTGCTGCCGCGCGTGCCGCCGCGGCGGCTCCGGCGGTCGCGGCGCCGTACTTCCGGCTCGGGCCGGGCCAGGCGCGCTGGACCACGATGACGACCACGCCGAGCAGCACGGCGAGCACGCCGCCCGCGATCCCGACGGCGGGCCACGGGCTCACGGAGACGCTCGACACGACACCGCGGACGGCGCCGAGGTCACTGACCCCGGCGACCTCGCCGACGGCACCACGTGCAGCGGCGATCGGGTCACGGAGTGCGGTGATCCCGCTGACGACGACCCCGAGGCCGAGCAGGATCTCGACGGCGGCGAGCACGACGCGCAGCACACGTCCGGCGATGGTCATCGCCAGGAAGAGCGCGAGGCTCGCGATCGCTAGCGCGGTGTACTGCGGCACGACCGCCGCCCCGTCGGCCGAGACCGTCGAGGTGACGGCGGCGCCCGCGTGCAGGCGCACGGTGAACCAGGTCTGGGTCCAGGCGAGCATGATGACGCCGGCGACCAGGAGCCCGGCGACGACCACGATCGGACGCGAGCGCTTCACGAGCGGACCTCGCGCATCCGGTTGGCCGTGGCGACGGCACGCAGCGGCGCGGCGGCCTTGTTGACCGCCTCGACGTGCTCGGTCTCCGGGTCGGAGTCCGCGACGAGTCCGGCACCGGCCTGCACGCGGGCGACGCCGTCCTTGATCAGGGCGGTGCGGATCGCGATCGCCAGGTCGGCGTCACCGGCGAAGTCGAAGTACCCGACGACACCGGCGTACGCACCGCGCTTCGCCGGCTCGAGCTCGTCGATGATCTCGAGCGCACGCGGCTTCGGCGCGCCCGAGAGCGTGCCGGCCGGGAACGTCGCCCGGAACACGTCGATCGCCGAGGCGTCGGGACGCACCCGCCCCTCGACGCTCGACACCAGGTGCATGATGTGGCTGAACCGCTCGACGGTCATGAACTCGGTGACGCTGACGGTGCCCGGCTCGCACACCTTCTGCAGGTCGTTGCGGGCGAGGTCGACGAGCATCAGGTGCTCGGCGCGCTCCTTCGGGTCGCCGAGCAGGTCCTCGCCGAGGTGGACGTCCTCTTCCGGGGTCGCACCACGCGGGCGGGACCCGGCGATAGGGTGCGTGATCGCGCGGTCGCCCTGCACCTTGACCAGCGCCTCTGGGGAAGCGCCGACGATCCAGAACCGCTCGTCGGCGGTGTCCGCGAGGGCGAGGAAGTACATGTACGGGCTCGGGTTCAACGTCCGGAGCACCCGGTAGACGTCGAGCGGGTCAGCCGTGACCTCGTGGTCGAACCGCTGCGAGATGACGACCTGGAACACGTCACCGTCGCGGATGAAGCCCTTCGAGCGCTCGACGGCCGCCATGTAGTCGGCCGGGCTCGTGCGGTGGGTCGGGTTCGGCTCGGCGATCTCGAACGCCTCGGCGACGGTCGCGACGCTCGGCTGCACCAGGTCGCCCTGCATGCGGTCGAGGCGCTGCTGCGCGTCCGCCCAGAGGGAGTCCGCGTCGTCGGTGCCGTCGTTCAGCACGCTCGCGACCAGCAGCACGAGACCGGTGCGGTGGTCGAGCGCGGCGAGTTCGGAGACGAACGACAGCGCCTGTCCGGGCACGTCGAAGTCGGCCGGCGGCACGTTCGGCAGGTGCTCGAGCTGCCGCACGGCCTCCCACCCGATGAAGCCGACGGTGCCGCCGACGAGCGGCGGCGAGCCGGGCACCCGCGGCGTGGCCCAGCGCTCGTGCAACCGTGCGAGGACCTCGAGTGGGGCGCCGTCGAGCGACCCGACGGCGCGCTCGGCGTCGATGCCGGTGTCGATCCAGGCCGCGCGGTCGCCGTCCTGCGTCAGGACGCCGAAGCTCCGCACGCCGACGAACGACCAGCGTGACCACAGGCCACCCTGACCGGCGGACTCGAGCAGGAAGGACCCGGGGCGGCCGTCGGCGAGCTTGCGGTAGACGCCGACCGGCGTCTCGCTGTCGCCGTACAGCGCGCGGACGACCGGCAGGACGCGGTGGTCGTCGAGCAGGCCGTCGAACTCCGGTCGGGAGGTCGTGTGCGGGGTCTCGGAGATCGTCGCGGTGGTCATCGGGTCGACTCCACGGCCGTGTCCGCCGGGGCGGACATGGTCACGGGCGCGAGCGGGTCGACGTCGAAGCACCGGTGCGCACCGGTGTGGCACGCCGCCCCGACCTGCTGCACCGTGACGAGGAGCGTGTCGTCGTCGCAGTCCAGCGCGGCACCCCGGACGTACTGGGCGTGTCCCGACGTGTCGCCCTTCCGCCAGTACTCGTTCCGCGACCGCGACCAGAAGGTCACACGGCCTTCGGTGAGGGTGCGGCGGAGGGCTTCCCGGTCCATGTAGCCGAGCATGAGGACGTCCTTCGACGATTCCTCCTGCACGATGGCGGGGAGCAGGCCGTCCGCACCGAAGTGTGCGCGGTCGAGGACCGCCTCGGTGTCGGTGCTGGTGCTGTCGGTCATGAGGCTCCTAGCCTACGGCGGCGGATCAGCGGACGGCGTGGCCGGTCGCGCGGAGCGCGGCCTTGACGTCCCCCACGGTCATCTCGCCACGGTGGAAGACGCTGGCGGCGAGGACTGCATCGGCACCGGCGTCGACGGCCGGGGCGAAGTGCTCGACGCGACCCGCGCCTCCCGAGGCGATCACCGGGACGGACGAGACGGCGCGCACCGCGGCCACCAGTTCGAGGTCGAACCCGTTCTTCGTGCCGTCGGCGTCGATGGAGTTGACGAGCAGTTCCCCCGCGCCGCGCTCGACGGCCTCGCGTGCCCACGCGATGGCGTCGAGGTCGGACTCGGTCCGCCCGCCGTGGGTGGTGACCACGAAGCCCGACGGCATCCGGTCGGAGCGCTTGACGTCGAGCGACAGCACGACGGCCTGGGCACCGAACCGATCGGCGATCTCGCCGATGAGCTCGTGCCGGGCGATCGCTGCGCTGTTCACGCCGATCTTGTCCGCGCCGCACTGCTGCAGGCGCGAGACGTCGTCGACGCTGCGCACCCCACCACCGACGGTGAGCGGGATGAAGACCTGCTCGGCCGTCCGGGTCACGGTGTCGTACATCGTCGCCCGGTTCTCGACCGTGGCGCCGACGTCGAGGAAGGTCAGCTCGTCGGCACCCTGCTCGTAGTACCGAGCCGCGAGCTCGACGGGGTCACCGGCGTCCTGCAGGTCGAGGAAGTTGACGCCCTTGACGACGCGGCCGCCCTTGACGTCGAGGCACGGGATGACCCGGACCGACACGCCACCGGCGGTCACAGGCGTGCGGCGTGGATCGGGCTGACGAGGATCGCCCGGGCGCCGAGGTCGTAGAGCGCGTCCATGATGAGGTTCGCGTCGTCGCGCGGGATCATCACGCGGACGGCCGCCCAGTCGCGGTCGTGCAGCGGCGACACGGTGGGCGACTCGATGCCGGACGCCACCGCCGTCGCCTGCTCGAGCAGGGCCGTGGGGACGTCGTAGTCGAGCATCACGTAGCCACGGGCGACGAGCACGCCCTGCAGGCGTCGGCGGAGCACGTCGATGCCGGGGATGGTCTCGTCGGTGGAGACGAGCACCGCGGTCGACTCGAGGATCACCGGGCCGAAGATCTCGAGGCCCGCCTGCCGGAGCGTGCTGCCCGTCGACACGACGTCGGCCACGGCGTCGGCGACCCCGAGCCGCACGGCGCTCTCGACCGCGCCGTCGAGCTTCACGAGCGTCGAGCTGACCCCGTGCTCGGCGAGGAAGGCACCGACCAGGCCGGGGTAGCTCGTGGCCACGCGGACGCCGTCGAGGTCCTGCAGCGAGGCGAACCGACCGGGCGTGCCGGCGAACCGGAAGGTGGAGTCGGCGAAGCCGAGCGCGTCGACCTCGTGCGCCTCGGACCCGGAGTCGAGCAGCAGGTCGCGGCCGGTGATGCCGACGTCGAGCGCGCCGGACCCCACGTACGTGGCGATGTCCCGCGGGCGGAGGAAGAAGAACTCGACGCCGTTGCGCTCGTCGAGCAGGTGCAGCGCCTTCGGGTCGCGGCGGCCGGCGTACCCGGCCTCCCGCAGCATGTCGGACGCGGTCTCGGACAGGGAGCCCTTGTTGGGCACGGCGATGCGGAGCATCAGTGGGTCTGCTTTCTGTGGGGTCGTCGGCGGTCGTCGGTGCGCCGGGCGGCGCTTCCTACAGATGTCGCCAGACGTCCGCCGGGGTGAGCCCCTTGGCGACCATGAGGACCTGGAGGTGGTAGATCAGCTGCGAGATCTCCTCCGAGGTGCGCTCGTCGCCCTCGTACTCGGCCGCCATCCAGACCTCGGCGGCTTCCTCCACGATCTTCTTGCCGATCTGGTGCACGCCGGCGTCCAGTTCGGCGACGGTGCCGGAGCCCTCGGGGCGCGTGCGCGCCTTCTCGGTGAGCTCCTGGAACAGGTCGTCGAACGTCTTCACGGGGTCCAGGCTACCGGTCTCCGCCGACGCTGCCGACGCACCGTCCGGACGGGTCGCGCTCATGCCCGCGCCCGCGCGGCCGCTTCGCGCAGGTCCGTGATCCGCGCGGCGGGCTCCCCGCCGTAGACGGCCGACCCGGCGACGAGCGTGTCGGCCCCGCTGCGCACGGCCTCGGGCACGGTGTCCACCGAGATGCCGCCGTCGACCTCGAGCCACACGTCGAGCCCCGAGGCGTCGACCGCCGCACGGGCGTCGGCGAGCTTCGGCATCACCGACGGCATGAAGGACTGGCCGCCGAACCCGGGCTCGACCGTCATCAGCAGGATCATGTCGTAGGCGTCGAGGTGGTGCAGCACCTGCGTGATCGGGGTACCGGGCTTCACGGCGACGGCGGCCCGGGCACCGTTCGACCGGATCGCCGCGGCGGTCGCCACCGGGTCGTCGGCTGCCTCGAAGTGGAACGTGACGCTCGACGCGCCCGTCTCGGCGTACTTCGGCGCGTTGACGTCGGCGTCGGTCACCATCAGGTGCACGTCGAGCGGCACCGGCGACACCTGCTGCAAGCGCTGCACGATCGGCAGCCCGAGCGTCAGGTTCGGGACGAAGTGGTTGTCCATCACGTCGACGTGCACCAGGTCGGCGGTCTCGATGCGCTGGAGTTCGCGCTCGAGGTTCGCGAAGTCGGCGGACAGGATGCTCGGCGAGATGCGGATCGTCACCGGGCAAGCCTACCGGCGTGCGCCTGCCTGGCTGCGCTGCCCGGGTGCGCGCGGCGCCGTCCGGGGGCGGGGTCAGCCGTCGCCGAGGGCGCGCGTGCCGAGGTCGGACCGGAGCATCGTCCCGAGTGCTGCTTCGACCAGTCGCTCGCCCTGCGGGCGGTCGATCCGGCGCGACACGACGAGGCCCGCGATCCCCTGCATGGTCGCGGCGAACAGGAGCTTGAAGGTGGTCCGGGCGTCCTCGCCGGGCTCCGGCGCGGACGCTCCGAGCGCGCCGTCGAGCACGGCGAACAGCGATTCGGCGGCGGTCTGCACGGGGCCGGACCGGCCGGCCGTCGACGCCTGGAACATGAGGTCCATGAGCGCCGCGTCGTCGATGGCGAAGTCGACGTACGCCATGGCGACCCGACGGAACCGGTCGTCGAGGTCGCCCGAGCCGGAGAGGGCCCGGCGCACCGCGGTGGTCAGTCGCTCGAAACCGAGCACGGCGAGGGCGCCGAGGAGTGCCTGGCGGTCGACGAAGTGGCTCCGCGGCGCACCGTGGCTGACCCCGGCGCGCCGCGCCAGGTCACGGAGGGACAACCCGTCGACGCCGTCCTCGCGCAGGACCTGGACGGCCTCGTCGAGCAGCACGGCCCGCAGGTTCCCGTGGTGGAAGGGACGCTCCGGCATGGGGAGAGCCTATCGCGGTACTAGGCATTGCCTATTTTCTAGTCATTGCCTAGATTGGGTGGATGACACCTCGACAGCACCTGCTCGTGTTCGGCGCGACCGGACAGACCGGCCAGCACTTCACCCGGCTCGCACTCGATGCCGGACACCGTGTCCGCGCCGTCGTCCGGACACCGTCGAAGCTGGCGGTCCAGCACGACGACCTGCAGGTCGTGCAGGGCTCGGTCACCGACGGCCTCGACCTCGACGCGCTGCTCGAGGGCGTGACGGGCGTGGTCGTGATGCTCGGGGACGTCGCCGCGCAGCGCGAGCGACCGGTCAACACCGCGTTCGTCCGCACGCTCGTGCCGGCCATGCGCCGGAGCGGCACCCGGCGGCTGCTCTACCAGGCCGGTGGGCTGAGTGCGCCTCCCGGCAAGCGGCTCGCGCCCGTGCTCCGCCTCGTCCGGTCGACGCTCGCGCGGGAGTACATCGGACAGCACGCGGACAACGAGTCGGTGATGCGCTACCTCGACGCCGAGGCGCAGGACATCGCCTGGACGGTCCACCGCGCCGGCATCGGTTCGGACGGCCCATCCAAGGGCGAGCTGCGCCGCTCGGCGCGGTGGATCAGCATCGGTACCTTCCGGGACTGCGCCGCGTACAACCTGCGCACCTTGTTCGACGACAGGGCCGTGCACACGTGCGACGGCAGTGCCTACCGACGGTCGCGCTGAGCCCGATCCCGGTCGGCGGGGTGGTCAGTCGACGCGACGGAACAGCGCGATGAACATCGCGTCCGTCCCGATGCGGTGCGGCCACAGCTGCGCCGTGGCACCGTCGGCGATCTCGGGGTCACGTGCGGCGACACCCCGGACGATCGTGGCGGTGTCGAGCTGCTCGAGCCGGTCGCTGTGCCGCCCCATCAGCGCGTCGACCTGCCCGCGGGTCTCGGCCAGGTGCGGCGAGCAGGTCACGTACGCCAGGGTCCCGCCCGGTGCGAGCACCCGGACGGCGGCGTCGAGCAGTTCGGTCTGCAGGGCAGCGAGCTCCTCGACGTCCTCGGGGAGCTTCCGCCAGCGCGCCTCCGGCCGGCGACGCAGCGCGCCGAGCCCGGTGCACGGGGCGTCGAGCAGGATGCGGTCGAAGGTCATCCCGGTGCCGTCGCGTCCGTACCGACGGGCGTCGCCCTCGACGACCCGCACGTGGTCACCGAACACGCCGAGGGCGTTCCGCACGAGTCCGGCGCGGGCGGGCACGAGCTCGTTGGCGACCAGGGTCGCCCCGCCCTGCTGCGCCTCGGCGGCGAGCAGCGCGGCCTTGCCGCCCGGCCCGGCGCACATGTCGAGCCACCGCTCCCCCGCGCGCACGTCCGACGAGCGGCTCAGCGCCAGCGCGGCGAGCTGCGACCCCTCGTCCTGCACGCGCAGGCGTCCGGCGGCGACGCCCGGCACGCGCGCCGGGTCGCCGCTGATGCCGCGGATGCCGACGGGCGACACCGGCGCGGCGTCCGCCTGCACGACGGGCTCGTCGGCCCGGACGGGAGGCACGGTGCCGGTCGCGCCGTCGGCCTCCGGTTCGTCGTCGGCGGGCACCAGGGCCGCGGGCACGTCGTCCGCACCGGTCGCGTCGGCGAACGCGGCATCGGTGTCGTCGTCCGGAGCGGTGCGGGCGGTCGCGGTGGCGATGTCCTCGTCGGTGGCGAGGCCGGGCAGGGCCGCGAGCTGCACCCGGGGTGCGGCGTTGTCGGCGGCGAGCAGGGCGGCGAGCTCGTCGCGGGAACGTTCGGCGGCCAGGGCGTCGCGGAGCGCCGAGACGACCCAGACCGGGTGCGACCAACGGGTGGCGAGCAGGGCGTCCCCGGCGCGGCCCTCCGTGATCAGGGCGTCCCACTCCTGGTCGGTGCGGGCGGCGATCTTGCGCATCACGGCGTTCACGAACCCGGTCGCGCGGCGGGCACCGACCTCGCGGGCGAGCTCGACCGTGGCGTCGACGGCGGCGTGTGTCGGCGTGCGCATGGCGAGCAGCTGGTGCGCACCGAGACGCATCACGTCGAGGACGTCCGCCTCGATGTTCTCGGCCCGACGACCGGATGCCAGCGCGATGATCACGTCGTAGCGGCCGAGCATCCGGATCGACCCGTAGGTGAGTTCGGTCGCGAACCCGGCGTCGCGGGCGGTGAGCCCGGCGCGGCGGATGCGCGTCGGCAGCAGCAGGTTCGCGTAGGCGTCGTCGACCTGCACGGCGCGGAGCACGTCGAACGCCACGCGGCGGGCACTCGCCGGACGCGGGCCGCGGCGGGCACCCTGGGGCTTCGTCTGGGGGCTCATGCGAGGACCTTCCCGTCCAGTTCGCCGAGGCCACGGGCCCAGGCGGCGGCGTCCATCGCCTTCTTGCCCGCCGGCTGCACCTCGAGCAGCACCAGCGGAGTGTCGGCGGTCCCGACCAGCAGCCGACCGCCGTGGAGTGCGAGCGCACCGGGCGCGAGCGACGGGGCGGGGTCCTGCGTGCCTCCAGGCTCGATCGTGCTGCGGAGCAGCTTCACGCGGGTCTCGCCCAGGTGGGCGTACGCGCCGGGCTCGGGCGTGACCCCGCGCAGCCGCGCGTGCACGGAGGCGGCGGGCGCGGCGAAGTCGGTGCGGCCGTCGTCGATCGTGAGCTTCGGGGCGAGCGTGGGCTCGCCGGACTGCTCGGTCGCGACGGCGGTGCCGGCGGCGATGGCGTCCACGACGTCCGCCACCACGTCGGCGCCGACCTCGGCCATCGCCGCGAGGACCTCACCCGAGGTCGCTTCGGGGTCGATCTCGAAGGGCAGGGCGGCGTAGACCGGGCCGGCGTCGAGCGACTCGACCAGCTGGAAGACCGTGGCGGCGGTCCGGGTGTCGCCGGCCATCACCGCACGCTGCACGGGAGCAGCACCGCGGTACGCCGGCAGGTCGGAGAAGTGCAGGTTGATCCACCCGTGCCGCGGGGCGTCGAGGGCTGGGCGGCGGAGCAGTGCGCCGTAGGCGACGATCACGCCGAGGTCGACGTCGAGGTCCGCGATCCGGGCGGTGACGGCGTCGTCGACACGCGAGGCCTCGATGACCGGCAGTCCGAGCTCCGCGGCGACGACGGCCACCGGGGTCGGGGTGAGGACACGCTTGCGGCCCTGCGGGGTGGCCGGCCGCGTGAGCACCGCGACGATCTCGTGGTCGGACGCCGCCAGACGGCGGAGGGTGGGGACGGCCGCAGCGGGGCTGCCGGCGACGACGAGACGCATGGGTTCGATCCTCCCACGCCGACGGGCCCACCCGACCCCGACCGCCTGTCCGGAGCACGCGGTGCTCGGCACTGCCTGTGCACCAGCAGAGCGTGGGCTGCGTACGTTCTGGCGGTATCGACGGAAGGAGCACCATGACCGACCGAGACCTGCCCATCCCGGACTTCGACCACGTCCCGCTCGGCAACCTGACGGAACACCTGACGGCCCTCGACCGCGAGCAGCTCGAGGTGCTGCTCGACCACGAGAACGCCCACGGCGCACGGTTGCCGGTGCTGGAGCGGATCCGTCACCGGATCGCGGCCCTGGACAGCGGTGCGGAGCCGACCGGTTCCGTGCCGGAGCACCTCCCCGAGACGTCTGCGGGGGCCTCGGCACCAGCGGACGTCACGCCGGCCACCGCCGGTCCGACGATCAACCCGCCGTCCCACGGCGTGCCCACCAACCCCGCGCAACCGCGCTGAGATCAGGAGACACCATGAGTGACGTCACCACCGCCACCAACCGCTACGCCGGTTCGTCCGTCCAGAAGGCCGCCCTCGTGGTCGGCATCGTGTTCCTGCTCGTCGGGATCGCCGGGTTCGTCCCCGGCATCACGACCGGCGACCTGGCCGGGGCCGGACACGAGTCGATGGGCATGCTGCTCGGCATCTTCCAGGTGTCCGTGCTGCACAACATCGTGCACCTGCTGTTCGGCGTCGTCGGACTGCTCGCCGCCAACCGTGCCTCCGGCTCGCGGATGTACCTGGTGATCGGCGGGATCGTCTACTTCGTGCTGTGGATCTACGGCCTGTTCACCGCCGGCCACAGCTCGGGTGCGAACTTCGTCCCGCTGAACAACGCCGACAACTGGCTGCACCTCGTCCTCGCCATCGGCATGGTCGCCCTCGGCGTCGTGCTGCCGCGCGAGCGTCGCCGGCCCGTCAACGCCTGAGCGACCCGCACCAGTCGGTCGCCGCACGGCGGCAGACCCCGAACGACACCGCCGACGTCGCACGACGTCGACGGTGTCGTTCTGCGTCGTGCAGCAATCGGACCCACCCGGGCCCGACGGCGTCAGACCTCGGAGAACGGTTCGGCGTCGTCCAACCGCACCCGCAGCGTCGGAGCGGCCCGTCGGCGGTTGCCGCCCTTGAGCACCCGCCGGGTCGACGAGCGCCGGATGACCTCGGCCTTGAGCGTGGCGGCGACCTCGGCCCCGTGTGCGTACGGGAACCGCACGATCGCCCGGACCGTGCCGGGCAGGGCGTCGTCCTCGACCGGGACCGGGCCGAGCACCGGACCGACGACGGCGTCGCCGAGCGCTTCGACCGCCGCGGTGACGGCTTCGTCGGTACCGGTCATCGTCGCCACCCGGACCGCCGGCGGGAAGTGGAGTTCGCGGCGGTCGGTCAGCTCGTCGTGCGCGGGTCCGTCGAGTCGCCACAGGGCCATCGCCGAGGCCAGCCGCCCGCCGATCCCGACCAGGTACACCTCGGCCCCGGGAGACGACTTCGCCGCCGCGTTCGTCCAGAAGCGCAGGACGTCCTCCTGCACGCGCAGCCCCTCGCGGGCGAGCATCTTCTCACCGTCCAGCAGCAGGACGCAGGCGTAGCCCCCCGGCACCGACGGCTCGGCCCCACGGGTGGCGACCACCACGGACGGGCGGGCGGGGACCTCGTCGAGCGGGCGAGAGCCGTCGGCGACGACGATCCGCGTGCCGGGGAACGCCCGCCCGAGTTCGTCGGCGGTCCGTTGCGCTCCCTGACCGACCGGCTTGACGGTGCCGTTGCCGCACGTCGGGCAGCGGAACCCGACGGCCAGCGCTCCGCAGAAGCGGCACTGGGGCGTGGCGCCACGGTGCGGGCTGCCGAGCGGCCCGCCGCAGACCCGGCAGTGCGCGCGTTCGCCGCACTCGGCACAGACCAGCCCGGTGCCGAAGCCCGGGCTCGCGACCTGCACCAGGACGGCACCGTGCTGGCTGGCCTCGCGCGCGGCACGCCACGCAGAGCTCGGGATGCGCGCCTGCGCGGCGAACCCCTCGGCCCCGGTCTGCTGCACGGTGGGGATGACCTTCGGGGTCTTCACGCGGTACGGCGCGACGTCCTGCAGCCAGTGCAGCTCGACCAGGCGCTGCACGTCGGTGCTGCGCGCGTGTGAGACGAACAGCAGCGCGGCACCGGACTGGGCGGCCCGCACCAGGGCGACGTCGCGCGTGTGCACGTAGGGCGCCCGCTGCTCGATGAACGAGGCATCGCCGTCGTCCCACATGGCGATCAGGCCGAGCTCCGTCGCCGGTGCGTACATCGCCGTGCGGTTGCCGATCGCGACCACCGGGTGCGTGCGGGCCTGCAGCAGTGCCTTCGCGCGCTGCCCGTTCGTCTGCTTGGCGTCGAACCGCACCACCCGCTCCGGCGGCAGCACGGCGAGCAGGGCACGCTCGAGGTCGATGACGTCGCGGAAGTCCGGAACGGCGATCACCGCGGACTGCTCGGCCGCCATCGTGTGCGCGGCCGCCTGGGCGAGCGTCGCGGCCCACCCCGGGACCCAGACCGGCGCGTCCGCGTCGCCCATCGCCACGGGCTGGGGCACGGCGGCGACCGCAGCGCGTCCGTGCTCCGTCACCACGGCCTCCAGGACGCCGTCGGCGTAGCCAGTGACGGGCGGGGCGGTCACCGGCGGCGGCGACCACGCGGTGTCCCGGGCGAGCCAGGCCTTCTCGGCGCGCACCTGCCGCGGGGGCACGGCGAGGCGCAGGACATCGGAGGCGACCCCCGCGGCCCGGTCGGCGACGGCGCGCGCGAGGGTCCAGATCTCCGGCGCCAGGACGGGCACCGGGGACAGGACGGCCTCGATCTGGCTCAGCTCACCTGGGTACTCACCCTCGGTGACGATCTCGACGACGTAGCCGTCGGACATCCGTGCCCCGGTGCGCAGCGGCACCTTGACGCGGACCCCCGCGACGCAGTCGTCCTCGAGCTCGGCCGGTACCCGGTAGTCGAACAGACGGTCCAACTGCGGGAGCGGCGAGTCGAGGACGACGCGCGCGACGGTGGTCACGCGGTGCTTCAGACGGTCGCGGCGACGAGTCCTGCGGCGGCGCGGAGTTCCTCGACACGGTCGAGCTGCTCCCACGTGAACCCGGGGAGCTCGCGGCCGAAGTGGCCGTAGGTCGCGGTCTGCGCGTAGATCGGTCGGAGCAGGTCGAGGTCGCGGATGATCGCGGCCGGACGCAGGTCGAACACCTGGCGGATGGCGGCTTCGATCGTGGCGTCGTCGACGTGTCCGGTGCCGAAGGTCTCGACGTAGAGCCCGACGGGCTTCGCACGGCCGATCGCGTACGCGACCTGCACCTCGAGCCGGTCGGCGAGCCCCGCGGCGACCGCGTTCTTGGCGACCCAGCGCAGCGCGTACGCCGCCGAACGGTCGACCTTCGACGGGTCCTTGCCGCTGAACGCGCCGCCACCGTGACGGGAGGCCCCGCCGTAGGTGTCGACGATCACCTTGCGGCCGGTGAGCCCGGCGTCGCCCTGGGGGCCGCCGATCTCGAAGCGACCGGTCGGGTTCACGATGACGTCGACGTGCGACGAGTCGAGGTCGACCAGGTCGAGGACCGGACGGATCACGTGCTCGGTGATCGCGGCGGTGAGCTCGTCGAGCGTGACGCTCGGCGAGTGCTGCGTGGAGAGCACGACGGTCTCGACGGTCTTCGGCACGACGCCGTCGTACCCGATGGTGACCTGCGTCTTGCCGTCCGGGCGCAGGAACGACAGCTCGCCCGACTTGCGGACCGCGGCCAGGCGCTCGGCCAGGCGGTGCGCCAGCCAGATCGCGACCGGCATGTACTCGGGCGTCTCGTTCGTCGCGAAGCCGAACATGATGCCCTGGTCGCCGGCGCCCTGACGGTCGAGCGGGTCGACCGCACCGGTGCGGGAGTCGAGCGACTCGTCCACACCCTGCGCGATGTCCGGCGACTGCGCACCGATCGAGACCTCGACACCACAGGTGGCACCGTCGAACGAGACGTCCGACGAGTTGTAGCCGATCCCGGTGATGACGTCACGGACGAGCTTGGGGATCTCGACGTAGCCGGAGGTCGTGACCTCGCCGGCGACGTGCACGAGCCCGGTGGTCACCATCGTCTCGACGGCGACGCGCGCGTTCGGGTCGACCGTGAGCAGTGCGTCGAGGATGCTGTCCGAGATCTGGTCGCAGATCTTGTCGGGGTGCCCCTCGGTCACCGACTCGGACGTGAAGAGGCGGAGAGCAGCTGCAGTCACCGGGATCAGTCGGTGGGCTGCTGCTGCTTGGTGACGGTGAGCTTGTCCTCGTTGATCTCGTGGAGCGCGACGGACAGCGGCTTGTCGTCGATCGTCGAGTCGACGAGCGGTCCGACGTTGTCGAAGAGCGAGCCCTCGTGCAGGTCGGCGTAGTAGTCGTTGATCTGGCGGGCGCGCTTGGACGCGAAGATGACGAGCGCGTACTTCGACTCGACCTTGCTGAGCAGGTCGTCGATGGGCGGGTCGATGATGCCCTGGGGGTTGGCCATGGTGTCTCCTCGAAGTCAGTGCACCCGTCAGGGCGCAGAGAACAAGTCTACGACCTCACGTGCCGCGGTGCCGACATCGGAGTTCACGATCCGCACGTCGAACTCGTCCTGGGCGGCCAGCTCGACCTTCGCGGTCTCGAGGCGACGCGCTTGTTCCTCCGCGGATTCGGTCCCGCGGCCGATGAGCCGGCGCACCAGTTCCTCCCACGTCGGGGGCAGCAGGAACACGAGCACCGCCTCGGGCATGGCGTCGCGGACCTGCCGGGCGCCCTGCAGGTCGATCTCGAGCATGACCTTCTCGCCGGCGTCGAGCGCGCGGTCGATCGGCGGGCGCGGGGTGCCGTAGCGGTACGAGTTGTGGACGGTCGCCCACTCGAGCAGCTCACGGTCGCGGATCATGCGGTCGAACTCGTCGTCGTCCACGAAGTAGTAGTGCACGCCGTCGACCTCGCCGGGGCGCGGCTTCCGGGTGGTGGCGGAGACGCTGAGGTTGACGTCCGGGTAGTGCTGTCGGATGTGCGCGCTGACCGTGCCCTTGCCGACCGCGGTGGGTCCGGCGAGCACGACGAGCTTCGAGGCACCACGCTTGCGACCGCGGGCGGCGAGCCAGTCGGCCAGGGCCGCGCGCTGCCGGGTCCCCAGGCCACCGAGGCGCTTCGACGGTGCGATCCGCAGGGACCCCATGATCGCCTCGGCCCGCGCGGGGCCGATGCCCGGCAGGCTCACCAGCAGGTCACGGACCCGCAGCGAGCGTTCGGCCGAGGTCGTCTCGACCAGCGAGTCGTCCCACGCGGCACGGGCGACGTCGAGCGCGGAGCGCTCCCCCGACGCGATCGCGGCCTTCACCGCGGCCCGGGCGCGTCGCGCGGCCACGGCGGCCTTCGCCGCGGCGACGCGGTCGACCTCTGGCGGGGTGCGGTGGGCGGGCAGGCCGTCGTGGTCGTCGGTCACGCTGCCGCCGCCAGTGCGCTGCGGATGCGATCGGCGCGGTCGGCGACGAGCGCCGCGGCACCGTCCGGACCGTCGGTCAGCAGGCCGCGCGACTCGCTCACGAGCACCTGCTCGGCACGCGCGCCGTACAGCGCACGGAGGTCCTCGATGCGGGCGCCCTGGGCACCGAAGCCCGGTGCGAGGACCGGCGCGGTGCCGATCGCGTCCGCGTCGATGCCGAAGTCGTCGAGGTGAAGGGTCGCGCCGAGCACGAGCCCGACGTCGCCGAGGGCCTGATCACCCACGGACCGGTTGTCGTCTGCCACGTCCAAGACGATACCGGCCGCGACCGTCCGGCCGGTACGCGGTCCCTCGGCGAGCACCGCGGTCTGCAGTACCCGGGCCTCGGGGTTGCTCGTCGCCGCGAGCACGAAGACCCCGGCACCGTTCCGGCGCGCGACGTCGATCGTGCCCCGGAGCGAGCCGTACCCGAGGTACGGCGACACGGTCATCGCGTCGGCCGCGAACGGCCCGTCGCGGTCGAGCCACGCGAGCGCGTAGTCGTCACCGGTGGTCCCGATGTCGCCTCGCTTCACGTCGGCGACGACCAGGAGGCCCGCATCGCGTGCCCGGCGGATCGTCGCGTCGAGCGCACGGTAGCCCGCAACCCCCGCCGCCTCGAAGAAGGCGACCTGCGGCTTCACGATCGCCGCGCGGCCGGCGGCCGCATCGACCAGGGTCGCGCCGAACGCCGTGAGGCCCTGCTCGTCGCGGGCGAGCCCCCACGCCGCCAGGGTGGCGGCGTGGGGGTCGATCCCGACGCAGAGCGGTGAACGCTCCCCCATGGCGGACGCGAGGCGGACGCCGAAGGAGGCCGGGCCTCCCGACCGGGGCGTGTCCACGCTGGCAGCCGTCACCAGGTCGCGCGCTCGCGCGCGTAGTCCTGCAGGCTGCGGACGTTGAGCGGCGAACCGATCGTCTCGATCGCCGCGACGGCCGCCCCGATCTGCGCGATCGTCGTGAACAGCGGCTTGTCCGCCGCCACCGTGGCCGCGCGGATCTCGTACCCGTCCGCACGACCGGCGGCACCCGACGGCGTGTTGATGACGATGTCGACCTCGCCCGTGGCGAGGAGGTCGACGACGCTCTCGCCGCCCTGGCTGTACTTGCCGACGATCCCGACCTCGATGCCGTTGCGGCGGAGGATCTCCGCCGTGCCCTCGGTCGCGATGATCGTGAAGCCGAGCTGCTGCAGGCGGTGCACCGGCAGCACGATCGCGCGCTTGTCGGTGTCGGCGACGCTCACGAAGACCGTGCCGCTGGTCGGCAGGCCGCCGTACGCGGCGTCCTGCGACTTGAGGAACGCCCGCGGGAAGTCGCGGTCGATGCCCATGACCTCGCCGGTGGAGCGCATCTCGGGGCTGAGCACCGAGTCGACGACCTGGCCCTCGCGGGTGCGGAAGCGACGGAACGGCAGCACGGCCTCCTTCACGGCGACCGGCGACTGCGCGGGCACGAACGCGCCGTCACGCTCGGGCAGCATGCCCTCGGCGACGAGCTCGGCGACCGTGGTGCCGGTCATGATGCGGGACGCGGCCTTGGCCAGCGGGATGCCGAGCGCCTTCGAGACGAAGGGCACCGTGCGGCTGGCGCGCGGGTTCGCCTCGAGGACGTAGAGCACGCCGGCGCCGATGGCGAACTGCACGTTGAGCAGGCCCTGCACGCCGATGCCGCGGGCGATCTTCTCGGTCGCGTCGACGACGCCCTGGATCTCCGCGCGACCGAGGCCGACCGGGGGCAGGGTGCACGCCGAGTCGCCGGAGTGGATGCCGGCCTCTTCGAGGTGCTCCATGATGCCGCCGATGTACAGCCGCTCGCCGTCGAAGAGCGCGTCCACGTCGATCTCGACGGCGTCGTCCAGGAACCGGTCGACCAGCAGCGGGAGCTCCGGGCCGATGATCGCCTGGTCGGCCATCCGGTCGAAGTAGTCCGCCAGCGACGGGGAGTCGTACAGGATCTCCATGCCGCGCCCGCCGAGCACGAACGACGGGCGGACGAGGACGGGGTACCCGATCTCCTCGGCCACCGTGGTCGCGCTCGCCAGGTCGTGGGCCGTGCCGTTCCGCGGTGCGAGCAGACCGGCGTCGTCGAGGATGGCGGAGAACTGTCCGCGCTCCTCGGCCGAGTCGATCGCGGTCGGGCTGGTGCCGAGGATCGGGATGCCCGCGGCCTCGAGCGGCTTCGCCAGGCCCAGGGCGGTCTGACCACCGAGCTGCACGACGACGCCGACGAGCTCGCCGGACGCGGCCTCGGCCTCGATGACCTCGAGGACGTCCTCGGCGGTCAGGGGCTCGAAGTACAGGCGGTCCGAGGTGTCGTAGTCGGTCGAGACGGTCTCGGGGTTGCAGTTGATCATGATCGTCTCGAACCCGGCGGCGCTCAGCGCGAAGGACGCGTGCACGCAGGAGTAGTCGAACTCGACGCCCTGCCCGATGCGGTTCGGGCCGGAGCCGAGGATGACGACCTTCTTGCGGTCGCTCGGGACGACCTCGGTCTCGGTGTCGTACGACGAGTAGTGGTACGGCGTCAGGGCCGGGAACTCGCCGGCGCAGGTGTCGACCGTCTTGAAGACGGGCCGGATGCCCTGGGCGTGCCGCTCGTCGCGGACCTGCTGCTCGGAGACCGGTGCCGCGTCCGAGCTGCGCAGGCTCGCGATCTGGGTGTCGCTGAAGCCGTGCTCCTTCGCCCAGCGCAGGGTGTCCGCGTCGAGGGACTCGGCGGCACGGACCTCCTCCGCGACCTCGTTGATGAGCACGATCTGGTCGATGAACCAGGGGTCGATCTTAGTGGCCTCGAAGACCTCGTCCGCGGTGGCGCCCGCGACCAGGGCCTGCTGGACCGTCACGATGCGACCGTCGGTCGGGATCGACGACTTCGTCAGCAGGGCGTCCTTGTCGAGCTCGGCCGCCGGGGTGTCCCAGTGGAAGCTCGACCCGCGCTTCTCGAGCGAGCGCAGCGACTTCTGCAGTGCGGTGGCGTAGTTCCGGCCGATGGCCATCGCCTCGCCGACGCTCTTCATCGTCGTGGTCAGGGTGGCGTCGGCGGCCGGGAACTTCTCGAACGCGAACCGCGGGGTCTTCACGACCACGTAGTCGAGCGTCGGCTCGAAGCTCGCCGGGGTGACCTTCGTGATGTCGTTCTCGATCTCGTCGAGCCGGTAGCCGATGGCGAGCTTCGCCGCGATCTTGGCGATCGGGAAGCCCGTGGCCTTCGACGCGAGGGCCGACGAGCGGGACACGCGGGGGTTCATCTCGATGACGATGACGCGGCCGTTGGACGGGTCGACGGCGAACTGGATGTTGCAGCCGCCGGTGTCGACACCGACGCGACGGATGATGTCGATGCCGATGTTCCGCATGTTCTGGTACTCGCGGTCGGTCAGGGTCAGCGCGGGGGCGACCGTGATCGAGTCACCGGTGTGGACACCGACCGGGTCGACGTTCTCGATGGAGCAGATGACGACGGTGTTGTCGTAGTTGTCGCGCATCAGCTCGAGCTCGTACTCCTTCCAACCGAGGATGGACTCCTCGAGCAGGACCTCGGTCGTCGGGCTGGACTGCAGCCCGTCGCCGACGAAGCGGACGAGTTCGGCCTCGTTGTAGGCGAAGCCCGAGCCGAGGCCGCCCATGGTGAAGGACGGGCGGACGACCAGCGGGTACCCGAGGTCCTTCGCGAACTCCTTCGCTTCTTCGAGCGTGTGCGCGATGTGGCTGCGGGCGACGTCGGCGCCCGATTCGAGCACGAGCTCCTTGAAGAGCTGGCGGTCCTCGCCGCGCTGGATCGCCTCGACCTTGGCACCGATGAGCTCGACGCCGTGCTTGGTGAGGATGCCGGCCTCGTCGAGCGCGATGGCCGCGTTCAGGGCCGTCTGGCCGCCGAGGGTCGGCAGGACGGCATCCGGCTTCTCGATGCGGATGATCTCCTCGAGCGACGCGTTCGTGATCGGCTCGATGTAGGTCGCGTCGGCGAAGTCGGGGTCGGTCATGATCGTCGCCGGGTTCGGGTTGACCAGGATGACCCGGACGCCCTCGGCCCGGAGGACGCGGCACGCCTGGGTGCCGGAGTAGTCGAACTCGGCGGCCTGACCGATGACGATCGGGCCGGAACCGATGACGAGGACGGAGTTGATGTCTGCGCGCTTGGGCATCAGTTCGCTTCCTTGGTGATGTCTGCTGCGGGGGTCGTGGCATCGGCGGTGGCCGCGTCGAGCGGCTCCCCGTCGCGACGCTCGCGCACCATGTCCGCGAACCGATCGAAGAGGTACATGCTGTCGTGCGGTCCGGCGGCGGCCTCGGGGTGGTACTGCACGCTGAACGCCGGCACGTCGAGCGCGCGGAGGCCCTCGACCACGTTGTCGTTCAGCGAGTAGTGCGAGACCTCGACCCGACCGAACCCGGCCGGGGACTCGAGGACCTCGCCGAGGGGTGCGTCGACCGCGAAGCCGTGGTTCTGGCTCGTGATCTCGACCTTGCCCGTGGTCGTGTCGAGCACCGGCTGGTTGATGCCGCGGTGGCCGAAGGGCAGCTTGTAGGTGCCGAAGCCGAGCGCGCGGCCGAGGAGCTGGTTGCCGAAGCAGATGCCGAAGAACGGCCGGCCGGTGCGCAGGCTGTCCTGCAGCAGTTCGACCTGCGCGTCCGACGCGGCGGGGTCGCCGGGGCCGTTCGAGTAGAACAGGGCGTCCGGTGCGAGGGCTTCGAGCTCCGGCGCGGAGATGTCCTGCGGCACGACGTGCACCTCGAAACCGCGGGCGGCAAGGTACCGGGTGGTCGAGGCCTTCACGCCGAGGTCGAGCACGGCCAGGGTGCCGATCTGCTCGCCCTCGGCGGGGACGACGTAGGTCTCCGGGGTGGACACGACCGCCGAGAAGCTCGCGCCGGCCATCGTCGCCTGCGACACGACCGCGTCCAGCTGCTCCGACTCCGGCAGTGCGGCGTCCGCACCGCTGAAGACGCCGCCCTTCATGGCGCCGGCGTCACGGATGCGGCGGGTGAGTGCGCGGGTGTCGATGCCGGAGATACCGACGATGCCGTCGCGCACCAGGTGGTCGTCGAGCGTGGCGTTCGCGCGGTGGTTCGACACCACGCGGCTGGGGTCGCGCACGACGTACCCGGCGACCCAGATGCGACGGGACTCGGGGTCCTCGTCGTTCACGCCCGTGTTGCCGATGTGCGGCGCGGTCTGCACCACGATCTGCCCGGCGTAGGAGGGGTCGGTCAGCGTCTCCTGGTAGCCGGTCATGCCGGTCGCGAAGACCACCTCACCGAGCGTGCGCCCACGGGCGCCGTAGGCCCAGCCGTCGTACCGGGTGCCGTCTTCGAGGACCAGGACGGCCCGTTCGCGTGTCATGCTTTCTTCCCTTCGCCCGCGGTTCGCGGAGCATCGGCCGCAGTCGCCTGCGGCCCGGTCTCGGTCAGTCCCTGCAGGGCGTGCAGCGCGGCTGCGTCGCCCTCCGGGAACCGGAAGTAGGTGTCCAGGTCCGTCGCACCTGCGGCGCCGGTCGCCGTCCATCGCAGACGGACCAGTCCCCCGGGTTCGACCACTCGGTCGATCGCCCACGTGGAGCGGTCGGCGCCGCGGACCGCGTCGCGCGCGATCCAGCGGTCGTCGGTGCCGGCGAGGCGCATCACCACGCCGGTCGCGTGGACCGTCACCCCGCCGCGGCCGCGGAACCCGAGGCCGCCTGCGGTGATGCGTTCCAACGGCTGGTCGGCACGGGTCGTCGCGACGGTGAACCCGTCCCACGACCCGACCGCCGGTGCCAGGTCGGCCGGTACCCGGACCGGAGGCACGGCTTCCGCCTGCTTCCTGGTCCGTGTCCGCCAGGTGCGCGCCATCGCCACGAACAGGGCGGCGACCGCGAGCAGGATCACCGCGCCGAGGAGCCAGCGCTGGGCGTCGCCGCTCATGCGCGCTCCCCCGTCCGGAGCGCCGCGGCGTGCGCCGCGATCGTCTCCGCGTCGACGACCCGGCCGTCGAGCACCGTCGCGTACCCCTGGTGGAAGGTGGCGACGACCCGGCCCGGCAGCGTCATGCCGAGGTACGGCGAGTTCTGCGACTGCCCGGCGAGATCGGTGACCGCGAACTCGCGACTGGCCGACGGGTCGTAGAGCGTGATCTCGGCGGGGGCTCCCGCGGCGATCCGCTGCCCGTGCCCCTCGACCTGGCCGATCCGCGCCGGTGCCTCGGACAGCACCCGGGCGACGTCGGCCCAGTCGAGCCGGCCGTCGTCGACCACGGCGGCCTGCACCACGCTCAGCGCGGACTCGAGGCCGACCATGCCGTTCGCGGCGGCGGGCCACTCGCAGCACTTCGCCTCGGCGGTGTGCGGTGCGTGGTCGGTCGCGACGATGTCGATGGTGCCGTCGGCCAGGGCCGCGCGGAGCGCCTCGACGTCCTCGCGGGCACGGAGCGGCGGGTTCACCTTGTAGCGGGCGTCGTACCCGGGGGCACCGTCGTGGCCGGCGATGAGGTCCTCGGTGAGCACCAGGTGGTGCGGCGTGACCTCGGCCGTGACGTCGATGCCGCGGGACTTCGCCCACCGGATCACCTCGACGCTGCCGGCCGTCGAGACGTGGCAGACGTGCAGGCGTGCTCCGACGTGGTCGGCGAGCAGGACGTCGCGGGCGATGATCGCCTCTTCCGCGACGGCGGGCCAGCCGGCGAGGCCGAGTTCCGAGGACAGTCGGCCCTCGTTCATCTGCGCGCCGATCGTCAGCCGGGGCTCCTGGGCGTGCTGCGCGAGCACCCCGCCGAAGCCCTTGATGTACTCGAGTGCGCGGCGCATGAGCAGCGGGTCGGCCACGCAGGAGCCGTCGTCCGAGAAGACGCGGACCTTCGCCCGGGAGGTCGCCATCGCGCCGATCTCGGACAGGTGGGTGCCCTGCAGCCCCTGTGACACGGCGCCGATCGGGCGGACCGTCACGTAGCCGGCGTCGTCCCCGAGGGCCTGGACCTGCTCGACGACCCCGGCGGTGTCCGCGACGGGGCTCGAGTTCGCCATGGCGTTGACGGCGGTGAACCCGCCGGCAGCCGCGGCACGCGACCCGGTGAGGACCGTCTCGGACTCCTCGTGACCGGGCTCGCGCAGGTGCGTGTGGAGGTCCACGAGACCGGGCAGGGCAATGAGGCCGTCAGCGTCCACGGTGGTGGCGCCGGCCGTGTCGAGACCGGTCCCGACCGCGGTGATGCGCCCGCCCTCCAGACGGATGTCGGCACGCGAGCCGTCGACCAGCTGCGCGCCACGGATCAGGTGAGCGGTCATGCGGCGGACTCCTTCGCGTCGGTGCCGTTGCCGGCGCTGCCCGTCAGGGCGAGGTAGAGGACGGCCATCCGGACCGAGACGCCGTTCTCGACCTGCTCGACGACGGTCGAGCGGGGGTCGTCGGCGGCGACACCGGCGATCTCGAGCCCGCGGTTCATCGGACCGGGGTGCATGATCAGCGTGCGCTCGGACAGCCGCCCGAAGCGCGCCGCCGTCAGGCCCCAGTGCCGGGTGTACTCGCGCGGGTTCGGGAAGAAGGCGTCGTTCATGCGTTCCTGCTGGATGCGGAGCGTCATGACGACGTCCGGGTCCTCGGCCAGGGCGGTGTCGAGGTCGTGGTGCACCGCGGCGCCGAACGGGGTCGGGGTGGCGGGCAGCAGTGTCGGCGGCGCGGCGAACGTCACGCTCGCCCCGAGGGTGCGGAGCAGCCACGCGTTCGACCGGGCGACCCGGCTGTGCAGCACGTCGCCGATGATCAGGACGCGCACGCCGTCGAGGCCCTGGCCGCGCGAGCCGGCGCCGTGCAGGCGGCGGCGCATGGTGAAGGCGTCGAGCAGCGCCTGCGTCGGGTGCTCGTGGGTCCCGTCACCGGCGTTGACCACGGGGACGTCGATCCAATCGGCGTCGGCGAGCACCCGCGGGGCGCCCGAGGCACCGTGGCGCATGACGATGCCGTCGATGCCCATCGCGCCGAGGGTCTGCACGGTGTCCTTCAGGGATTCGCCCTTCGAGACGCTCGAGCCCTTCGCGGCGAAGTTCAGGACGTCGGCGGACAGGCGCTTCGCGGCGGCCTCGAACGAGATGCGCGTGCGCGTGGAGTCCTCGAAGAACAGGTTCACCACGGTCTTGCCGCGCAGGGCCGGGAGCTTCCGGACCTCGCGCGTGTTGACCTCGGCCATCTCCTCGGCGACGTCGAGGATGTGGACGGCCTGGTCGCGGGACAGGTCGGCGGTGGAGAGCAGGTGCCGCATCACGCCACCCCCTGCTCGATGAACACGGTGTCGTCGCCGTCGGTCTCGGCCAGGTGCAGCGTGACCCGCTCGTCGGACGCGGTCGGCAGGTTCTTGCCCACGTGGTCCGCACGGATCGGCAGCTCGCGGTGGCCGCGGTCGACGAGCACGGCGAGCCGGACGGCACGCGGCCGTCCGATGCCCTGCAGCGCGTCGAGCGCGGCGCGGACGGTGCGGCCGGAGTAGAGCACGTCGTCGACGAGCACGACGACCTTGCCGTCGATGCCGCCGGCGGGGATGACCGTCCGGTGCGGCGCGCGACCGATGCCGTGGCCGAGGTCGTCCCGGTGCATGGTGACGTCGAGCGTGCCGACACGCTCCGTCCCGATGCCGCCGGCGGCCGAGGACCACTCCGGCTCGATGCCGGCCAGGATCCGGCCGAGGCGTTCCGCCAGGACGGCGCCGCGGGTCGGGATGCCGAGGAGCACGAGGTCCGAGCCCCCGTGGTTGGCTTCGAGGATCTCGTGCGCGATGCGTGTCAGGGCACGCGTGATGTCGGGCTGTTGCAGGACCGTTCTGGTTCCCACGTCGACCCCCTTCCCCGCCTCACTGGACGGCATTAAAGGATGCTGACGTGGTCAACCCTACCGGGACTCCTGGTCTCCTGCGACCGTCCGACCGGACGGTGCGCGACCGCCGGCGACGGCCCCGAGCACGCCGTTGACGAAGCCCGCCGAGTCCTCGGTGGACAGCGACTGCGCGAGCTCGACCGCCTCGGCGATGGCGACGGCGTCGGGGACCTCCGGGTTGAACCGGAGCTCCCAGACGGCCATCCGCAGGATGCAGCGGTCGAGGACCGGCATCCGGGCGATCGACCAGCCCTGGGCGTGGTCGACGATGACGGAGTCGATCTCGTGACGGGCGTCGTCGACACCGGTGACGATCTGGCGGGCGTAGTCCCAGCTGGAGGCACGCTCCGGCTGGTCCAGGTGCCGGACCGTCTCGGTGGCGAGCACGTCAGCGATCGGCAGCTCGCGCACCTCGGCCACGTACAGCATGTCGAGGGCGCGCTTGCGGGCCTTCGAACGAGCACTCATACGGTCAGCGCCTAGGAGTTGACGCGGCCGAGGAAGCTGCCGTCGCGCGTGTCGATCTTCACCAGGGTTCCGCTCTCCAGGTACAGCGGGACCTGGATGCGGTGGCCGGTCGCGATGATGGTCGCGTCCTTGGTGCCGCCGGAGGAGCGGTCGCCCTGCAGGCCGGGCTCGGTCTCGACCTCGGTGACGATCGACGTCGGGAGCTCGACGTACAGCGGGTTGCCCTCGTTCATCGCGATGGTGACCATCGCGGACTCGAGCAGGTAGTTCTTGGCGTCGCCGACCACGGTCGCGGAGACCGGGATCTGGTCGTACGTGTCGGTGTCCATGAACACGTAGGAGTCGCCGTCCTCGTAGAGGAACTGGTAGTCACGACGGTCGACGGTCGCGGTGTCGATCTTCGCGCCGGCGTTGAACGTGCGGTCGACGACCTTGCCGGAGACGACGTTCTTGAGCTTCGTGCGGACGAACGCGCCGCCCTTGCCCGGCTTGACGTGCTGGAACTCGACGACCGACCACAGCTGGCCGTCGATGATGAGAACGGCGCCGTTCTTGATGTCTGTGGTACTGGCCATGAGTCGTCGGTGTCCCGTTCGGTCGTGTTGTGAAGTGTCCTCGGGCCGCGGACGGCCCCGGACGAGTGTAGCGGACGCCCGCCCGGCGGCCGGAGCGGTGCGCGCCGCGGTCAGCGTCGCCGTCGGGCGAGCCAGGCGTCGATCGCCGCCCAGCCGAGCAGCACCACCGCCCCTCCCCCGAGCAACCCGCCCGCGACCCCGGTGGACAGGGCCGCCGTCGGTCGCGCCGGCAACGCCAGGTAGACGATCGCCAGGATCCCCGCCCCCGCGCCGAGCAGCACGAGCAGGATGCGCCGGATCATGCCGGACACGAGCTGCCGGTCGCGGCTGTCCGCGAAGAGCCGGATGTTCACCGTGAACCGTCCGGTCTCGATCGCCTCGCCGATGCGGTCCACCCGGCGGGGCAGGCGACGGGCGGCCGACACGACGCCGAGCAGTTCCTTCGCCGCGAGGTCGCGGAGCTTGCCCGGCCGGAGCTGGTCGGTGATCTGCTCCCGGGCGAGTCCGCGGGACTCCTCGAGCAGGTCGAACGACGGTGCGAGCGTGCGGAGGGTGCCCTCGAAGATGGCCAGGGCACGGGCCGCGGCGACGAAGTCCGGCGGCGGCTTCAACCGGTACCGCCCGAAGACCTCGACCGCGTCGTCCACGGTGTCGACACCGATGCGCGCACCCGGGCCGAGCTCGTCCGCGACGAAGCGGGCGATGTCCCGACGGAAGTCGGGCTCGTCGTGCGCATCGCGCACGGGGGCCATCCGCAGGACCGCATCGGCGATCCGCGACGTGTCGTCCTGCAGGTAGGCGGCCAACAGGTCCTGGACCGTGTCCCGGAGACCCGGGTCGAGCCTCCCGACCGATCCGAAGTCGATCAACGCGGGCCGCCCGTCGGGGAGCACCAGGACGTTCCCCGGGTGCAGGTCCGCGTGGTACAGGCCGTCGAAGACGACCTGGCGCAGGAAGGCGCGGAGGATCGCGCGCATCGGCGCGTCGAGGTCGCGCTCGGAACGCTCGGCGCGGATCGCGCTGAGCGTGTCGCCCTCCAGGAACTCCATCACGAGCACACGCCGGCCGGACAGGTCCGGGTAGGGGTCCGGGAACCGGACCTCGTCCGGACGCGCGCTGCGGGCCTGGGCCGCACGCAGCGCCGTGAGGTTCCGGAGCTCGGAGACGAAGTCGACCTGCCGGATCAGGTCGTCCGCGTACTGGCCGGCGATGTCCTGCACCCCGACCTGCCGCGCCTCGGTCGACCACCGGGCCATGAACCGGACGACCCGCAGCGCGATGTCGACGTCGCGGCGCACCGCGGCGTCGATCCCCGGCCGCTGCACCTTCACGGCGACCGCGGTGCCGTCGGGCAGCCGGGCGCGGTGCACCTGCGCGATGGACGCCGCTGCGACGGGCACCGGGTCGAAGGTCGCGAAGACCTGGTCGACCGGGGCACCGAGCTCCTGCTCGAGGAGCGCACGGACCTCGTCCGCCGGCGCCGCCGTGACGTTCCGCTGCAGGTGTGCGAGTCCCTCGGTCCACTCCTCGGGCAACAGGTCGTCGCGGGTGGAGAGCAGCTGGCCCATCTTCACGAACCCGCCGCCGGCTTCCTCGAGCGCCCGGCGCAGGTGCTCGGCCTGGTCGCGACGCAGGTCCGAGGTGGCCGGGTCGTGCGAGAAGTCGAGACGACGGAACGGCACCAGGTGGTGGCGGCGGGCGATCGAGAGGAGTTCGGTGAAGCGTCGACCACGGGAGCGCAGGGTGCCGGTGTCGGCATCGCGCGGGCCGGAGAGGTCGCTCAGTCGGGGTGGGGTGGGCACGCCCGCCAGTCTGCTCCCCGGTGCTGGGTCCGCAGCGTGCGGGTGGCCCGGTCCGTCGCGTCGCTCCATCCTCCTCCACAGCCTGGAGGCCCGGCGCGGCTTCCACAGGTCGGCGCGGGCCCGGCGCGGGGCTCGGCATAGGAGCGGACACTCGTGCTGTGGAGACAGCACTGATCGCGGCATGCATCGCCGCCGGAGCGGCGATCGTCGCGGCCGTCGTCACCTGGTCCGGGGCGTGGCCTGGCATCGGTTCACCTGGGTCACCGTCTCGACGCGTGTCACCTGGTGGTGGCGCAGGACGCGACGGGTGCTGCGCTGACCGGCGTGGCTAGACGCCGACCTCCTGGTAGGCGGTGAAGAGCAGGTGGTCCTCGGGGCCCTCGAGCACGACGGGCTTGCCGACGCCGTCCAGGATGATGAACCGCAGCATGCCGGCACGGGCCTTCTTGTCACGACGCATCGTGGCGAGGAGCCCCTGCCACCGACCGACACCGTACGAGGTCGGCAGGTCGAGCGACTCGAGGATCGCCCGGTGCCGGTCGACCGTGGCGTCGTCCAGGTGACCGGTGAGGCGGGCGAGTTCGGCGGCGAACACCATGCCGACCGACACCGCCGCCCCGTGGCGCCACTGATACCGCTCGGCGTGCTCGATCGCGTGCCCGAGGGTGTGTCCGTAGTTCAGGATCTCGCGTCGGCCCTGCTCGGTGAAGTCGTCCGAGACGACCTCGGCCTTGAGCGCGATGGCGAGCTCGACGACCCGCCGGAACTCCGGCGTCGTCGGGTCGGTCACCCGGTCGACGTCGGCCTCGACGATGTCCAGGATCTCGGGCACGGCGATGAACCCGGCCTTCACGATCTCCGCGAAGCCGGTCAGGATCTCGTTGCGCGGCAGCGTGCGGGCGAGGTCGAGGTCCACGACGACGGCGCGGGGGGCGTAGAACGCGCCCACCAGGTTCTTGCCCTCGTTCGTGTTGATGCCCGTCTTCCCGCCGACGCTGGCGTCCACCATGCCGAGCACGCTGGTCGGGACGGCCACGTACGGCACACCGCGCAGCCAGGTCGCGGCGACGAAGCCCGCCAGGTCGGTGACGGCACCGCCACCGAGACCGATGACCGCGTCGGTTCGGGTGAAGTCGGCCTGCCCCATGATCTGCCAGCAGAACGCCGCGACCTCGACGCGCTTGGCGCCCTCGGCGTCGGGGACCTCGGCGATCAGGGCTTCGAGCCCGGCCTCGACCAGCAGCGCCCGGAGCTCGTTCGCCCGGGCACCGAGCGTCGGCGAGTGCACGATGAGGACCTTGGCGACACGCGGGCCCAGGATCGCGGGCAGGGCGCCGAGCAGGTCCGTGCCGACGGCCACCGTGTAGCCGTCGTCACCGCCGACCCGGATCTCGGTGGTCCCGGCGGGCAGGGTCGACTCGGTCACGGTGCTCCTTCGGTGCTGGTGGTGCTGCTGGTCGTGCTGCCGGGCGCGACGGTGGTGCCGCTGCGCTCGGTGGTGCCG
>NZ_MJGL01000003.1:487308-557489 GCF_001864855.1 Curtobacterium sp. MCBA15_005
TGGTGCCGGCGTCGCTGCGCAGCCACGTGACGACCTCGTCGACCACGCGGGACATCGGCCGGCGGGACGTGTCGACCACGACGTGCGCGAGCTCGGCGTAGGTGGCGGCCCGCTCGTCCATGATCGTCTGCCAGGCGTCGATCCCGCCGTTCGCCAGCAGGGGCCGGTCGGACCCGGCGATGCGGTCGGCGACGGCCTCGGGCGACACGGTGAGCAGGACGATGCGCGCCCCGCCCAGGGCCTGCCGGGTGTCCGCGTGGGTGACGGCTCCTCCGCCCACGGCGATCACGCCGCCGGTGGCGAGCGCTGCCCGGACGGCCTCGGCTTCGAGGGCGCGGAACGCCGGCTCACCGCGGTCGGCGAAGATCCCGGGGATCGGTCCGTGCTCACGCACGATGACCCGGTCGGTGTCCGTGAACGGGACGCCGAGGGCCTTCGCCACCCGCTTGCCGACGCTCGACTTGCCGGCACCCATCGGGCCGATGACGACCACGGGCGCGTCCGCGCGTCGGACGTCGGTGCTCACAGGTCGGTCGAGGTCGCCGACGGTTCGGTCCGGCGCGTCCGCAGGGTCTCCGGGATCGCCGCGAGGTAGGCGTCGAGGTTGCGCTTCGTCTCGACGACGTTGTCGCCGCCGAACTTCTCGAGCACCGCGTCGGCGAGCACCAGGGCCACCATCGCCTCGGCGACGACGCCCGCCGCGGGCACGGCACAGACGTCCGAGCGCTGGTGGTGCGCCGAGGCGTCCTCACCGGAGACGACGTCCACGGTGTGCAGGGCGTGCGGGATGGTCGCGATCGGCTTCATGCCGGCGCGGACCCGCAGCACGGTGCCCGTGGACATCCCACCCTCGGTCCCACCGGCGCGGTCGCTCGTGCGGTAGATCTCGCCGTCCTCGCGGTACAGCTCGTCGTGGGCGGCGGAGCCCCGGCGCCCGGCGGTCGCGAAGCCGTCGCCGACCTCGACGCCCTTGATGGCCTGGATCCCCATGATCGCCGCGGCAAGGCGGGCATCGAGCCGGCGGTCCCAGTGCACGTGCGAGCCGAGGCCCGGCGGGACGCCGTAGAACAGCACCTCGACGACGCCGCCGAGGGTGTCGCCGTCCTTCTTCGCCGCCTCGACCTCGGTGACCATCCGTGCCGAGGTCTCGGGGTCGAAGCAGCGCAGCTGGTCCTCGTCGAGGCGGTCCACGTCGTCGGGCAGCGGCAGCTCCGTGCCGTCCGGGACCCGGACGGTCCCGACCTGCAGCGTGTGCGCCACCGAGCGGATGCCGAGTTCGGCCAGGAACGACTTCGCGACGGCGCCGAGCGCCACACGGGCAGCGGTCTCGCGGGCGCTCGCACGCTCCAGGATCGGGCGGGCCTCGTCGAAGCCGTACTTCTGCATGCCGACCAGGTCGGCGTGACCCGGACGCGGTCGGGTGAGCGGAGCGCTCCGCCCGCGGGACATCTCGGTCGACTCGATCGGCTCGGGGTTCATGACCTCGACCCACTTCGGCCACTCGGTGTTGCCGATGCGGATCGCGATGGGGCTGCCGAGCGAGTAGCCGTGCCGGACGCCGCCGGACACGTGCAGCTCGTCCTGCTCGAACTTCATCCGCGAGCCACGGCCGTAGCCGAGCTTGCGGCGCGCGAGATCGGCACGGATGGACTCGAACGACACCGGGACACCCGCGGGCAGGCCCTCGAGCATGGCGATCAGTTCGGGTCCGTGGGACTCACCAGCAGTCAACCAACGAAGCATGCGGCAATCCTCCCACAGCGCACCGCCGTGCGACGTCGCGGTCCTACTGGTAGTCGGGGTGCGCCCGGAGCCACGCCTGGAACTGCTTCACCGCGACGAGGTGCTCGTCGTAGGTGTTCGAGAACACCGTCTCGCCGGTTTCCAGGTTCACCGTCACGAAGTACAGCCACTTGCCCGGGGCCTCGTTCGTCACGGCCTTGATCGCGATGTCCCCGGGGTTCGAGATGGGTGCCGGCGGCAGCCCCTCGTGCACGTACGTGTTGTACGCGTTCGACTCGTCGGCCCGTTCGGCGTCGGTCGTGGTCACGGTGTGCGTGTTGCCCGTGCCGTAGGCGACGGTGGCGTCGGACTGCAGGCGCATGCCTTGGTCGAGGCGGTTCTGGAACACCCGGGCGACCTTCGGGTAGTCGGCTGCGAGGCCGGCTTCCTTCTGCACCAGCGACGCGAAGACGATGGTGCGCTCCTGGTCGGCCTCCTTGACGCCGGCGGCGGACAGGCGCTCCTTCATGGTGTCGACCATCGACTTGAAGTACTGCTCGGCGGTCCAGCCCGGGTTGATCGGGTAGGTCGCGGGGAAGAGCCAGCCCTCGAGCGTCGTGACGCCGGACGGCAGGTCGTAGGCCGACAGGTCCTTCGCGGCCGCGTCGACCTCCTGCTTGGTCAGGCCGGCCTTCGAGACCATCCCGGCCTCGATGTCGGCGAGTGCGGTGCCCTCGGGGATGATGATCGACGCCTGCACGCGGTTCTTCGTGTCCTGCAGTGCCGCGAGCGCGGACTTCGAGCTCATCTGCTTCTTCAGCGCGTACGAACCGGGCTGGAACTGCACGTCCGGCGAGGCCAGCAGGAGCTTGTAGAACACCTTCGAGTCCTTGACGACGCCGCTGCGCTGCAGCGTCGCGGCGACGTTCTCGCCGATGTCGCCCTGCTTGATGGTGATGGTCACCTTCGAGGTGCCGTCGCCGGTGTAGTCGTCGGGCTCCTGGGCGCCGCTGATCGCCGCGATGAGCTGCTGGAACTTGGGGGCGGCGAAGGTGTACGCCCCGACGCCGGCGGCGAGCACCACCGCGACGATGACGAGTCCGGCGACGAGCGGTCCGCGTCGGCGCTTCGGCCGTGGCTCCCGGGGCGGCCTGGAGGCGCGTCCTCCCCCGCCTCGTCCCCCGCGGCCACCGCCTCCCGCGGCGCCACCGCCGCCGGTCACGTCACCGTCGTCCGTCCCGCCGGCCCCGGATCCGCCGCCCGCAGCGGTCGCCGCGGGCTCGGTCGGCAGCTCGCCGGTCAGCAGTGCGGCGACCTCGGGGTGCAGGTCTTCAGAACGGGTGGCGATCGGCGCGTCGGCGGGTGACGCGGGGCGTTCGTCGCGTGCGGCTGGCGGGGAATCGGTGGTCCGCTCGGGGACCGGCGACTCGTCGGTCGCTGCGACGCGGGCTCGTTCGGCCTCGAGGGCTCGGGCTTCACGTCGGGACATCGGAGGCGGCGGCGGGGTCACCTGACCAGCGTCGTCGCGGTCATCGGTGCCTGTCGTGCGGTCGGAAGTCGCCTTCCGCCGCTCGGCGTCGTTGCCGGGCGCGATGATCGCGTTCCAGTCCAGATCGTCTGCCAACGTCCTCGGTCTCTCGGTCGGGAACTCCACCTGGGCACCGTCGTCCTCGCAGCTGACGACGAGAGCACCCATGTGCGGTACCGGGCAGCCCTGTCAGGGAAGCGTGGCGCCCGGAGGGGCACCGGCACTGCGCTCGTGGTCGAGCGCGTGTTGCAGAATGATAACAGCGGCTGCTTGGTCGATCACGGCCCGGGACTTCTTCGTGTTCTTGCCGGCCTGGTGCAGCCCCCGCTGGGCCGTCACGGTCGACAGTCGTTCGTCGACCAGGCGCACCGGCCGACGCGCCGCGATCCGGGCGGCGAAGACACGGGCGTCCTCGGTGGAGGCCGTGTCCCCACCCGACATCGACAGGGGCAGCCCGACGACGACCTCGAGCACGTCGTACTCGTCCGCGAGCTCGAGGATCCGCCGGAGGTCCGTCGAGTCGTCACGACGGACGGTCTCGACCGGCGTCGCCAGCAGGCCGTCGCGGTCGCACACGGCGACCCCGATCCGGGCGCGTCCGACGTCCACGCCGAGGCGACGCCCGGACCGGATGCCCACGGTCAGCCCGCGAACCGTGCGGTCACGGCACGCAGCGCCGCGGGGAGCGCGGCCGCGTCGGTCCCGCCGCCCTGCGCCAGGTCCGGCTTGCCGCCGCCACCGCCACCGAGCACGCCGGCGGCCTCCTTCGCGAGGGGGCCCGCCTGCACGCCCGCAGCACGAGCGGCGTCGTTGGTCGCGACGATCACGATCGGCTTCCCACCGACGACCGCCCCGAGCACGACGACGGCCGCGCCGTCACCGAGCTGGCCCCGCACGCCGGTGGCGAGCGAGCGCAGGTCGTCGCCGGACTGCAGGCCGTCGACCGTCTCGGCGACCACGGTGGTGGCACCGACGGTCGTGGCGTTGCGGGCGATGGCGGGCACGCGCTGCTGCAGGTTGGCCGACTCGTACTCGGCGAGCTTCTTCTGGGCGGACCGGAGGTCCTCCATCAGGTTCTGGACGCGGGCCGGCAGGTCGGCCCGGGGTGCCTTGAGCGCGCTGGAGAGCTGCGACACGATCGTGCGTTCGACGGCGAGGTCGCGGAACCCCTCGAGCCCGACCAGTGCCTCGACTCGGCGGTTGGTCGAACCGACGCTCGACTCCCCCACCAGGTTGACGAGCCCGATCTGCGCGCTCGAGGCGACGTGCGTGCCACCGCAGAGCTCGCGGGACCACGGGCCGCCGATGTCGACCATGCGGACCTCGGCGCCGTACTTCTCACCGAACAGGGCCTGTGCCCCGAGGGCCTTCGCCTCGTCGATGGGCAGGATGCGCGTGGAGACCTCGAGGTCGGTGCGGATCGCGGTGTTCACGACCTCCTCGATCTCGGAGCGCGTCTCGAGCGAGACCGGCTGCGACCACGAGAAGTCGAGGCGCATGTAGCCGGACTTGTTGTACGAACCGGCCTGCAGCGCCTCCGGCCCGAGGATGTCGCGGAGGGCCGCGTTGACCAGGTGCGTCGCGGAGTGCGCCTGGGTCGCACCGCGGCGGTACTCCGCGTCGACGACGGTGCTCGCGGCGTCGCCGACGCCGACCTCACCGGAGCGGACCTGCACGGTGTGGCTCCACAGTCCGGAGACCGGTCGCTGGACGTCGAGGACCTCGAGGTCGAACCCGTTGCCGACGATCGAGCCCTGGTCGGCGTCCTGGCCGCCGGACTCGGCGTACAGGGAGGTCTCACCGAGGATGACCTCGGCGATGTCACCGGCGACCGCACGGTCGACGCTCACGCCGCCGACGATGATGCCGAGCACGCGCGTCTCGGCCTCGAGCGCGTCGTAGCCGAGGAACGTCGTCTCGCCCTTCGCCCGGAACGCGCTGTACACGCTCAGGTCGGCGATCGCGGTCTTCTTGCTCTTCGCGTCGGCCTTCGCCCGGGCACGCTGCTCGGACATCAGGGTCTCGAACGCTGTGCGGTCGACGTGGACGCCGGCTTCCTCGGCCATCTCCATCGTCAGGTCGATGGGGAACCCGAAGGTGTCGTGCAGCAGGAACGCCGTGTCGCCGCCGATCGACGGGGCGCCGTCCTGCTTCGCGCGCTCGACGGCGACGTCGAGGATGGTCGTGCCCTGTGCCAGGGTGCGGAGGAAGGTCTCCTCTTCCGCGTAGGCGATGCGGGAGATCCGGTCGTAGTCGGACGCCACCTCGGGGTAGGCGTCGCGCATGGCGTCGCGGGACGCCGGGAAGAGCTCGGGGAACGTGGGGGCCTCGACACCGAGCAGGCGCATCGCACGGACGGTACGACGGAGCAGCCGACGGAGGATGTACCCGCGGCCCTCGTTCGACGGGCTCACGCCGTCGGCGATGAGCATCAGCGAGGAACGCACGTGGTCGGCGATGACGCGCATCCGCACGTCGTCCTCGTGCACGGCACCGTAGCGCCGGCCGGAGATCTCGGCCGCACGGTCGAGCACCGGGCGCACCTGGTCGATCTCGTACATGTTGTCGACGCCCTGCTTGATGAAGGCGACGCGCTCGAGCCCCATGCCGGTGTCGATGTTCTTGTTCGGCAGCTCGCCGGTGATCTCGAAGTCGTACTTCGACCGCACGTCGGCGATCTGGTACTGCATGAAGACGAGGTTCCAGATCTCGACGTACCGGTCGTCGTCCGTCGCCGGGCCGCCGTCGATGCCGTACTCGGGGCCACGGTCGAAGAAGATCTCCGAGCAGGGACCCGCGGGTCCGGGCTGTCCGGTCGACCAGTAGTTGGTGTCCTTGCCGAGGCGCTGGATCCGCTCGTCGGGGAGCGAGGAGTGCTGCTTCCAGAAGCCGATCGCCTCGTCGTCCTCTTCGTAGACGGTGACCCAGAGGTCGTCCGGCGAGAAGCCGAGCCCGCCGTCGGTCTCCGGCTTGGTCAGGAACTCCCAGGCGAACTGGATCGCCTGCTCCTTGAAGTAGTCGCCGAACGAGAAGTTCCCGTTCATCTGGAAGAACGTGCCGTGGCGAGGGGTCTTGCCGACCTCTTCGATGTCGTTCGTGCGGATGCACTTCTGCACGCTCGTCGCCCGCGGGAACGGCGCAGGGATGAGACCGGTCAGGTACGGGATGAACGGCACCATGCCGGCGACCGTGAAGAGGAGCGACGGGTCGTCGGAGACGAGGGACGCGGACGGGACGACGGTGTGGCCGCGGTCACCGAAGTACTGGAGCCAACGGCGGCGGATCTCTGCGGTCTGCATGGTGCTTCCTGGGTTCAGGTCGTGGGTGGAGGAGGGTCGTGGCTGCTCGGTCGGAGCGCTCAGACGTCGGTACGGAGCTCGGCCTCGCGCGACCGGTAGCCGTCCGCGACGGCTCCCGTGAAGGCCTTCGTCTTGGCGTTCACCTCGGCGAAGAGCCGGGCGCCACCGGAGGTCTGGGCGACCCGGTGTGCGACGGCGAACCCGATGACGATGCCGACGGCGACGAAGAACAGCTGCTTCACGGTGCCTCTCCCTCTGTGCACCCGGGCGGTGCATGCCCGGACAAGCTTAGTCGCCGGTGCCGGAACGCCGAACGGCGGGTCGCCCTCGAGAGGACGACCCGCCGTTCGGGTGTGATCAGTGGATCAGCGAGCTGCGTAGTACTCGACGACGAGCTGCACTTCACAGGTCACGGGGACCTCGGCGCGCTTCGGGCGACGCACGAGGCGGGCCTGGAGCTTCTCGATCTCGACCTCGAGGTAGCCCGGGACCTTCGGGAGGACTTCCTGGTGGCCACCGGCAGCGGCGACCTGGAAGGGCTCCATCGACTCGGACTTCGCCTTGACGTGGATCAGCTGGCCCTCCTTGACGCGGAAGGAGGGGCGGTCGACGAGCTTGCCGTCGACCAGGATGTGGCGGTGCACGATCAGCTGACGGGCCTGCGCGGTGGTGCGGGCGAAGCCGGCACGGACCACGAGGGCGTCGAGGCGCTGCTCGAGGAGCTCGACCAGGTTCTCACCGGTCAGGCCCTTCGTCTTGCGGGCCTCTTCGAAGACGATGCGGAGCTGCTTCTCGCGGATGCCGTACTGGGCGCGCAGACGCTGCTTCTCACGGAGGCGGACGGCGTAGTCGCTGTCCGCACGACGGCGCGTACGGCCGTGCTCACCGGGCCCGTAGGGGCGCTTCTCGAGGTAACGGGCAGCCTTCGGCGTCAGCGGGATGCCGAGTGCGCGCGACAGGCGGGTCTTGCTGCGGGTACGTGACTTGGTAGACACAGGGTCCTTTTCTCTGTTCGAACTGAATACTCACCGGAGGCCGGGCACGCGAGTGCCGGTGGCCCCGACGACGGGATCCAGAGGGATGAGCCTGTGGGATCGGACGGCTACAGTCCGAACCTCTGCCCCCGTACCACCGGAGTGGCACTCTGTCCTCGACGCAGCCGTGCTCGAGGACCAGGACGTAGGCCCGGCAATGCTAGCAGCATCGGGGCGGGCGCAGAAGCACCGACGCTAGTGGCCGCGTGTGATCTTCCGGAGTCGCTCGAGCCGCGGCCCGACCTCGCGCTCGTAGCCGTTGGCCGTCGGCGTGTAGTACTCGGTGCCCTCGAGTGCGTCCGGCAGGTACTGCTGCTCGGCGACCCCGTGCTCGGCGTCGTGGGAGTAGACGTACCCCTTGCCGTGCCCGAGGCGCTTCGCCCCGGCGTAGTGCGCGTCGCGCAGGTGCATCGGGACCGTGCCCATGCGCCCCGCCTTGACGTCGGCCATCGCCTGGTTGACCCCGTTGTAGGCGGCGTTCGACTTCGGCGCCGTCGCCAGGTAGACGACCGCCTCGGCCAGCGGGATCCGCCCCTCGGGCATCCCGATGAGCTGGACGGCCTGGGCCGCCGCGACCGCGATGGGCAGCGCCTGGGGATCGGCCATGCCGATGTCCTCGGACGCGGAGATGATGATCCGCCGCGCGATGAACCGGGAGTCCTCGCCGGCCTCGATCATCCGGGCGAGGTAGTGCAGGGCAGCGTCGACGTCGCTCCCCCGCACCGACTTGATGAACGCGCTGATGACGTCGTAGTGCTCGTCACCCTGTCGGTCGTAGCGCAGCAGGGCCCGGTCGACCGCAGCCGCGACGGTGTCGGCGTCGACGACGGGCACGGTGTCGTCGTCCTCGTCCTGCGCGGCGGTGGCCGACGCCGCCGCGGCCTCGAGCGCCGTGAGGGCACGTCGGGCGTCGCCGGACGCGAGCCGGATGATCGCGCTGCGGGCTTCGTCCCCGAGGACGACGGCACCGCCGAGCCCGCGGGGGTCCTCCACCGCGCGGTCGACGAGCATGCCGAGGTCGGGATCGGTGAGCGGTTTGAGCGTCAGGAGCAGTGAGCGGGACAGCAGGGGCGAGATGACCGAGAACGACGGGTTCTCGGTGGTGGCGGCGATCAGGATGACCCACCCGTTCTCGACTCCGGGCAGCAGGGCGTCCTGCTGGGCCTTGCTGAACCGGTGGATCTCGTCGAGGAACAGCACCGTGGTCGACCCGTACAGGTCGCGGTGGGTCAGCGCCTTCTCCATGACCTCGCGCACGTCCTTCACGCCGGCGGTCACGGCGGAGAGCTCGACGAACTCGCGACCGGACTGCCGTGCGATCGCCTGCGCCAGCGTGGTCTTGCCGGTGCCGGGCGGTCCCCACAGGATCACGGAGACCCCGCCGGGGTTCTCACGCGTGCCGGTGGCGAGCTGCACCAGGGGCGAACCCCGGCCGAGCAGGTGCTGCTGACCGGCGACCTCGTCGAGGCTGGTGGGGCGCATCCGGACGGCGAGCGGGACGGAACCCTGCGCGAGACCGGCGCGACCACCCGTGGTGGGCGCGTGCATTCCCGAACGATCCGCTGCCATCCTGCAATCGTAGGCCGGTCCACCGACGCAGGCCGCGCCTCCCGGCTGGTGACGGCGACCGTTCGGCTACGCTCGTTGCACACTGCGACGAGAGGGCAGACCAGCACCGTGGCACCGAAGAACCCAGCGCGTGACAACCGTGAGGCGCGCGAGCGCCTGCGCCTCTACCAGGCCCGCCAGGGCCTCCACGAGCGGCAGCGACGCCGCCGCGTGCGGGACAACCTGATCGGCGCCGGTGCCCTCGTCCTCGTCGCGGCCCTCGCCACCGGGTCGCAGCTCGCCTTCGCCGGATCGCGGGGGTCGGACGCCCCGGCCCCGAGCGCCTCCGCGTCGTCGACGGCCACGCCGTCGGCCAGTGCCACGGCCGGCAACACCGGCGACGTTCCGAGCAAGTCGATCGCGAAGGGCGCGACCTGGACCGGCACCCTCACGCTCAACAAGGACATCGACCTCGGCATCGAGCTGGACGGCGCGAAGGCGCCGCAGGCCACGAGTGCCGAGATCTCCTTGATCCGTGAGCAGTTCTACAACGGCACCACCTGCCACCGGCTCGCCGACAGCGACGGACTGAAGTTCCTGCAGTGCGGCTCCGCGAACGGCGACGGCACCGGCGACGCCGGCTTCGAGTACGGCCCGCTCGAGAACGTGCCGGAAGACGGCGTCTACGGGAAGGGCACGATCGCGATCGCACGGTCGGACTCCCCGTACTCGCAGTCGACGCAGTTCTTCATCGTCTACGGGGACACCACGCTCGACGGCTCGACGGGCGGCTACACGGTCGTCGGCAAGGTCACGAGCGGGCTGTCCGAGCTCGAGTCGAAGATCGCCGCGAAGGGCATCGCGTCTCCCGGCAGCGACGGCACCGGCGAGCCGAAGGTGGCGACGAAGATCACCGACGCGACCATCGCGGAGCAGAAGTAGTCCACAACCCGTCGCACCGGTCGGGCGGCGGAGCCCGTCCGTGCAATAGGCTGACGACCTGACCGTGCCGACGGTGACGTCGGCGATGCACGACCACGATCGAGGCGAGACCTGTGGGATCTGACGAAGCAACGACCTGGGGGCGGGTCGACGAGAACGGGACCGTGTACGTCCGGTACGAAGAGACCGAACGTGCTGTCGGTGAGTACCCGGACGCCACCCCCGAAGAAGCCCTCGCCTACTTCGCGCGGAAGTACGCCGACCTCGAGGGGCAGGTGAAGATCGCCGAGCAGCGCGTCCAGCGCGGTGCGTCGGCGAACGACGTCGCCCGGACGGTCGAGCACCTGACCGCCCTGGTCGCCGACGCGCGCGTGGTGGGTGACATCAAGTCGCTCGAGACCCGCGTGGGTGCTCTCACCGAGCAGCTCGGCTCGCTCACCAAGGAGCAGGCGGAACAGGCGCAGCAGGCGCTGCAGGACGCCCTGGCGCACCGCACCGCCCTGGTCGAGGAAGCCGAGGCACTCGCCGCGGTGGACCCCGCACGCGCACAGTGGAAGCAGATCACGGCGCAGCTCGACGACGTGTTCGCGCGCTGGCAGCAGCACCAGCACGACGGGCCGCGGATCCCCAAGAACGAGGCCAACGACCTCTGGAAGCGGTTCCGCGCAGCGCGGTCCACCGTCGACCAGCACCGTCGTGCCTTCTACTCCGAGCTGGACGCACAGCACCGTGACGCCCGGACCCGCAAGCAGGAGCTCGTGGCGCAGGCCGAGGCCCTCGCACCCCGCGGCTCCGATGCGATCCCGGACTACCGCCAGCTGCTCGACGACTGGAAGAACGCCGGGCGTGCCGGCAAGCGGCACGACGACGCACTCTGGGCGCGCTTCAAGGCCGCCGGAGACGTCCTGTTCGAGCAGCGCCACGCCGAGAGCGCAGCCGAGAACGAAGAGTTCTCCGCCAACCTCGAGGCGAAGCAGGCCCTGCTGACCGAGGCCGAGCCGCTCCTGCAGGCGACCGACCGGGTCGCCGCGCGCAAGACCCTCACCGGCATCCAGCGTCGCTGGGACGAGATCGGCAAGGTGCCCCGCGGTGACGTCCGTCGGGTCGAGGACCGCCTGCGCGCCATCGAGGACCACGTCCGTGGGCTCGAGGACGCGCACTGGAAGGAATCGAACCCGGAGCGCAAGGCCCGTCAGAACGGCCTCGCGAGCCAGCTGGAAGACGCGATCGGCAAGCTCCAGTCCGAGCTCGCCGCGGCGCAGGCCACCGGCGACGCCCGGAAGATCAAGGACGCGCAGGAAGCCCTCGACGCCCGCAAGATCTGGCTCGACGCCCTGGGCGGCTGAGCCTCCGCACCACGAACGACGCCCCCGTGACCGAACGGTCACGGGGGCGTCGTCGTGCAAGGGCACCAGCGGGCGAACCAGGCCAGCGTGCCGGCAGGTCAGACCGGAGCGGGCAGTCCGAGCAGCAGTCGGATGTCGAGGTCGTCCTGCCGCATCTGCGCGGCGAGCTCGTCCATCGACGAGAACTTCACCATGCCGCGCACGTACGACACGAACAGCACCGAGATCCGATCGCCGTACAGGTCGATGTCGACGTCGAGCAGGTGCGCCTCGATCTGCTTCGCCGGCACGCCCTCGAACGTCGGGTTGTTGCCGACCGACACCGCTGCCGGGTAGACGGTGCCGTCGTGCAGCACCCGGGCGGCGTAGACGCCGTCGGCGGGGACGAAGCCCTCGCACGCCGGGTCGAGGTTCGCGGTGGGGTACCCCATCGCCCGGCCGCGCTGGTTGCCGTGCACCACGACGCTCCGCACGGCGTGCTCCCGCCCGAGGAGTCGTGCGGCCTCGGCCACGCGACCCTGGCCCAGGAGCTCCCGGATCCAGGTGGAGGACACCCGGCGCTCACCGTCGGGTCGGACGTCGTCGATCAGGTCCACGTCGTCGATGAGCTCGACCGTGAACCCGTGCCGCTCCCCCAGGGCACGCAGCAGCGCGACGTCACCGGCGCCCTTCGCGCCGAAGCGGAAGTCGCTGCCGACGAAGACGAGCCGGGCGTGCAGGGTGTCGACGAGGATCTCGGACACGAACGCCTCGGGCGACTTCGACTGCAGTTCCTGGTCGAAACGGAGCAGCAGGGTGGCGTCGACCCCGGCGTCCTCGAGCAGTTCGCGGCGCTGCGCGGTGCTCGTCAGGGCCGGCGGGACGTGCGGCGGGTCGATGACGTTGAGCGGGTGGCGGTCGAACGTGACCACGGTGGCCACGAGGTCGTGCTCGCGGGCGGCACGCTCGAGGTGTGCGATGACGGCACGGTGCCCGACGTGCACGCCGTCGAACTTGCCGATGGTGACCGCACTCGGCCCGAACCCGTCCGCCACGTCGGCGGTGTCCTCGTAGAACTGCACGGTGGCTCCTACTCGCTCGCCGGTGCGGTGGACGAGGACGCAGCCGGTGCCGTCGACTCGGTGACGGCGGTGCGGTGGTGCTTGCGGAGCCACCAGAGCCCGGCGATCGGCAGCACGAGCGGCGCGAAGGCGTAGCCCATGCCGTAGTACGACCAGATGGTGTCGTCGGGGAACAGCTGGCGGTCGAACAGCGACAGGGTGCCGATGACGAGCACGCCGGTCATCTCGAACACGATCGTGACGCAGGCGACCCGGTACCAGAACCGACCGGGCACGATCAGGGCGATCATCGCGACGATGTAGACGACGGCGGCGATGGCACTGAGCGTGTAGGCGAACGGTGCGAACGAGAACTTCTCGATGATCTGCACGACGCTGCGTCCGGTCGCCGCCAGCGCGAGGATGCCGTACACGGCGATGAGGACGCGGCCGATGCCGGTCGCGAGTGAGGATCTGGTCGCCATTGCACCGATTCTACCGACGCGCGGCTCCGCGCATGACCTCCGGCGTCAGTTCAGCGCGAACCAGATCTGGTACATCCGGTAGACCATCACCGCGACGGTGAAGGCACCGGCACCGAGCACCACGGTGCTCCACTTCGTGCGGTCGATCAGAGCCCACACGACCGCGGCCGGTGGGACGAGCAGCACCGACACGGCGTACACCCCGAACTCGAGCGCGTTGCCGTCGGGCGGACTGCCCGTCGCCGGCAGCACGATCGAGATGACTCCCTGCACCAGGAGCAGCAGTTCGATGAGCACGAGGGCGCCGACGGTGTAGTCGTTCGGCTTCCAGCCGATGAACCCCACGACGACCGCGAAGAGCCCCACCACCACGGCGAGCACCAGCTGCACCCACATGTACCACTCGATCACGCGCGGGCTCCGGTCTGCGAGGAGGACGACGCACCGGGCGTCGGGAAGTTCGTGATGACCCGGAGCAGCCCACGGCGGACGGAGACGAGGCCGACCAGCCGGTCGTCGGACGCGGTGACCGCTGCCACCGGACCGTCCGAGTCGGGGTGCTCGGCCGCGACGCGCTTGCCGTCGGTGAGGTCCTTCGCCGAGGCTGCGTCGAGGGTCACGGACGAGAAGAGTCGCCGGGCGATGTCCGCCGGACGTGCGAGCGCGGCGCGGACGTCGACGGCGTCGTCCTCGAGGTCGATGGCGTCCTGCACGTCGAACGGTCCGACGCGGGTCCGCCGGAGCGCGACGAGGTGTGCCCCGGTGCCGAGGGCAGCGCCGACGTCACGGGCGAGCGCGCGGACGTAGGTGCCCGACGAGCAGGTCACGACGACGTCGAGGTCCACCACGGCGACGTCGGTGCCGTCGACGGCGACGGTCCGCTCGTTCCGCGTCGTCACGTCGAACTGCGAGACGGTCACCGTGCGGGACTTGAGCTCCACCGCCTCGCCCTTGCGCGCCAGGTCGTAGGCGCGGCGCCCGTCGACCTTGATCGCGCTGACCGTCGACGGGACCTGGTCGATCACGCCCCGCTGTGCTGCGACGGCGGTCTCGACGGCGTCGTCCGAGACGTCGGCAGCGGCCACACCGACAGCAGCGGTCGGCGTGCCGTCGGCATCGTCGGAGTCCGTCGAGACACCGAGCCGGATGGTCGCGGTGTAGGTCTTGTCGAGGCCCACCAGGTGCGTCAGCAACCGGGTGGACGGCCCGATGCCGAGCAGCAGCAGCCCGGTGGCCATGGGGTCGAGGGTCCCGGCGTGGCCGACCTTCTTCAGGCCGAGGCGCCGACGGGCGATGGAGACCACCCGGTGGCTGGAGATCCCCTGCGGTTTGTCGACGAGGAGGATGCCGTCCGGCGCGGTTTCGAGCACCAGGCGAGATTACCAGCGCCGGTCAGCAGGCGTCGTTCCACTCGCGGCGGGGGTGCTCGGGATCGGTGACGTCGAGCACGGCGGAGGCTGCGATCTTCACGTCGGCGCGGCGCTCGAGCCGACCGGACTCCTGCTCCACCCACAGCGACCAACGCCACAGGGTGCGCACCCCGGGGGCCAGGACGCCCCGTCCGTGCACGATCAGGACACCGTCACCGGCTCCGGTCGTGCGGAAGGGCGTCACCAGGTCGGACCGCAGCGTGTCCTGGTCGGCGGACGGCGCGGCGGCCGCCATCGCGGAGACCCCGTGCTGCTCGAAACCGGTGACGAGCGCGGCCGCGACCCGTTCGAGGTCGGTGCCGTCCTGCCCGTCGACGCCGATGACGGTGCGGTTCGTGCCGACCTGCGCAATCGCCTCTGCGGCGATCGCAGCCATCGTGTCGGTCTCTTCGGGTGCCCAGCGTGCCATGCGTCCACCGTAGGCTGTCGAGGTGAACGCGAGTCGGGCCTCCAGACCGGATGTGGACAAACCGACCGCGCGACGCGGTGTGCAGGAGCCGGCCACGCCGGAACGGCCCGACATCGCGACCCCGCTGATCGCGTGGTTCCGGCAGCAGGCGCGGGACCTGCCGTGGCGCCGCCCCGGCTTCCCCGCGTGGGGGACGCTCGTCAGCGAGATCATGCTGCAGCAGACGCAGGTCGCGCGCGTGATCCCCCGTCTGGAGGCGTGGCTCACCCGGTGGCCGACGCCTCGCGACCTCGCGGACTCGCCGCCGTCCGAGGCGGTGCGCGCCTGGGACCGGCTCGGCTACCCGAGACGCGCGCTCGCGCTCCACGCGGCGGCGACCGCGATCGCGACCCACCACGGCAACGTCGTGCCGCGAGACGTCGACGCGCTGCTCGCACTGCCGGGCATCGGCGACTACACCGCGCGGGCCGTCGCGGTCTTCGCGTACGGCGACCGGCACCCGGTCGTGGACGTCAACGTGCGCCGTGTGCTCGCTCGTGCGGTCCTCGGCCAGGGCGAACCCGGGCCGGCGAAGGCGAAGCAGGACCTCCCGCTGATGGAGTCCGTACTGCCGGCGGACCGCGACGACGCAGCTGCCACGAACGCGGCCGTGATGGAGCTCGGCGCGCTCGTGTGCGTGTCCCGCTCCCCCGCGTGCGATGCGTGCCCGATCGCGGACCGCTGCGCGTGGCGTGCGGCCGGGTACCCGGAGCACGACGGGCCGCGGGCTCCGCGGCAGGCGAGGTTCGCCGGCAGTGACCGCCAGGTGCGTGGCCTGATCATGGCCGAGCTGCGCGCCAGCGACGTGCCGGTCACCCGGTCCGAGATCGAACCGGTGTGGCCGGACGCCGACCAGCGCGACCGGGCGCTCGCGTCGCTCCTGCGTGACGGACTGGCCGTCGGGGACGACGCGAGCGGCTACCAGCTGCCCGGGATCTAGGAACGCGGCTCGGCGGAGCCGTCGGTCTCGGCGGCGTCGTCGGTGTCGTCGTCCTCGTCGCGCTTGTACGGGTCGGCGTCGCCGGCGTACGTCGCGCCGACCGAGGCTGCCCGCACCTGCTCGTCACGCACCTGGGCCTGCACGAGCAGGTCCTCCATGTGCGCCGAGGTCTCGGGCAGGGCGTCGGCGATGAACTCGAGCGACGGCGTGAGCCGGGCGGTGATGTTCTTGCCGACCTCGGACCGGAGCATGCCGGTCGCGGCCTTGAGCGCCGCGGCGGAGTCCGCACGCTCCTCGTCGGTGCCGTACACGGTGTAGAAGATCGACGCGTGCTGCAGGTCACCGGTCACACGGACGTCGGTGATCGTGACGAACCCGAGTCGCGGGTCCCGCAGACCCTTGTCGAGTCGACGTGCGACGACTTCCTTGATGCGGTCCGCCATCTTGCGTGCGCGCTGCGGATCGGCCATTGGGTGCCTCCTGAGGCAGTGGCGGGACGCTTCCCGCCGGTGGTCCTGCGTGGGAAAGGGGTCGGGCCCCGGCCTCCCACACGGGGAGGCCGGGGCCCAGAGGAGTCACGCGATCAGTCGCGCGGCTTCTCGACGAGTTCGGTCGTCTCGACCTCGTCGCCGATCTGGATGTCGTTGAACTTGCCCAGACCGATACCGGCTTCGAAGTCCGTGCGGACCTCGGTCACGTCGTCCTTGAAGCGACGCAGCGACTCGATGGCCAGGCCATCGGCGATCACCACACCCTCGCGGATGACGCGCGCCTTGGCGTTGCGCGTGATCGTGCCGGAGCGGACGATGACACCCGCGATGTTGCCGAACTTCGAGGAACGGAACACCTCGCGGATCTCGGCGACGCCCGACTGGACCTCTTCGTACTCGGGCTTGAGCATGCCCTTGAGGGACTGCTCGATGTCATCGAGTGCGTTGTAGATGACCGAGTAGAAGCGCACGTCGATGCCTTCACGCGCCGCACGTTCACGGGCCTTGACGTCCGGACGGACGTTGAAGCCGATGACGATGGCGTTGTCGATCGTGGCCAGGTCGATGTCCGACTCCGTGATCGCACCGACACCGCGGTGCAGGATGCGGAGCTGGACGCTGTCGTCGACCTCGATGTCCAGGAGCGACTGCTCGAGTGCCTCGACGGCACCGGAGACGTCACCCTTGATGATGAGGTTGAGCGACTCGACCTTGCCCTCTTCGAGCGCACGGGTGAAGTCCTCGAGCGAGATGCGCTTGCGCGACTTCGCCAGCAGGGCGTTGCGCTCGGCGGCTTCACGCTTCTCGGCGATCTGACGAGCCGTGCGGTCCTCTTCGGTGACGAGGAAGGTGTCACCGGCGCGGGGCACCGACGACAGACCCTGCACCTGGACCGGGCGGCTCGGCGTCGCGGCCTTGACCGCGACCCCGTTCTCGTCCGTCATCGCACGGACTCGGCCGTAGGCCGTGCCCGCCACGATGGCGTCACCGACGTGGAGCGTGCCGGACTGGATGAGGACCGTGGCGACTGCACCGCGACCCTTGTCGAGCCGGGCCTCGATCGCGACACCACGGGCGTCCTTGTCGGGGTTCGCACGCAGGTCGAGACCGGCGTCCGCGGTGAGCAGCACGGCGTCCAGGAGCTCCTGGATACCGATGTTCTGCCGCGCCGACACATCGACGAACATGACGTCGCCGCCGTACTCCTCGGCCACCAGGTTGTACTCGGTGAGCTGCTGGCGGACCTTGGCGGGGTTCGCGCCTTCCTTGTCGATCTTGTTGACCGCGACGACGATCGGCACACCGGCCGACTGCGCGTGGTTCAACGCCTCGATGGTCTGCGGCATGATGCCGTCGTCCGCCGCGACCACGAGGATCGCGATGTCCGTCACCTGGGCACCACGAGCACGCATGGCCGTGAAGGCCTCGTGACCCGGGGTGTCGATGAAGGTGATCGGGCGGTCGATGCCCTCGTGCTGCGCGACGATCTGGTACGCACCGATGTGCTGGGTGATGCCACCGGCCTCGCCCTCGACGACCTTCGAGTTGCGGATCGCGTCGAGGAGGCGGGTCTTGCCGTGGTCGACGTGACCCATGACGGTGACCACCGGCGGCCGCTGCTGCAGCACGTCGTCGTCTTCGTCCTCGAGTTCTGCGTCGAGGTCGATGTCGAAGCCCTCGAGGAGCTCCTTGTCCTCGTCCTCGGGCGAGACGATCTGGATCTTGTAGCCCAGCTCGTCACCGAGGACCTCGAACGTGGCCTCGTCCAGCGACTCGGTCGCGGTCGCCATCTCACCGAGGTGGAACAGCACCGTCACGAGGTTGCCGGGCATGGCGTCGATCTTGTCCGCGAAGTCCGAGATGCTCGCACCACGACGGAGTCGGACGACCGTGTTGCCGTCGCCGCGAGGGACCTGCACACCGCCGAGCGACGGTGCCTGACGCATCTCGTACTCGGCGCGCTTCGTCCGCTTCGACTTGCGGGCGCGGCTCTTGCCGCCACCGCGACCGAACGCACCGGCGGTACCACCACCGGGGCCACGACCACGGCCACCGCCACCGGCGGGACGCGGGCCGCTGAAGGCCGGACGCGGGAAGCCGCCACCGGCACCGCCGCCGGCACCCGGACGGGCACCGGGGCCGCCACGGCCACCACCCTGGCCCGGGCGCTGCCCGAAGCCGTTGGGACGGTTGCCCTGACCGGGACCACCCGGACGCGGAGCACCCGGACGGGGCGTGCCCGGACGCGGGGGCTGCGGACGCGGGATGCCGCCGCCACCGGCTGCGCCGGCGGCCGGGCGCTGGCCCATGCCCTGGTTGGACGAGTACGGGTTGTTGCCGGGGCGCGGCGGGCGCGAGCCCATGCCCTGGTTCGACGAGTACGGGTTGTTGCCCGGACGTGCACCGGGCTTGGGGCCACCCGGCTTCGGACCGGCGGCCGCGGGAGCCTTCGGGCTGGTGCCCGGCTTCACGGCGTCGGACTTCGTCGCCGCGTCGGTCGTCCCGCCAGCCTCGGCGGCCTGCTTCTCGGCGGCCTGCTTCTCGGCGCGGGCCTTCTGCGCTGCCTCGGCCTCGGCCTGTCGCTGGGCGACGGACTTCGGTGCGGCCGGCGCGGGCACGTCGGCAGCGGGTGCTACCGGGGCCTCGGGCTCGGGAGCCGGTGCCGGACGGACCGGACCCGGACGGGGGCCGCCGGGCTTGGGTGCACTCGACTTCGGCGCGCTGGCCTTGGCGGGTGCGCTCGGCGCGGAGGCCGAGGCGGCGGGCTTCGCCGCGGGGGCGCCGTCTGCCTGGAGGGCGGCACGGAGCTTCCGTGCCACGGGGGGCTCGATGCTCGAGCTGGCACCCCGGACGAACTCGCCGAGCTCCTTGAGCTTCTCGAGTGCGGTCTTGCTGTCGACGCCGAGTTCGCTTGCGATCTCGTGTACGCGTGGTTTAGCCACTGTTCTCCTTCACGGGTCCCACCCCGTGAAGGGGCAGGACTCAATGGATGACGGGTCTCATTTCGAGCCGCTCATCAGTTGTCCATAAGCCGTTCAGCCTGTTCTGTCATGTCCGGGCGCTCGGCCGGTTCCTGTGGGAGACCGACGATGTGGTCGAGCACCGCGGACGTGTCGGGATCGCGATCCAACCGGAGCGCACGGCGGAAAGCCCTGCGCTTGACGGCCAGATCGTAGGCATCGACGGTCGGTGTGAGCCATGCTCCCCGCCCCGGCATGACTGCCTTCGGATCCGCCACGACACGACCGTCGCTCAGGGCGACGACTCGGAGGAGGGAGGATCGGGAAGCGCGACGACGACTGCCGATGCACGTTCTGACGGGAACCACTCTACTCCTTGCCTCGGACGTGCGCGATCCGGCGCGCCCTCGCAGGGCGCGCCGGGAGCGAAATCGTCCTAGTCCTCGCCGTCCAGGATGGAGTCCGGCTGGATGTCGATGCGGGCACCGGTGAGCTTCGCGGCCAGGCGGGCGTTCTGCCCTTCCTTGCCGATCGCGAGCGACAGCTGGTAGTCCGGCACGAGCGCGCGGACGGCCTTCGTCGAGGCGTCGAGCACGAACGCGCTCGTCACCTTGGCCGGCGACAGGGCGCTCGCGACGAACGACGCCAGGTCGGACGAGTAGTCGACGATGTCGATCTTCTCGGCACCGAGCTCGTTCGTGACCGCCCGGACACGTGCGCCGAGCTCACCGATGCAGGCACCCTTCGCGTTCACACCGGGCTCGTTCGCCTTGACGGCGATCTTCGTGCGGTGCCCGGCCTCGCGGGCGAGCGAGGTGATCTCGACGACACCGGACGCGATCTCGGGGACCTCGAGCGCGAAGAGCTTCCGGACCAGGCCCGGGTGTGTGCGCGACACGATGATCTGCGGGCCCTTGTTGCCACGGGCCACGCTCGTCACGTAGACGCGGATGCGGGAGCCGTGCGTGTAGGACTCCCCCGGCACCTGCTCTTCGGGCGGCAGGATCGCCTCGATCGTGCCGAGGTCGACGTGCACCATCTTCGGGTTCGGGCCCTGCTGGACCACGCCCGCGACGATGTCGCCTTCCTTGCCGCGGAACTCGCCGAGGATCTTGTCGTCGCCGATGTCGCGCAGGCGCTGGTTGATGACCTGCTTCGCCGCGAAGGCCGCGATGCGACCGAAGTCGCTCGGCTGGTCGACGGCTTCACCGATGACGGTGCCCTCGTCGTCGAGCTCGGGGACGTAGACGCTGACCTCGCCGGACTTGCGGTCGAGCTCCACACGCGACTGCGCGTGGGCCGGCTCGCCGTTCTCGTCGGCGTGCTTCTGGTAGGCGGTCAGGATGGCAGATTCGATGATCTGGACGAGCTCGTCGAACGGGATCTCCCGCTCGCGCTCCATGAGTCGCAGGACTGCGAGATCGATCTTCACCGAGGTGCCTCCGTATTCAGATGAGTCGCTCCTGCGGGGTGGAACTGCGCAGAAGTCGGCCACAAGCGTACCCCAGAACCAGGAGACGGACAGGAGGCCCGTGGCGGCGTCGCACCCCTCCCTCGCAGGCTCGGTCGGCGCGCCCCGCGTGACGCTGGCGCGTCACCGCTGAGCGGGGCGCGCCCGTCCGTCAGGGGTCGCGTCTAGATCGCGCGGACCGCGTCGAGCAGGTCGGCCACCGGCACGTCGCGGCGGTCGCCCGTCGCCCGGTCCCACAGCTCGACGACGCCCTCGGCCGCACCGCGGCCGGCGACGACGACGATCGGCATGCCGAGCAGCTCGGCATCGCGGAGCTTCACGCCGGGCGACACCTTCGGGCGGTCGTCGTACAGCACGTCGAACCGCTCGCCCTCGAGCTCGGCGACGACGGAGGCCGCGAGCTCGTAGGCGACCTGGTCACGGCCGGTGGCGACGATGTGCACGTCGAACGGCGCGACGTTCTTCGGCCAGACCAGGCCCTTCTCGTCGTTGTGGGACTCGGCCAGGATCGCGAGGATGCGGGTCACGCCGATGCCGTACGAGCCCATCGTGACGGTGGCGAGCTTGCCGTTCTCGTCCTGCACCTTGAGACCGAGCGCCTCGGCGTACTTCCGACCGAGCTGGAACACGTGCCCGATCTCCATGCCGCGCGCGGTCTCGAGCGGGCCGGAGCCGTCCGGGGACGGGTCACCGGCGCGGACGTCGGAGACCTCGACGACACCGTCGGCGACGAAGTCACGGCCGGCGACGAGGCCGGAGACGTGCACGCCGCGCTCGTTGGCGCCGGTGATCCAGCTCGTGCCGTCGACCACACGGGGGTCGACGAAGTAGCGGAGGCCGGTGGCGCTGTCGGCGCCGAGGACCTGCGGGCCGATGTAGCCCTTCACCAGGCCGCGGTGCTTCTTGAAGTCGTCGTCGCCGGCGGCCTCGACCTCGGCCGGGGCGAACGACACCTCGGCGCGCTTCAGGTCGACGTCGCGGTCACCGGGCAGGCCGACGACCACGACCTCACGCGTGCCGTCGAGGTGGGTGAGCGCGAGGACGACGTTCTTCAGCGTGTCGGCCGCGGTCCACGGGGCGCCCTCGCGTGGCGCGACCTGGTTCGCGTGGGCGACGAGCGTGTCGATCGTCGGGGTGTCCGACGCCGGCAGCAGCACGGGCTCGGGCTGACCCTCGATCGGCAGCGACTCGGGGACGGGGGTCACGTAGGCCTCGACGTTGGCCGCGTAGCCGCCGGCGCTGCGGACGAAGGTGTCCTCGCCGACGCCGATCGGGTGCAGGAACTCTTCCGACTTGGAGCCCCCCATCGCGCCGGCGTCGGCCTTGACGATGACGTAGTCGAGGCCGAGGCGGGCGAAGATCTTCTCGTACGCGTCGCGCATGACCTGGTAGCTGCGCTCGAGGCCCTCGTCGGTGAGGTCGAACGAGTACGCGTCCTTCATGGTGAACTCGCGGCCGCGCAGGAGTCCGGCGCGGGGCCGGGCCTCGTCGCGGTACTTGTCCTGGATCTGGAACAGCGTCACCGGCAGGTCCTTGTACGACGAGTACAGGTCCTTCACCAGGAGCGCGAACATCTCCTCGTGCGTGGGCGCGAGCAGGTAGTCGGAGCCCTTGCGGTCCTGCAGGCGGAACATGCCGTCGCCGTACTCGGTCCAGCGGTTCGTCGCCTCGTACGGCTCACGCGGCAGCAGCGCCGGCAGCAGGACCTCCTGCGCACCGGCGGCGACCATCTCGTCGCGGATGATCGCCTCGATCTTGGCGCGCACCCGGAGTCCGAGCGGCAGCCAGGCGAAGATCCCCGGGGACTGGCGACGGACGTACCCGGCGCGGACGAGCAGCTTGTGGCTCGTCACCTCGGCGTCGGAGGGGTCGTCGCGGAGCGTACGGAGGAACAGATGCGAAAGCCGTGTGACCACGGGGCAAGCCTAGTGGCGGCGGACAGGGAGCGGTGGTCGCGCCTACGGCGCCATGATCACCTGGGGCGTGCCCGTGGCGGCGGCCGGACCCATCTCGTCCGCGATGCGGTTCGCCTCGTCGATGAGCGTCTGGACGATCTCGGCCTCGGGCACGGTCTTGACGACCTGGCCCTTGACGAAGATCTGCCCCTTGCCGTTGCCCGAGGCGACACCGAGGTCGGCCTCGCGCGCCTCGCCCGGGCCGTTCACGACGCAGCCCATGACGGCGACGCGGAGCGGGACGGTCATGCCCTCGAGCCCCTTCGTGACGTCGTTCGCGAGCTGGTAGACGTCGACCTGCGCGCGTCCGCAGCTCGGGCAGGAGACGATCTCGAGCTTGCGCTCGCGCAGGTTGAGCGACTGCAGGATCTGCAGGCCGACCTTGACCTCTTGCGCGGGCGGGGCGGAGAGCGACACGCGGATGGTGTCGCCGATGCCCTCGGCCAGCAGGATGCCGAACGCGGTGGCGCTCTTGATGGTGCCCTGGAACTCCGGGCCGGCCTCGGTCACGCCGAGGTGCAGCGGCCAGTCACCGGCGGCGGCGAGCTGCCGGTAGGCCTTGACCATCACGATCGGGTCGTTGTGCTTGACCGAGATCTTGAAGTCGTGGAAGTCGTGCTCCTCGAACAGGGAGGCTTCCCACACGGCGGACTCGACGAGCGCCTCGGGGGTGGCCTTGCCGTACTTCTGCAGCAGGCTCGGCTCGAGCGACCCCGCGTTCACGCCGATGCGGAGCGAGACGCCGGCGTCCTTGGCGGCCTTGGCGATCGCGCCGACCTGGTCGTCGAACTTGCGGATGTTGCCCGGGTTGACGCGGACGGCCGCACAGCCGGCGTCGATCGCCTGGAAGACGTACTTCGGCTGGAAGTGGATGTCGGCGATCACGGGGATCTGCGACTTCTTCGCGATGATCGCCAGCGCGTCGGCGTCGTCCTGCGTGGGCACGGCGACCCGGACGATGTCACAGCCCGAGGCCGTGAGTTCGGCGATCTGCTGCAGCGTCGCGTTGATGTTGGTGGTCTGCGTCGTGGTCATCGACTGCACGGACACCGGGGCGTCGCCGCCCACGAGCACCTTGCCGACCCGGATCTGCCGCGACTTGCGACGCGGAGCGAGGGTTTCGGGGGACTTGGGCATACCGAGGTTGACTGCGGGCACGTGAGCACTCTACGCGCTCGGTCTGACCGTGCCGGGTCCGGTCCCCGTGCGTCCGTTCAGAGCTCCCTGACCGAGTCCACGACCGTGATGAGCGGTGCGTAGAGCCGCATCACCGCGAGCGCACGGTCGTGGTCCTCGTCGGTCCCGCCGGCGCAGGCGTCGGCCACGACGGTCACCGTCGCACCGGCGTCGGCCGCCGCCAGCGCGGTCGACAGGACACAGCAGTCGGTCGAGACCCCCGTGAGCACCAGGTGCGGGTGGTCGCCGACGACGGCCTGGAGGCTCGTCCCCCACTTGCCGAAGGTCGGTTCCGTCACGACGGGGTCGTTCCGGTCCGCTGCCGCCGACGCGAACGGCTCGGTGAGCGCGTACAGCGGGTCGGCGTCCGGGACCAGTGCGAAGGGCCAGTCGCGGTAGTACGGCACCCACGCGCCCTGGGGCTCCGCCGGAGCCACGAAGCGGGTGAACACCGTGCGGCCCGTGAACCGTGGCAGGAGCCGCTCGATGCCGGCGCCGGCGTGGTCGTACCGCGGTGCGGCCCACGGGTTCTCGCCGGTGAAGACCTGCTGCATGTCGATCACGACGAGCCAGGCGTCGTCGGGGATCTCCGCGCTCATCGCAGGTCGTCCGGGGTGCGCAGTGCTTCCGGGGTGCCGAGTGCTTCCTGACGGCGGATCGACCCGCGCGCGAACAGCAGCGTGCCGAGGAACCCGACGACCAGGGCGACGAGGACGCCGAGGTTTGCGTAGGCCCACGGCCCCTCGCGGCCACCGAGGCCGAACGGGCCGAGCAGGTAGCCCTGCCAGTTGAGCCAGGCCGGGACGCCGTAGGTGTTGGTCACCAGACCCCACCCGAGCACGGTACCGAGCACGACGAGCGCGATGGGCAGCCACCGGACGTCGCCGTAGCGCCCGCGGCGGTCGTCGAGCTCGGCTTCGGCGTAGGCGCGTCGACGGAGCAGGACGTCGGCGACGAAGATCCCGGCCCACGCGGCGATCGGGACGCCGAGGGTCACGAGGAAGGCCTGGAACGGCGAGATGAAGTCCTGCGCGAAGAAGGCGACGTAGACGGCACCGGCGACCATGATCACGCCGTCGACGCCCGCGGCGGCCGGACGCGAGATCTTCACGCCGACGCTCAGCAGTGCGAGGCCCGACGAGTAGATGTCGAGGACGGCTCCCCCGACGAGCCCGAGGATCGCCACGATCGCGAACGGGATGAGGAACCAGACCGGGAGCACCGTCGTGAGCGCGCCGATCGGGTCGGCTCCGATCGCGTCGTTCAGGTCCGGTGACGAGCCGGCGAGCATCACGCCGATCACCACGAGGACCGCCGGTGCGAGGGCACCGCCGAACGTCGTCCAGCCGACGACCCCGCCCGTCGAGGCGTTCCGTGGCAGGTACCGCGAGTAGTCGGCGGCGGCGTTCACCCAGCCGAGTCCGAACCCGGTCATCACGAGGACGAGCGCCCCGATGACGTTCTGCCCGCTGCCGGACGGCAGGGCACCGAGCGCTGCGAAGTCGATGGTCGGCGCGGCGAGCACGATGTAGACGACGGTCAACACGGCGGTGACGACGGTGATCACGGTCTGCAGGCGCATGATGACGTCGAACCCGGCGATGCCGGCTCCGACGATCAGTGCGGCGACCACGATGAGCGCGACGATCTTCGTCAGGACCCCGCCGTCCCAGCCGAGCTCCGTGAACACCGTCGAGGTCGCCAGGACCGCCAGGGCGGCGAGCGACGTCTCCCACCCGACGGTGAGGACCCAGCTGAGGAACGACGGCACCCGGTTGCCGCGGACCCCGAAGGCCGCACGGCTCAGCACCATCGTCGGCGCGGAGCCGCGTTTGCCGGCGATCGCGACGACGCCGCACAGCAGGAACGAGAACACCACCCCGATCACCGAGACGATCGTCGCCTGGGCCAGCGAGATGCCGAAGCCGAGGACGAAGGAGCCGTAGCTCAGGCCGAGGACGGAGATGTTGGCGGCGAACCACGGCCAGAACAGCCCCCTCGGGGTGCCCTTCCGGTCGGACTCGGCGATGACGTCGAGCCCCTGGCGTTCGACGGCGCGAACCTCGGGCGGGTTCGTGGCGGCTGTGCTCATGCGCTGAGCGTAGTGGCTCGGCAGCCCTACCCGAAGAGGTTCACCGGACGAACGATGTCGGCGTAGATGAGCAGGGCGCTCATGCCTGCCAGCAGCACCACGACCACCATCGTCAGCGGCATCGTCTTCGCCAGGTCGATGGGCCCCGGGTCCGCCTTGCCGACGAGCTTGAACGACCGTCGCTTGATCGCCTCCCAGAGCGCGCCCGCGATGTGTCCGCCGTCGAGCGGCAGCAGCGGCACCATGTTCAGCACGAACAGGCCGATGTTGAGCGAGGCCAGCAGCCCGAGGATCGTGTACGCCTTGTCGACCACGGGGACACCGCTCATCGACGAGACCTCGCCGATCGCACGGCCGACGCCCACCACCGACACGGGGCTGTCCTGCGACCGCTCCTGGGCGCCGAACGCGGCGTTCCACACCGCGACCAGGCGCTGCGGCAGGTCGATGATCAGGTGCGCCGACGCCGCGATCTGGGCGCCGGTCGCGGGCAGCACCTCGGCCGGGGACTGCCGCACCAGGGACTGCCCGATGCTGACGCCGACCACGCCGACACGCTGGGTCTTCGTGGTGCCGTCGTCGTTCTTGACGACCTTGCCCTCGGCGTCGTAGACGTCGCGAGTGGCGGTCGTCGGGGTGATCTCGAGGGTCTTCCGGGCACCGTCGCGCTCGACCACCACGGTGACCTGCTCACCGGCGGACTCCTGGAAGACCTCGGAGACGCGGGTGATCGTGGGGTCCTGCTCGCCGTTCACCGAGAGCACGACGTCACCGGACTCGATGCCGGCCTGCTTCGCCGGGGACACCGCGTCGCCGGGCGAGCACTCGGTCGTCTGGCTGTTCGGCAGCACGCACCCGACGCTCGACGTGAAGGTCGTGGTCGGCGCCCCGAACCCGCACAGCAGCACGCCGAACAGCACGATGCCGATCACCAGGTTCATGGCCGGGCCCGCGACCATGACGATGATCCGCTTCCACGGCGTCAGGCGGTAGAAGGCACGGGAGTCGTCGCCACCGGAGTCCGCGATCTGTTCGGCGCTGGCCTGGCGGGCGTCCTGCACGAACGCGCCGTACATGCCGGTGTTCGTGATGGCGTTCGCCCGGCCCGAGGCGCGCGGCTTGAGCATGCCGACCATCGAGATGTACCCACCGAGCAGGATCGGACGGATCCCGTACTCGGTCTCACCCCGCTTGAACGACCACATCGCCTTGCCGAAGCCCAGCGAGTACTGCGTCACCTTGACGTTGAAGAGCTTCGCGAAGGACAGGTGTCCCAGCTCGTGGAGTCCGATCGAGACCAGCAGGCCGATGATGAAGACGACCACGCCGAGGACGAAGAGCAGGACGGATTCGACGGTCACCGGGAAAGAGTACGGGACTGATTCCATGACGGAGCCGAGCGCCGTCTGAGAGGCGAGCTGGGCCTCCTGTCCGTCGCCGTCCGCGGTCTGCCGCCTCCGCGTCGGACGGGAGGCGCGTCTCGCGTCAGCGGGTCAGCGCGCGGTCCGCAGCGGTGCGCGCCCACTGCTCCGCCGCGAGCACGCCGTCGAGTGACGGCTCCCCCGCGGTGTGCTCCTCGACGATGCGCTCGACCGTGTCGACGATGTCCAGGAAACCGATCGCACCGGCGTGGAACGCGGCGACGGCCTGCTCGTTCGCGGCGTTGAACACGGCCGGGAACGTCCCACCCAGCTCACCCACCCGCTTCGCGAGGGCGACGGCGCCGAAGGCGTCCTGGTCGAGGGGCTCGAACGTCCACGTGCTCGCGGTCGTCCAGTCGAGCGGCACGCCGACGCCGGGCACCCGGTCCGGCCAGGCCAGGCCGACTGCGATCGGCAGGCGCATGTCCGGCGGCGACGCCTGGGCGATGGTGGAACCGTCGACGAACTCGACCATCGAGTGCACGATCGACTGCGCGTGCACGGTGACGTCGATGCGGTCGTAGGGCACGTCGAAGAGCAGGTGGGCCTCGATGACCTCGAGCCCCTTGTTCACCAGGGTGGCGGAGTTCGTCGTGACGACGAGCCCCATGTCCCAGGTGGGGTGCGCCAGCGCCTGGGCAGGGGTGACGTCGCGGAGCTGCTCGCGGGTGCGCCCGCGGAACGGACCCCCGCTCGCGGTGAGGACGAGTCGCTGCACCTCGGTGTCGACGCCGGAGCGGAGCGCCTGCGCGATCGCGGAGTGCTCGCTGTCGACGGGCACGATCTGCCCGGGTGCCGCAGCCTGCTGCACGAGGGAGCCGCCGACGATCAGGCTCTCCTTGTTCGCCAGGGCGAGGGTGGCACCGCTCTCGAGTGCGGCCAGCGTCGGACCGAGCCCGACCGAACCGGTGATGCCGTTGAGGACGACGTCGGCCTCGACGCTCCGGACGAGCCGTTCCGAGTCGGCCGCGCCGAACGCGGTGTCGCGCACGCCGAAACGGGCGGCCTGCTCGGCGACGAGATCGCGGTTGCTGCCCGCGGTGAGGCCGACGACCTCGAACCGGTCGGGGTTGCGGGCGACGACGTCGAGCGCCTGGGTGCCGATCGAACCGGTGCTGCCGAGGACGACGATGCGTCTGCGGGCCGGACCAGTGCTGCCGAGGCCGCCGTCCGTCACGATCAGCCCTTGGCGAGGATGTCGACCACGAAGACGAGCGTGGCGTTCTTCGGGATGCCCGAGCCCTCCTGCGGGTTGGCGCCGTAGGCGTCCTCCGGCGTGGCGACGATCAGGACCTGCGAGCCGACCTTCTGCCCGACGAGCCCGGTGACGAAGCCCTTGATGAGCGCGCTCTCCGACACGGTGAAGGTGGTGGGGACGCCCTTCGACCACGAGGAGTCGAACTCCTTGCCCGTGTCGTAGACGACGCCCTTGTACTGCACGAGTGCGGTGTCGCCGTCGGCGATCGCGGAGCCGTCGCCCTGCTTGAGCACCTCGACCGTGGTCTTCGTGGGCGCCTTCACGCCGTCGGGGATCGTGATCTCCGGCTCGCCGCTCGACTTGTCCGTGACCGTGGGCAGGGCCGGGTCTTGGTCCTTCGGGGTGCCGTTCGCCTTGGTGGGGGTCTGCGCGACGACGTCGGCGACGACGACGATCTCGCCGCCGGTGTTGAACCCGAGTGCCGAGGACTGTCCGACCGCGGCGATCCGGTCGCCCACCTTCGAGCAGGCGAGGAGTGCGCCGAAGCCCGACCCGCCGACGGACAGGACCTGCGGGTTGCCCTCGTCGAAGCCGACGGTGCCGAGCTTCTTGGCGTCCGACGTCTTGTACACGCTGTAGGACACCTGCGCGTAGTCGCCCTCGTCGAGCGCCGCGCCCTTGCCCTTCACGAGCCGGGTGGCCTGCGGCGTCTTCGCGGACAGGCCAGAGGCGAACTTGACGGTCGGGGCCTTCGTCCCACCGAACGACCCGGTTGCCTCGACGGCGTCGGAGGCCTTGCCCGGGTCGGGGCAGGAGGTGATCGCCGAGGCCGTGGCGCTGGCCGACGGGGTCGGCGAGGCCGAGGACCCGTTCGAACCGGAGCCGGAGCAGGCGGCGAGTCCCAGCACGACGGCGGGGACGATGGCGATCGGGAGCAGGCGGAGACGCTTCACGAGGACCTAGTCTGCCCCACCAGTCGAAGAGTCCCCTGCCAATGACGCAGGTCGGACGACCAGCTGCGGCTCGTGGTGCACCGGGAACGCCACGGAGCGTGCGATGAAGCAGAGCTGGTTGGCGGTGACGTGTGCGGCTTCGGCGTCCGCGACGCGGTCGGCCTCGAGGATCGTGACGACCGGGTGCAGGGTCGCCTCGGTCAGTTCACCCGAACCGTCACGGTTCAGGCGGAGCGACGCGGTCGCGGTGTCCTGGTAGTCCACGACGGTGAAGCCCTTCGTGACCGCGACGTGCAGGTAGCTGAGCATGTGGCACTGGGCCAGCGCCGCGACCACCATCTCCTCGGGGTTCCAGCGGTCACGGTCCCCGCGGAACGTCGGGTCGGCGGAGCCGGGGACGTCCGGCTTGCCCGTCGCCGAGACCACGTGTTCGCGGCCGTAGTCGCGGTACCCGGACGTGCCGGTCCCGCGGTCGCCGGTCCAGCTGACGGAGACCTCGTAGGAGTGGTCGTGCACGGGTGTGCCCCTTCGCCTTGGCTAGCATGGCGGCATGACGGTGAGCCCCGAAGTCCGCAGTGATCGCCATCCTCTCACCGCCGACGGTTCCGTCGAGCTGGCGGTGCTCGAACGCTCAGGGTTCGACGAGAGCCGACACGTCGGTGCCGGCGTCGTCGTCGACGCGACCGGCACGGTGATCGACTCCGTGGGTGACGTGACGGCGAGCATCTACCCGCGTTCCACCATGAAGCCGTTCCAGGCCCTGGCGGTCCGACGCGCCGGCGCGCTGTTCTCCGACGAGGAGCTCGTCCTCACCACCGCGAGCCATGCCGGGACCGCGGCGCACCAGGCGCTCGCCCTGCACATGCTCGAGTCCTTCGACCACGTCGAGGCCGACCTCGGTTGCCCGCCGGACATGCCGTTCGACCGCGGCACCGCCCGCACGATGGACGGACCCCGCCGACTGGCGATGAACTGCTCCGGCAAGCACGCCGGCATGCTCGCGGCCTGCCGGGTGAACGGGTGGGACGAGGCCACGTACCTCGACATCGAGCACCCGCTGCAGCAGCGGGTGCGTTCCGTGGTCGAGGAGTACACGCACGAGACCGTCGACCTGGTCGGCACGGACGGCTGCGGCGCCCCCGTGTTCCCGCTGACCCTGACGGGGCTGGCACGCGGGTTCGCCGGTGTCGTGGCACGGGCCGACGACGACTCCGCCGCGCTGACCGACGCGGTCCTGGCGCACCCGTGGGCGATCGACGGTGTCGGGCGTGCGAACACGGTCACCATCGAGCGACTGCAGGTGCTGGCGAAGCTCGGTGCCGAGGGCGTCATGGTCATGGGGTTGCCCGGCGGCGCGGCGGTGGCGGTGAAGGTGCTCGACGGCTCGCAGCGGGCCGGCACCCTGGCGGCCCTTGCCCTGCTCGAGCGGAACGGGCTCGTCGCGTCCGACGGCGTGGCCGAGGTGCTCGAGGCGACCGGTGAGCGGGTGCTCGGCGGTGGCGTCCCCGTCGGTACGGTGCGCGTCGGTGCCGGGCTGCGCTGATCCGTCGCGGGTGCTGATCCTCGGTCGGCGCTGATCATCTCGGGTCCTCGCTGACGGGGTCAGGTGCGAGGACCGGCAGTGCCGGGAACACGCGGACGACCCCGTGGCCGTCGAGTCGACGGACGGAACAGCCGTACCGCGAGACCTCCACGGTGACGTCCCGGTGTCGGGGCGCTGCTCCGAGTCCGGGGACGAGCACCACCGTGCCGTGCGGTCGGCCGTCGGTGCCCATCCACACCGCGACCGACGTCCCCGGCGGGAGGGTCTCCACTGACGGCGCGCTCGAGGTGGTCGGGACCGGATCGTCGATGCCGGAGCCCGCGGCGTCGAGGAGTCCTGGCGCGACGGCCCACCGCAGGTCGTCGTCGGCGTGGACGGCAGCGGCGCGGAGCTGCTCGGCGAGCCCGCGGAACACCGCGACGGCGAGTGCTCCGGCCCCGACGACCACGATGTGGGAGCCGGCGTCGACGCGGAGCAGGTTGCCGCCCGACCCGTGCCCGAGGACGAGTGCCGGGGTGCCGTCACCGTCCGCAGAGGTCGTGCCCGTCGGCTGCGCCGTCGAGCCGAGGGGATCGGCCGCGGCGGGCTGGTCCGGCGCACGCGGCGCAACGACCGGGGCCGGACGGGTTCCGGGATCCGGCGGCGCCGATCGGTGCAGCACGACGTCGACCAGGGCGCAGCACGCGCCCGCGCCGAGCAGGACGCTCTGCCCGGCACCACTGATCGGCGCGAGGACACCGGCCACGACGAGCGTGACCGCTGCCCCCACGATCACACAGCGGGCGGTGAAGCGGGACATGTCCCCATCGCACCAGGTGCGAACGGCCCAGCGCTGGTCCGCGACGGGATCTGTGGAGAAGTCGCCTACTGCACGAGGAAGAACTGCTCACCGATGTCGACGCGCGCACCACGCTCGACGCGGTACCGCCGACCGGGCTCGCAGCGGCGGATCGATCCGTCGATGTGCCGGACCACGGTGCCGTTGCCGGAGAACCGGTCGGAGACCCACAGGTCGTCGCCGTCGCGGCCGAGCTCGAGGTGGGTCTTCGACACGGACTTGCCCGGATCGTGCACGGTCAGCAGGTCGTCGTACCGCTCCCCCGGCTGCGGTCGTGGCAGGCGGCCGAGCAGACCGGTGCCGTGCACCCCGAGCCGTTCACCCGTGCTGAAGTGCAGGACGAACGGCGCCCGGGTCGGGGTCTTCGCGACGATGCGGGTCTCGTCGACGTCGTCGTCGGGGTCGTCGGACTCATCGGCTCCGGCGTTCGACTCGGACGGGCTCGCCGGCGGGAGCGGCAGCGCGGGTCCGGTCGCTCCCGGGATCGGGGGCAGCGGCGCAGCCAGTGGCGCACCGGGCGCGGTGGCGGACGGCGCGGAGGACGGGACGGTCGCGGAACCGGGCACCGGCGGGAGCGGGACGCGCGGTACGGCGGACGCCTCGGGCTCGCTGACCGGGGCAGCGTGCGCCCTCCGGGCGCGACGGCCCGAACCGGCCTGCTCGACCCCGGCGCGGACCGGCTCGTCGTCCACCGGGACCTCGTCGTGCGGCTCATCGCCCTGCTCGTCGTGCGCAGCGAGTTCGTCGGCGCTGTTCTCGTCGGACTCGTCCGAGCCTGCGGGCTCGGACGAGCCCCCGGCCGGCTCGTCCGCATCGTCGGTCGTTCCGGACGTCTCGGTGCCGTCAGACCCCTGGGCGCCGTCAGACCCCTCGATGCCGTCAGATCCCTGGGTCTCGTCGGAGCCCTCTGCTGCCCAGTCGGGTCGGGTCATCGGCAAGGGCATGACCGGGCCGGTGAAGGCCGCGGTGACCGCCGGGCGGACGGCTCCGCACTCGCCGCAGAAGATGTCGTCGGGCTCGAGCCGGTTGCCGCAGACGTGGCAGATGGTCGTCTCGTGCATGCCGGGGGTGACGAGCGGGGCCGGACGCGGCGGCCGTCGGTCGATGAGCGGCTCGACCACGGCGGTGTCCCCGGGCTGCGGGGGCGACATGACGGCGGGCTGGTCGTCGGCGGCACTCGTCTCCGACGCAGCCACGATCACCTCGTCGCGCTCCGGCTCGGAGCCGGCCTGGGCATCCTGTTCGCCCTGTGGGTCCGGTCCGTCCTGTGGGTCCGACGCAGGAGCCGCGGTGCCCTGCTCGGCGGCCGGGTCGGCAGGTGCTCCTGGCACCGGCGGAACGACCGGCTCGGACGGCGTCTCGGCAGCCGGGGTACCACGACCCACCCACCAGGACGGACCGGCGGGTGCCACTGGGGGTGCGGTGGCGGCCGGCGGTGCCCACACGGGCAGAGCGGGCTCCGCGGTGTGCGGGGGCGCGACGGGCTGCTGCGCCGTCTGCTCAGGGCCCGGCGTCGCGGCATCGCGCACCGGGGCGGCGGGCGTCGCCGCGCGACCCGGAGCCGGGGCGATGCGGGTGCGCTCGGGGTCGTCGGCGTCGAGGGGCTCGGACGGGTAGGCGTCGGGGTCGAGAGCCGGCTCCGGATCCGACTGGCCCGGCGCGCCCGACCAGTCCCCGAGTCCGGATCCGGCGCCGTGCACGTGGGAGGGCGCCTGGCGCGGCGCGAAGTCGTCGGGACGCTGCACCGGCACGGGTGCCGGCGGTTCGGTTCCACGGCGGTCGGCACCGGTGAGCCAGGCGCGGGTGGCGGGGTCGAGCGTGGATTCGGGCAACCAGGCGTCGGAGGCCGGGTCGGACCGTCGGCCGTGGGCATCGGGCTGCTGCAATGGTGGCGGCGGTGCCTGTTCGACGGGGGTCGGCGCGACCGGGCGACGGCTCGCCGCGGCGGTGACCGCGCGTCCGCACTCACCGCAGAAGATCGCTCCGTCCGGGAGCATCGATCCGCAGTGTTCGCATCTGATCACGTGGTGCCTCTGTCCTCACTCGGCCGTCCACGACGCTCGTCCGGCCTCTGGACATCGTAGTCGCCGCGCCCCGACGCAGCCTGGCCGTCGGTTCCACGACGGGACCGTGCCGTCGGACGACGCCCGGTTCCCCGCAGCGACCGGAGCGACACGGCGGTGCGGAACCGCTCCCGCCGGGTCCGCCCGGTCCGGAGCGAACCGATCGCGTCGTCCGTCGCCGCCCACATGCGATCGGCGGTGGACTGGTCGGCGTCGCTCGGACCGAACACCGCACGGTCGGCCAGCGCCGCGAGTCCGGTCCCGCCGTCGCCCGGAGCACCGACGACGGCTTCACGCCGGGTGGCGGATCGCCGTACGTCGTGCCCACGGTCGAGCAGCGCGTCGCGGTACTCGTCCCAGGCGCCGACGATGCGACCCCGGTGCGTGGTGGCGTTCCGCCGTCGTCGCCGTCGCAGTCGCTTCAGCAGCACGATCACGGCGAACGGCAGCAGGACGAGTGCGACGACGCCGAGGGTCCCGAGGGCCCAGGGCAGCACTGCGAGCAGGATCCGGAGCCAGAGCGGCTGCACCGGCGGCGTGTTCCGGTCACTCTCCGGAGGCGTCTGCTGGTCCTGGTCCTGCTGGTCCACCGGGGGCGGCGGCACGACCGTCTCCGGACGGGTCACCGGCTGCGGGGTCTGCTGCTGCTCGTCCGGGATCTCACGCACCTCGGGGTTGGGGTTGAGCATCACCCACCCCCACTGCGCGGTGTCCACCTCGATGCGGGCCGTGACGTCGGACCCGCGGAAGGTCGTCGTCCCGCCACGCGCTGCGGTGCCGTCACTGCCCGAGTCACCCCCGGCCGTGAAGCCCATCACGACCCGCGCGGGGAACCCGATCTGGTCGGCCATCAGCGCGGCCGCCGCGGCGTACTGTTCCTGGTCCCCGATCATCAGGGGCGCGGTGAGGAGTTCCTGGACACGGTCGGCGCCGTGGCCGGACCGGCTCATCCGGTCGTCACCGACACCGTGACTGACGTACCCCTTCCGCTGCAGTGCCTGCACGGCGGCGAGGAGCTTCGCGCCGGGTGCCGACACGTCCTTCGTCGTCGACTCGACGGTGTCGCGCACGGCGTCGGGGACGTCCCGTGCGGTGGGGACCGCTGCGCTCCCCGGCCGCGCGGTGGCCAGCTGCCGTTCCGTCGGCTGGTCGGGCAGCACCGCCGTCAGGTCGTAGGACGTGCCGTCTCCCACTCCGCCGACCACGGCGCCGGTGCCGGTCGATCCGTTGTAGAAGAACGCGCCGCGCTCGTCGTCGGCGTCCTTCCCGGTGAACTCCACGCGCTCCAGGTCGCCGACCGTCGGCAGCCACACACCGCGGTACCCGTCGACCGTCACACCGACGTCGACCGTGGTGCCCCGGACGCCACGGACGTCGACCGAGGTCGGCACGCGTTCGAAGGTGCCCGAGCCCGCCGAGCCGTCGGCACCGCCGACCCGGTAGACCACGCCGTCGTAGGTGTCGAGGGTCGCGATGCGGACGAACCCGCCCTCGGGCAGGCCGGTCACCCGGAGCTGGGTCGCGTCCGAGGCGGTGGATTCCTCGTAGGCGCGGAACCCGCTGAGCGGACTGACGTAGTCGCGGGGGTCGAACGGCTTCACGACGTCGGTGCGCGCGACGGTGCGGTCGCCGGAGGGCGGTGCGACCAGGCCGAGCCCGGTCGCGACGACCGCCGCGGCCACGATGGTGCCGGTGCCCACGAGCGCGGGTCGGACGATGGACCGTGCGACCGGCACGCGGGAACCGATGGTGGTCGCCACGGCGACCGCGCGACGCGCGTGCCGGACCGTCAACGCCCAGACGAGGGCGAGGCCGACCAGGACGACCGCCGTCACGATCGACGTGTCGAGCCGGCTCGGCCCGACGACCACGCCCACCGCGAAGAGCACCAGTGCCGGGATGCTCGCGAGTTCCTGCCTGGAGGCGCGGGTCGCCACGCTCACGGCGGTCACCGTCGCCACGAGCAGCGTCACGAAGTACGGCACGAGGAGCGCTTCGTAGGAGCCCACCGGAAGGCTGATGGTCACCAGCTGCTTCCAGCCGAGGGCGACGCCGGCGAAGAGGTCGAGGAGTCCGTGTCCGGTGGGCAGCAGGCCGTTCGCCTGGCTCGGCACGGCGGCGGGGACGCCGGTCAGCGTGAACGCGGCGACGGTCGCGATCGCCACGACGGCCATCGGGAGCCGGAGCAGGGTGCCGAGGAGCGCGACGACCGTCCCGATGACGATCGCGGTGACCGCGGCGGTGACCATCGCGCCGTCCCGGTACACCGGCCACCAGGACGTGCTCGCGACGGCCAGCAACAGCCAGACCGCGAGCGTGCCGCCGGCGAGGCGGAACGGGACGAGCCGGCGGGCATCGCGACGGTCGGACCGTCGGGTCGAGCGTCTCGCCCGGTCCGGCGCCGGCGCCGGGGTGGTCACGGGTGCGGCGCTCATGCTGCCGACGCCGATCGGTGCAGGGCGTGCCGGAGGTCGTCCAGGTAGCCGATGGTCATCACCGTCAGACCCGCGACACGCAGGAACCGCGGCTGGGCCTCGGGCTCGCAGATCACCGCGACGACCTCCACCCCGACGGGGAACCGCGTGGCGGCGAGTCGGAGCGCGGGCAGGCCGACAGTCGAACCCACGACGAGGAACGCGACGGAGATGCCGTCGGTGTCGCTCCCCACGATCCGGGAGACCTCGGCGATCGGCAGGCAGGCGTCGGCCAGGCCGACCGAGGCGAAGTCGTCGAGCAGGCGCGTCGGCGTGACGGTGGGGAGCGTCCGGACGGCGTACACCGCACGCTTCGCGAACTCCGGCGTGCGCTGGGACACCACGACCGAGACCTCACGGCCGTCACGGATCGCCCGCGCGCCGAGGGAGGCGGCCGCGCTCACCGCGAGCTCGAACTCCTCGTCGTCGGCGAACTCACCGCGGGCGATGCCGAGCGCGACGACGAGGTGCGAGCGACGGGTGTCCTCGAACTGCCGGACCATGAGCGCGCCGGACTTCGCGGTCGACTTCCAGTGGATGGTGCGCGGGTCGTCGCCGGGCATGTACTCGCGGATGGCGTGGAAGGCGATGTCCGCGGGCGACAGGTCCGTCGTCGCCTGCCCCTCGAGGTCACGCACCAGCCCGGTACTCGTCGACGGGATCGCGATGGTGCGCGGGTGCACGATGACCTGCTCGCGGGCGGTCCAGACGAGTTCGCGGCGGACGAGTCCCACGGGGTCTGCGCGGACCCCCGTCACGGGCCCGACGTCGAGCACCCCGCGGCGGAGCGTCGGGACGGGGACCTGCCGTTCGAAGGTGCCGTGCGGCCCGATGGCCGGGATGGCGACGTCGACCAGACCGGATCCGACCGGCACCTCGACGGTGGTCGGCACCGACGGCAGGCGCGTGGGGTTCTCGGCCGTGATGATCACACCGGCGTCGTCGCCGACCGCCACACGGTGCTGCGGGAGCCGCATCCGGATCACCAGCCGTGACCGGCCGATCAACGCCACCGCAGCGACCACCGCGAGCACGGCGCCGGCGAACCCGACGACGACGATCTCCCGCAGACCGAAGCGGTAGCCGGCCACGAACGCGACGAGCGTCAGCGCGGCGACCGTCCACCCGAGCCCGGTGACGACGGACGAGACCTCGCCCCAGAGACGCAGGACGAGCCTCCAGGCCGTTGCCCAGAGCCGGACGATCCCGATGACCGCATCCGCTGCGACGCCCTCGCGGTCACCGACGATCCGCGTCCGGACGTTGGTCATGCCGGTGACCGTCCCCGTGCGCTCGTACGCCGTCGTGCCACGACGCGACCGCGTCGAGGACGGACGGCGCGAGCGCGTGGAGACGGGCCGGCGGTCCGTCACGTCGTGACTCGGTCGGCGGGCGGCGGGGTCTCCACCAGGAGCTGCGCGATGACGCTCGGTGCGCTGACGCCGTCGAACTCGGCCTCGGCGTCGAGCACCAGGCGGTGCGCGAGGACCGGGACGGCCAGCGCCTTCACGTCGTCCGGTGTGACGTAGTGGCGACCGCTCAGCGCCGCGAGGACACGGGAAGCACGGATCAGGCCCATCGCCCCTCGAACGCTGACGCCGAGGCGGACCTCGCTCGCGGAGCGGGTCGCGTCCACCAGGCGGGCGACGTAGTCGGCGATCACGGCGTCGACGTGCACGGTGCGCGCCAGGGCGGCCATCTCGGTGATGGTCGCGGCGGGCACGACGCTCGCCAGCGGGACCGACGCCGACGGAGCCGACGAGGTCTCGAGGATCTTCACCGTCGCCGCGTGGTCGGGGTAGCCGATGGAGGTCTTCATCAGGAAGCGGTCGAGCTGTGCCTCGGGCAGGCGGTAGGTGCCGGCCTGCTCGATCGGGTTCTGGGTCGCGATGACCATGAAGGGCGCGGCGAGACGGTGGTTGACGCCGTCGACCGTGATCGCGGACTCCTCCATCGCCTCGAGCAGCGCGGACTGGGTCTTCGGGCTCGCACGGTTGATCTCGTCGGCGAGCACGATGTTCGCGAAGACCGGCCCGCGGTGGAAGTCGAACTCCTGCGTCCGCTGGTCGTAGACACTGATGCCGGTGATGTCGCCCGGCAGCAGGTCGGGGGTGAACTGGATGCGGTTCGTGGTGCCCTGCACGCTCTGCGCCATCGCTCGGGCGAGGCTCGTCTTGCCCGTTCCGGGAACGTCCTCGAGGAGCAGGTGCCCCTCGCTGAGCATCGCCGTGACCGCGAGGCGGATCACGAACGTCTTCCCGAGGAGCACCTGCTCGACGTTGGTCACGATGCGGCCTGCGACGTCGGCGAACCAGGTGGCCTGCTCCGGGGTCATGCTCATGCGGGATGGTCCTTCGGTCGTGGCGGGAGGGCGGCGTTGGCGGGTCGGGGCGGCGGGTGTCAGCCGCCGGGGGCTGGTTCCGGGGCAGGCTGCTCGGGAGCGGGGGCCGCGTCCGACTCGTACGTCCAGGTGTCCGTCTGCCCGGCGATCTGCACCTCAATGGTCACGGTGGTGGTCCGGAGCGGTGACAGGGCAGATGTCGGCACGACCGAGTTCGTCGTGTAGGCCACGTTCTGATCGTCGCTCCCACGACCGTCGAAGCGCACGGTGTACGTGGGGGCGGCGCGACCGTTCGACGGATCCTGAACGTTGAGGGCCGTGCCCTCGACGGGTTGCTGCACGATCGGCTTGGTGATGATCGGGGTTGCGGAGTTGGATTCCGAAGACGCGGGACCGCAGTAGTCGTAGTTGTTGCTCGGTCCGCGGCAGCCCTGCACCTCGATCGAGACCGCCATCCCGTAGCCCAGTGCGGCCGTGGGCCCGGAAGGTGCGTCCTGCCATCCACCACCGTTGTAGCGAACACGGTAGTGATCGGCGCGTCCGGACTTCACGCCGTACCCCTCTGCGACCAGCTGGTAGACGCCGTTGTCCTGGTCGGTCTTCACGACACGGATCGAGGGTGTGGTGGCCTGGCCAGGACGCTCGTAGCTCGTCACGGACGTCGTCGCTCGGCTGACGCTGCAGAAGCCGTAGGTGTTGGACGCCACAACGACGTAACTGGTCGTGCTGCCGTCCGCAGCGTTGCCGTCACGCAGTGTCCCGCCTCCGGGGCCCGTGCTGTCGACCTGCTGACCGCCGCCGATCGGGCCGCAGGTGACCTGCCCTCCGACCCGGACGAGCGCGTACGACTGGATCGGCGCACCTTGACCGTCGGACTTGGAGTAGTCGACGCTGATGACCGTGCGACCGGAGGACGCGTCGACGTTCGGATCCCCCACGGAGACGGCTGTCGGTACACCGACTGCGCTCCCGGTGGCGGACGCCGAGTTCCACTGCACCACCGTGCCGTTGCGGTCGGCGGCGTTCCGGGCCGACACGGTGACCGTGTACTGGGCGGCACTCTGGGCGCCGGTGAACGAGGTGCTCGTGGCGGTGCCGGTGTTGCGGGTGTCGGACAGCCCCGGACCCTCGATCGTCACGACGTAGTTGTCGACCGCGCTGCCGTTGTTCGGCGCGGACACCTTGCCCCACTTGACGTCGAGCTGGTTCGGCGTCGACCTGCTGGGCGTGACCGTGATGCCCTTCGGCGGTGCCGGCACGAAGTCCGCACTCATCGGACCCGAGCGGGCCGAGGGCTTCGAGTCACCGATCGCGTTGGTCGCCACGACCTGGAACCGGTAGGACTCCTTCGGGTCGAGGCCGGTGACCGTGCACACCGTCGCGGTCCCGCAGTTCTTCGAGACGCCGTTGGTCCCGACGACGCGATAGCCCGTGATGGGCGAGTTGTTGCTCTGCGGGGTCGCCCAGGTCAGCGTGGCCTGACCACCGTCGTAGGAGCCGGTGCGGGTGGGCGCCCCCGGCGCGTCCGGGACGTCCTGCACCGAGATCGTGACGTCGCCCCAGACGTACCGGTCGGGGTCGTTCGTGGCGTCCGCCACCTGGTACTGCAGGTGCGCGTCGCCGGGCTTCGCGGTTCCGGCGACCGCGACCTGCAGACGCGAGCGATCACCGCTCGGTGTGACGGTGACACCCTTCGGGAGTCCGCCGGACAGACCGCGGATGTTCACGACGCGCAGCCGCTCGCCGGGGAACGGGTTGGTCGGCTGGTCGTTCGTCAGCACGTCGAGGGTGGTGGTCGCCCCGCGCTTCGTGACCGCGCGGTCGGCGCCCGGCTGGACCACCGGCCGGGTGGAGCCGACGACGCCCACGGCGACCGTGCCGGCACGACCGGCGTTGGCGTCGTCCGCGACGCCGATCCCGATCGACGCGGTGGTGTTCTTCTTCGCGGTGTCGGCGACTGCGATGGTGAGCTGCTGCTTCGCGATCGACGCGGTCGTCCCAGCGGCGGGCCGGCCGACGATCGAGTACCGGAGCTCCGGCAGGTCCTTCGGGTACGGGTAGTCGGTGAGCTTCGTCAGGTCGATCTTCCGCGTCTCGCCCGGCTGCATCTCGATCGAGGAGCCCGCGAACGCCGGCGGCTGGTTCGACCGGGGCGTGACCGTGATCGGGAGCACGAGGGTGGCAACGCGGCCCTTGCCGCCGTTCGCCGACGAGCCGTCGGTGACCTCGAAGGAGATCGACGCCTTGCCGTAGTAGAGCTTCGACGACGTGAACTGCAGCGTCGACGAGTCCACCACCAGGCTCTGCCCGTTCGCGTGGGTGGCCTTGACCGTGCCGCGGTCGGTGATCTTCGCGGTCTCGCCGTTCGCCGTCACGACGAAGTCCTGCAGCGGGATACGGACCGTGGCCTCGCTCTTCACCGTGACCGCGCCGGCGCTGCGGTTGATCTGGGGCAGGGCGTCGTCGAAGCCCGGCACGTTGATGAAGCCGTAGGAGACGATGTCCGGATGGTCGAGCCGGGCGACCGAGAAGGGGATCACCTGCGATTCGTCGGTCAACCGGACCGTGATGCGGCCGTCGCCGGTGGGCGTCGCCGTGTCGCCGTAGCCGGGGACGACCCCGACCCGGAGGTCGGCCGCGGTGCCCTCGGCGAAGAAGACGTTGTCGAGCACGTCGACGGTCACGCTCTTCCGGCGGAGGATGTCCTGCAGGTCGAGGGTCGTGTCGTCGACCTCTGGCCGGAGCGGCTGGGCGTCCGGGTCGACGGTCACCGTGAGGAAGGTCGTGCTCGATCCCCCGCTGCTGTTCGCGACGGTGTAGAGCACGGCGTAGTCACCGCGCTTCGCCGACTTCGGCGGCGTGACGCGGATTTGCTGCTTCCGGAGGATCTTCGCCGTGACGTCCTCGGCCGTCGGCTCGGCCTGCGCGACGGTGAGCTGCCCGCCCTCGGGGTCGGAGTCGTTCTGCAGGACACGAACCGTCACCGACCCACCGGGACGGATCGTGACGTGGTCGGCCTCGGCCACGGGGTTCGAGGCCTGCTCGGCGCGGGGTGCGATGCCCACCCGCACGGTGCCGGACGCACGGGCCCCGAGCGCGTCCACGACCGTGTAGGTGAACTCGTCGGTACCCGCCGAGTAGTCGCCGGCCTCGTAGGTCAGGGCGTCCGAGGCGACGTCGGCGACCGATCCCTTGTCGGGGTTGGAGCCCACGCCGACGAGCTGGACGGAGTCGCCGTCCGGGTCGATCCCGTTCAACGGCACGCTGATCCGCACCGACGACCCGGCGACCACGCGCGCGGTGACGGTCTGCGGGACCGGCGGGTTGTTGGTCGCGGCGTCACGCTCGCGCACCGAGATCGCCACGGCGGCATCGGCGTACTGGCCGTCGGGGCCGGCCACCCGGTAGACGGCGGTGTAGTTGCCCGGCGTCTTCGGGGCGAGGTAGCGCAGGTGGTCACCGGAGACGAACAGCAGGCCGCCGTTGCCCGGCACGTTCTGCACCAGTTCGGGCTGGAGCGTCAACGGTTCGCCCTCGGGCTGGGTGTCGTTGCCGAGCACGTCGATGTTCGCGACGTCTCCGACGCGCACGGTGGCGGTGTCGGGCTGGGCGACCGGAGGCTGGATGCGGTCGGGCTTCGGGATCTCGACGACGGTGATCGTGCCGGGGGACGACGCCAACCCGTTCGTCTCCGTGTACCCGAACGAGACCGGACCGTCGAGCGGCGCCGTGAGCGTGACGCGGACCTTGTGCTGGTCGAGGATGCTCGCCTGCACGCCGCTGCCCCGTCCGGGTCCGTCGAGCGCCGTCACGAGCAGCACCCCGCCCGCCGGGTCGATGTCGGTCGCGGTGACGTCCGTGTCCTTGGTGGACAGGGTGTTGACGAACACCGTCTTCGGCGTGGTGATCGGCGCCGTCGAGGCGTCCGGTGGCGCGAGGACGGTCACCCGGACGATGCCGCTCGACGTCTTCACGCCGTCGGTCACCGTGTACTCGAGCTGGTGGTCGCCCGCCCGCTCCCCCTGCACCCGGAAGGTCCCGGCGTCGTAGCTCGGGGTGACGGTGAGCCCGGATGCCGACGACACGCTGGTCAGTGTCACGGTGCCGTTGCCACCACGCACGTGGTCGAGTGGCTCGACCGTGAAGGCCTTGCCGGCGTACCCGGACACGGGGAACGGGTCGGCGCGCAGCGGGACGGTGCCCTGCTTGGCCACCCGCACCGTCACGGCGCCCCGGCCGTCAGCGCGTCCGTCGCTCACGACCAGCTGCACCGACCGCTCACCGGTGCGGCCGCTGTCGTTCCGGAAGTCGAGCAGGCCGTCCGGTGTGGTGGACACCCGGTCGCCGTTCGACGCGGTGGCCGACTCCAGGTACACCGGGTCGCCGTCCGGGTCGATCCAGTCACCGAGCACGTTCGAGACCACGTGCCCGTTCTGGACGACGTCGGCCGAGGTGTCACGGACCTGCCGCGGCGCCTCGTTCTCGCTGTCGGGGCGCACGCGGATCCGGACCGTCGCGGTGTCCGAACCGCCGTTGCCGTCGGTGATCGTGTACGGGAACGTCACGGTCCCGGTGGCGCGCGGCGACAGCGTGACCTGCAGACGTTGTCCGTCGCCGACGATCGCGACGCGGCCGACGGACTTCGAGATGGTGCCGACCTCGCTCACGATGATCGGGTCACCGTTCGGGTCGTAGTCGTTCAGCAGGACCGGGAGGCTCGTGGTGCGTCCCGGACGAGCGCCAAGTTCGTCGTCCACCGCCACCGGCGGCTTCTGGTCCTTGTCGACCTCGGGGTCGTCGTCGGAGACCTGCTCCTGCTGCTGCTCGTCGTCCTGCTTGATCAGGTCGGCCCAGTTGTCGATGAGCTGACCACTCCGGTCGATCGCCCAGGATCGGCCGCTCGTCGGGTCGTTGGCGACGACGGTGTCGCCGTTGTGCAGGATCTGCAGTTCGCTCGTACCGCCGGTGCTCGCCAGCCGCTGCAACGCGCTGCCGTCGCACGTGTCGATCGCCTGTCCGCCCGCCCACGCGGCGTACGTGCAGGAGCCGTCGACGTAGGGCCGCGCGGCTCGACCGGACACCTCGAGCGCGGTGGCGTCCACGGTGCCGGAGGCACTGACGCGGACCAGGCCCGCCGTGCCCGCGACCGTGACCTGGGCCGTGGTGTCCGACGACCGCTGGAGGGCCGGCGACGCCCCCACCCGGTCGCCGAGCTCGACGGTGCGCCCGTCGACCGACAGGGCACCGCTCGTGCGGTCGAGCACGGCGAGGTGCCCGTCGAACGTGGCGACCTGGAAGTCGTCGCCCCGGTCCATGTCGACCTTCCACCGTTCGGCGACGGTGAGTGTCGTGCCGACGTCGACCAGCGACGCCGTTCCGGTCTTCGCGGAGTAGACCGCGACGTGGCCGTCGGAGGCGTCGAAGACGGTGTCGGCGCCCAGGGTCAGGTCGGCCTTGGCCGACGCGTCGAACTCGGCGAGGTCGCTCGCGGGGGTCGACCAGAGCTCACCCGTGTCCGCGTTGCCGATGACCGCGGTGTCGCCTGCGAAGAAGACCTGCGGCGTCCCGGCAGGCAGCGTGATCGCATCACCCACGGTGGCGTCGGCGACGTCGACCCGGGCGACCGTGCCCTTGGTCTCGTCGACGCTGTAGACGGTGGAGCCGCGCTGCAGCACGGACAGGTCGTCGCTGGCCGTCTCGACCGCGGTGTTGAGCTGCAGGATGCCGGTGTTCGCCCGGCCGACCGCGCCGTACTCGGCCGAGGGCACCCAGACGGTGCCGTCACCGAGGTCGACGCGTTGCGTGTGGTACCCGGTGGAGACGATGGCCGTGGTCGCGACGACGGCGGCGATGAGCACCGAGGCACCGGTGGTCACGGCTGCGGAGCGGTGCTTCGCGAGGAGGGCGCGGATCACCCGGCGCTCCCGATCGTCGCGCACTTCTGCGCGCTCGCAGCACCCGTCTTGCCGTCGCGGTTCACCGCGACGGCGATGCACTCCTCGTCGCCGCGTTCACCGGAGACGACGAACGTCGTGCCGGTCTGCTGGCTCGAGGACCCGTTGGACGAGATGACGTACGTGTCGCCGCTGCGCAGCCCCGGGTCGGTCCAGCTGAAGGACACGGACTGCGGCGACGGCTCGGCACGGACCTCGGCCACGACCGGGATCGCCCCGGCGCCGAGCCGACCGATGACGACGACCGTGGCGATCGCGAGGGCCGCGACCACGACGACGGCGAGGGACGTCGCCCAGACCAGGGTCGAACGGGTCCGGCGACGGGCACGGGTCACGGACCCGGTGCGGTGCACGGTGCCGACGCTGTGCGAACCGCCTGCCACGACCCCGCCCTGCACCGCGCGGCGGGTCCGACGACGCGCACGGACCCGGGTGGGTGGCTGCAGCTCACGGATCACGGTGCGGTCGCCGTGCGGGGTGGGCGTCGAGATAGCCCAGGCCTCGACCGCGACGTCGGCGGACGTCTGCGGGATGCCGAGCTCGGCCTCGACCTGTTGGAACCCGCGCACGAGTTCCATCACCGTCGCGGGGCGTCCCTGCGGCTTGCGGGAGAGCGCCGAGGCGAGCAGGCGCTCCAGCGAGGGCGGCACGTCGGTGCGACCGGTCGGCTTCACGCCGCCCTTGTCGATCCGGTGCATCAGGTCGTTCGCACCGTTCTTGCCACCGCGGACCTCGAACGGGCTGCGCCCGGCGAGGAGCGAGTACACCGTCGCCGCGAGTGAGTACACCTCGGACTGGATCGTGCCGCGCGACTCGTCGATCAGGACCTCGGGCGCGGACCACGGGATCGACATGCCGATCGGCTCGTCGGGGTCGGTGCCCCCGATCGTCGCGGCGATGCCGAAGTCGGAGAGCACGGGGTTGCCGTAGGCCGTCAGCAGGATGTTCGAGGGCTTGATGTCGCGGTGCAGCACGCCCTCACGGTGTGCGGTCTCGAGCGCCGAACCGATGCGGATGCCGATCGACAGCACCTCGGACACCGGGATCGGTTCGCGACGGTAGCGCTCGCTGAGGGACGACGAGCAGAGCTCCATGACCAGGTAGGGACGGCCGTCAGCGGCGACGCTGGCCTGGAAGACGGTGAGGATCGACGGGTGCGTGCTGAGCCGGGCCATCAGGTTGGCCTCGGCCTGGAACATCTGCCGGACGCGGTCGTCGACGACCTCGTCCAGCAGCACCTTCACCGCGACCTGTCGTCGGGGCATGTCCTGTTCGTAGAGGAAGACGTCGGCGAAGCCACCGGACCCGAGGACGTGGACGGGACTGAAACCGCCGATCACGGGCGGGTTGGACGGCAGGCGTCTCGCCATGGTCCTCTCCTCCCCCGGCCGAGCGGCCAGCTCTCTCGACGTGGCCATGTCATTGTACGAAGCGTGGGTGACGGACATTCCGCACGCCGATCCCCCACAGCTCGACGCGTTCCCCCAGTTCGGGGGCCAGTCAGTGCCTCGGCAGCGTGTCCTCGAGGTCGCCGTCGTCCGGTGCGGCATCGACCTGCAGCACCACCACGGTGACGTTGTCACGACCGCCGGCCACGACGGCGTCGCCCACCAGACGCTCCGCCAGGTCCTGCGCGCCCGGCTCACGTGCCGCGATGCGCGCGATGCCGGCGTCGCCGAGCTCCTTGGTCAGCCCGTCGGAGCAGACGATGTAGCGGTCACCGGCTCGCAGGGGCAGGGTCCACCAGTCCGGTGCCGGCGGTTCGCCGAAGCCGACCGCACGCGTGATGACGTTGCTGTCCGGGTGCTGCTCGGCGTCCTCGGCACGCAACAGACCGGCGTCCACCATCTCCTGCACCACCGAGTGGTCGACGGTGACGCGGCGGAGCACGCCGTCCTCGATGCGGTAGGTGCGGGAGTCACCGACGTTGAACACGAGCGCTGCGGGCTGCCCGAGCGAGGCCACGAGCGCGATCCCGGTGACGGTGGTGCCCGCGCCGATGGCGTTGCCGCCGGCTGCGCGCTCGATGTCGGCGGTCGCGAGGAGCAGTGCACGCTGGATGCCCTGGCGCGTGGTGAACGGTTCGGCCGTCACCTGTTCGAGCCGACGCACGACCGCGTCGCTGGCGCGGTCGCCCGCGAGGTGCCCGCCCATGCCGTCGGCGACGACGAAGAACGGCGCGCCCACGATGTAGCTGTCCTCGTTGTGGTCACGCCGTCGACCGACGTCGGTCGCGGCTCCCCACGAGAGCGTCAGGGTGGCGCCGTCGGCACCGGGGACGTCGATGGCGTGCGCAGTGGCTGCTCGGCCGAGTTCGGTCACGTGTCAGGATCGCTCTCTGGTGGGTCGGGGCGTGCCGTGTGCTGTCTGATCGGAGGGCCACGGGGGAACCGGAGGCAGCCCCTCTGCCGTCGGTGCGACCCGGAGGTACGGCGAGAGGACCTCGATGGCGTTGCCGTCACCGATCTCGACTACCGTACCCGTCAGCGCCACGATCGACGCACCCGACGCCATGCGGTAGGCGGGCGCACCGGCCGGGCGGACGACGGTGCCGTTCGTGGACCGGAGGTCCTGCACGACGACGGCTTCGCCCTCGGCGTGCATCCGGACGTGGGACGACGACACCTGCCCGTACGCCGACCGCACGGTCACGAGTTCGGGTTGCGGACCACGTGTGACCCGGGGCAGCGACGGCCGGCGGCCGATGACCACCGGGTGGTCGAGCCGGAAGGTGCGGTCGCCGATGCGGATCGAGGGCACGCGTGCCGCGGGTGCGGCGGGTCCCGACGGGACGGCCGGGAGGCCCGGGGCAGCACCCACGAACGGGCCCGCTCCGGCGCGGGGTCGCGCCGGCACCCGGACGACGGTGTCCTCCGGATCGACGTCGTCCACCGCTGCCGGCGGCTGGCCGGGTGCGCCGACCTGGGGTCGGATGACCGTGTCACCGAGGACACCGTCGTCGGCCCCGAAGGCGGAGTCGGGGTCGGAGTCCGGACCGGCCCCGGGGAGGACGGGACCAGCGCCGCGGATGACGGTGTCACCGACGGCGTCCGCGGTCAGGTCGCCCGCCGGAGATCGTCGGGGTCGCCGGATGACGGTGTCCTCGATGTCGTCGTCGTACAACCGGAGCCCTCCCAGTGTGGTCTCCCCCACCGTAGACGATCCGGTCGACCCCACGTCATCGACGCTCCCACGACGGCCCGCTGCCCGCGACGACCGAGCGCAGGACGAGCCCCGCGAGCGGGTCGTCGGCGCGCGTCTCGAGGGCGTACCGGGCACGCGTCTCCGCCCGGGCCCAGGACCCCAGCGCCCACGCACACCAGGCACCGAGCGACAGGGCACCGGCGGCACCCGACGATCCGTCGAAGGGCCCGTCCTGCGCCCGCCACACCCGCCACGCGTCGGCGCACCGGTCACCGGCGAGCCGCACGCGGGCACGATCGGGAGCCGGGCCGAAACCGTGGAGCGCCGGTGGTGTCGGATCGGCGAAGGGGTCGAACACCCGGATCGACCGCGGGTCCGGCGTGCCCTGCGCCGCGATGAACGGCACCAGCGCCATCCGGGGCGCGAGTGCGCCGCACGCGGTCACCACTGCCGTCGCAGCCGCCGTCGACAGGTCCGCACGGCCGGGCGCGACCAGCGCGGCCGCTGCGGCGGGGAGGGTGACCGCCGCGGCGATCTCGCGAGGGAAACGGACTGCGGAGCCAGGGCCGGACTGTGCCGTGAGAGGGATCATGCACGCCATCGAAGCGTGCTGCGGGCCTCCAGGCAGGGGCGCCCCGGCCATCTGTGGACCGGAGCTGCCCCACCTAAGGCTGTGGAGGACGAGCCGGCGGAACCCGCTCAGGCGGCGACGGGCTCCAGGCTCTCGGCGACCAGGTCCCAGCTGCCCTCGTTGCGTTCGACCACCACGCCGTTCGCCGCCGCCCAGACGACCAGGTCGTCCATGCTGCCGATGCTCGCGCCGGTGCGGGCGAGCAACGCCACCAGGCGGCCCTTCGCGGTCTTGTTCCAGTGGTTCAGTGCACGACGACGACCGGAGCCGTCAACGCTCACCACCCGTGGTGTGACCGCTCCGGACAAGGGGCCGAGCTGCCGGTACCCCTCGGACCGCAGGTCGAGCACCAGGCCGTCCGCACGGGTCAGCAGCGAACGGGTCGACACCGTGGGCCAGTGCGCGGCCAACCGGATCGAACCGAGCCGCGAGTCGTGCGACAGCCGGTACGCCGGGATCGGGTCACCGGCGCCGATCGGGCCGAACATCGCGGACTGCACGATCACGTGCTCCGCCCACCACGCACGGGTCGCCGCGTCCGCGTCCTGCACACCCAACGGGTCGTAGAGGACCCCCGTGTACCGCTCGATCGCGGGCATGGTGCCCGAGGTGTCGAGCTCGAGGTTCCGGAGGCGCTCGGCGATGGACTTCGGACCGAGCTTGAGTGCCGTCCTGGCCGAGGACTCCTCGGAACTGACGAAGCGGGCCGCGGTGATCACCGCGGCCCGCTCATCGGCCAGTTCCGGGAACGAGAGTGCACGCAGATCGAGCGTGCGGCTCGTGTCCCCGCCCTCCCGCTTCGTCTCCGAAGGCGGGAGCAGGACGGTCAGTCCAGTCAGGACGCCAGCGCGGCCTGCCGCGCGACGATCGTCACCGTGTCGTGCTCGACCGACAGGAAGCCGTCCTCGGCGTCGACCGCGACGGTCGACCCATCGGCCCGCGTGATGCGGACCTGACCCTGCGCCAGGATCGCGAGCATCGGCTCGTGTCCGGCGAGGATGCCGATCTGGCCCTCTGTCGTCCGTGCGACGACCATGGTGGTGTCGCCCGACCAGACCTCGCGGTCGGCCGAGACGACGCTCACGCTGAGACCCGCCATGTCAGCGGTTCTCCTTCTGGATCTGAGCCCACTTCTCTTCCACGTCGTTGATGCCACCGACGTTGAAGAACGCCTGGGTCGCAACGTGGTCGAACTCGCCGTCGGCGATGGCGCGGAAGGACTCGATGGTGTCCTTGAGCGGCACCGTGGAGCCCTCGACGCCCGTGAACTTCTTCGCCATGTAGGTGTTCTGCGAGAGGAACTGCTGGATACGACGAGCGCGCTCGACCGTGATCTTGTCCTCTTCGGAGAGCTCGTCGACACCGAGGATGGCGATGATCTCCTGCAGTTCCTTGTTCTTCTGGAGGATCTGCTTGACGCGCGTGGCCGTCTCGTAGTGGTCGGCACCCAGGTAGCGCGGGTCCATGATGCGCGACGTCGACGCCAGCGGGTCGATCGCGGGGTACAGACCCTGCGAAGCGATCTCACGGGAGAGCTCGGTCGTCGCGTCGAGGTGCGCGAACGTGGTGGCCGGAGCCGGGTCGGTGTAGTCGTCAGCCGGCACGTAGATCGCCTGCAGCGAGGTGATCGAGTGACCACGCGTCGAAGTGATGCGCTCCTGGAGCACACCCATCTCGTCGGCGAGGTTGGGCTGGTAGCCCACGGCGGACGGCATGCGGCCGAGCAGCGTCGAGACCTCGGAGCCGGCCTGCGTGAAGCGGAAGATGTTGTCGATGAAGAGGAGCACGTCCTGCTTCTGGACATCGCGGAAGTACTCCGCCATCGTCAGCGCCGACAGGGCCACGCGGAGACGCGTTCCCGGCGGCTCGTCCATCTGGCCGAACACGAGGGCCGTCTTGTCGAAGACACCCGCCTCTTCCATCTCACCGATGAGGTCGTTGCCCTCACGGGTGCGCTCACCGACACCGGCGAACACCGACACACCGCCGTGGTCCTGCGCAACGCGCTGGATCATCTCCTGGATGAGGACGGTCTTGCCGACGCCCGCACCACCGAAGAGGCCGATCTTGCCACCCTGCACGTACGGGGTGAGGAGGTCGATGGACTTGATGCCGGTCTCGAACATCGAGGTCTTGGACTCGAGCTGGTCGAAGGCCGGGGCCTTGCGGTGGATCGGCCAGCGCTCGGTGATCTCGAGCTTCTCGTCCGTGTTGAGCACGTTGCCGAGGACGTCGAAGACCTTGCCCTTGGTGACGTCGCCGACGGGGACCGAGATCGGAGCGCCCGAGTCACGGACCTCCTGGCCACGGACCAGGCCGTCGGTCGGCTTCAGGGAGATGGCACGGACGAGGTCGTCGCCGAGGTGCTGCGCGACCTCGAGGCCGATCTCCTGCGACGAGTCACCGATGGTGATGGTCGTGAACAGGAGGTTGTACATCTCCGGGATTGCGTCGTGGGGGAACTCGATGTCGACGACGGGGCCCGTGACACGGGCGATCCGGCCGACACCGGGCGCCGACGACGTCTCGACCGCGGTGGTTGCGGTGTCGGTCATGGCTGGTGCCTTCCTGAGGGTGGGTATCTGTCCGCGAACGACGCGGACTACTTCTTCTTCGACGAGAGGGCGTCGGCGCCGCCGACGATCTCGGAGATCTGCTGGGTGATCTCCGCCTGACGCGCGTTGTTCGCGAGTCGGGTGAAGTCACGGATCAGCGAGTCGGCGTTGTCGCTGGCTGCCTTCATCGCCTTCTGACGCGCGGCGTGCTCGGAAGCAGCCGACTGCAGCATGGCGTTGAAGATGCGGCTCTCGATGTAGACCGGGAGCAGCGAGTCGAGCACCGCATCGGCGTCCGGCTCGAACTCGTAGAGCGGCAGGGGCTCGTTGCCCTCGGGCTCGTCGATGCCCTCGACGACCTCGAGGGGCAGCAGGCGAACGACCTGCGGCTCCTGGGTCGCCAGGCTGATGAACCGGTTGAACACGATGTGGATCTCGTCCACGCCGCCGTCAGCGGTGTCCTGGAGGAACTTCGCCACGACGGCGTCGCCGATCTCCTTGGCCGTCGAGAACTCCGGCTGGTCGGTGTTGCCGACCCACTGCTGCTCGGACGGACGCTCACGGAACGCGAAGTACCCGACGGACTTGCGGCCGACCAGGTAGTAGACGACGTCCTTGCCCTCGCTGCGGAGCAGGGAGGCGAGCTCCTCGCCCTGCTTGAGGACGTTCGTGCTGAACGCACCGTTCAGGCCGCGGTCCGAGGTGAAGAGCACGACGGCTGCACGGGTCGACGACTCCGGCTCGGTGGTCAGCACGTGATCGACGTTCGAGAACGTCGCCACGGCCGACACCGCACGCGTGACGGCCCGCGAGTACGGACCGGACGCAGCCATGCGGGCTTGCGCCTTCTGGATCCGCGACGCCGAGATCAGCTCCATGGCGCGGGTGACCTTCTTCGTGGTCTTCGCCGACTTGATCCGCTGGCGGTAGACCCGGACCTGCGCTGCCATCTAGCGACGACCCTTGACGATCTGCTCCTGGTCGACGTCCTCGGCGTCAGCCGCGTCGAACTGCTCGGAGCCGAGGGTCTTGCCGTCGCTCGTCTGGAAGCTCTTCGTGAACTCGTCGATCTGCTTGTCCATCTCGGCGACGGTCTCGTCGCTGAGCTGGTTCGTCTCGCGCAGGGTCGTGAGGACGTCGGAGTTGCGACGCAGGTGGTCGAGCAGTTCGGACTCGAAGCGGAGCACGTCCGGCACCGGGACGGTGTCGAGCTTGCCGTTCGTGCCGGCCCAGATCGAGACGACCTGCTCCTCGACCGGGTACGGCGAGTACTGCGGCTGCTTGAGGAGCTCGGTCAGACGGGCACCGCGCTCCAGCTGACGACGCGACGCCTGGTCGAGGTCGGACGCGAACATCGCGAAGGCCTCGAGCGAGCGGTACTGCGCCAGCTCGAGCTTCAGCGTGCCGGAGACCTTCTTGATCGACTTCACCTGCGCGTCACCACCGACGCGGGACACCGAGATGCCCACGTCGACGGCCGGACGCTGGTTCGCGTTGAAGAGGTCCGACTGCAGGAAGATCTGGCCGTCGGTGATGGAGATGACGTTGGTCGGGATGTACGCCGAGACGTCGTTCGCCTTGGTCTCGATGATCGGGAGACCCGTCATCGAACCGGCGCCGAGCTCGTCGGACAGCTTCGCGCAACGCTCCAGCAGACGGGAGTGCAGGTAGAAGACGTCACCCGGGTAGGCCTCGCGGCCCGGCGGACGACGCAGGAGGAGCGACACCGCACGGTAGGCCTCGGCCTGCTTCGACAGGTCATCGAAGATGATGAGGACGTGCTTGCCCTGGTACATCCAGTGCTGGCCGATGGCCGAACCGGTGTACGGGGCGAGGTACTTGAAGCCGGCCGGGTCCGAGGCCGGAGCGGCGACGATGGTGGTGTACTCCATCGCACCGGCGTCCTCGAGCGCACCCTTGACGGAGGCGATCGTGGAGCCCTTCTGACCGATGGCGACGTAGATGCAGCGGACCTGCTTCTCCTCGTCGCCGGACTCCCAGTTGGCCTTCTGGTTGATGATCGTGTCGATCGCGATGGCCGTCTTGCCGGTCTGGCGGTCGCCGATGATCAGCTGACGCTGACCACGGCCGACGGGGATCATCGCGTCGATGGCCTTGATGCCGGTCTGCAGCGGCTGGTGGACCGACTTGCGGGCCATGACGCCGGGAGCCTGGAGCTCGAGGGCGCGACGGCCCTCTGCGGCGATCTCGCCGAGACCGTCGATCGGGGCGCCGAGCGGGTCGACGACGCGACCGAGGAAGGCGTCGCCGACGGGGGCGGAGAGGACCTCACCCGTGCGGGTGACCTCCATGCCCTCCTCGATGCCGCCGAACTCGCCGAGCACGATGGCGCCGATCTCGTCTTCGTCGAGGTTCTGCGCCAGGCCGAGCGTGCCGTCCGCGAAGCGGATGAGCTCGTTCGCCATGACGCCGGGGAGACCCTCGACGTGGGCGATGCCGTCACCGGCGTCGGTGACGTGCCCGACCTCGGCCGTGGAGGCCTTCGTCGGCTCGTAGTTCGAGACGAAGTCCTTCAGGGCATCACGGATCTCATCGGGGCTGATGGTGATGTCTGCCATGGGATTTTCCTTGTGGTTTTCCGGGGCCCTTCGGCTCCGAGAGGGTGACGCTGCCGGACTCGGCAGTTCCCGTTGTGGACTTGGGGAGGAGCGGCTTCGACCGTACGCCTAGCCGGCGAGCTGGAGCCGGAGCTCCGAGAGTCGCGTGGACACGGTGCCGTCGATGACGTCGCCGCCGATCTGCACCCGGACCCCGCCGACGACCGTGGGGTCGACGACCTGGTTGATGCTGATGTCCTTGCCGTACCGCTCGGAGAGACCGCGCGTGACGCGGGCCGACTGGGCGGGGGTCAGTGGCGTCGCCGTGACGACGGTCGCGACGAGCTTGCCGGCCTGCTCGGCCACGATGCGCGAGGCGTCGCGGACGATCTCACCGATGCGGCGGCCGCGGGGCTGCTGCACCAGGGCCGACACGATCGTGATCGTCTGCTCCGAGGCCTTGGCACCGAGGAGCCGCTCGACGAGCGCGCCCTTCTGCTCGGGGCTGCCGAGCTTGGTGCCGAGCGCCAGCTCGAGGCCGGCGTCCGAGCGGACGGCGGTCTCGAAGGCGAACAGCTCCGACTCGATCGACGAGTCCGGACCCGCGGTGGCGGCGACGGCGCGGATGCCCGCGTCCTCGATGCCCGCGAGCAGGTCCTGCTGCGAGGACCAGCGCGAGCCGGCCACCGCGGTCAGGACCGCACGCGTCGCGTCCGACTGCCCGGCGAAGACACGGTCGATGAGGACCTTCTTGCCGGCCGCGTCGGCCGTGGGGTCGGACAGCAGCCCGAGCAGCTGCGGCGCACCGGCGATCGCACGCCCAGAGGCGAGGATCTCGGCACCCGCGGCCAGGCCGGCGCTCGGACCGAGGTCCGACAGCACCGCCCTGGTGGACGCGAGTGCTTCTCTGGTAGCGCTGCGCATGCTCAGTGCTCCCCCGTCTTCGTGGCCTGCGAGGCCTCGAGGTCGGCGAGGAAGCGGTCGACCACTGCGGTCGACTTCGCGTCGTCCTTGAGGGACTCACCGATCACACCGGACGCGAGGTCCAGCGCGAGGGTGCCCACTTCGGACCGGAGTGCCTGGACGGCGCTCTGGCGCTCGGCCTCGATCTGCGCCTGGGCGTTGGCCGTGATGCGTGCTGCATCGGCGGCCGCCTGCTCGCGGACCTCGTTGCCGATCGCCGTGGCGTCGGCGCGGGCCTGCTCACGGATGCGCGAAGCCTCGGCGCGTGCATCGGCGAGCTGCTTGTTGTACTCGTCGAGCGCAGCGGCGGCCTGCTCCTGAGCGGCCTCGGCCTTCTTGATGCCGCCCTCGATGGCCTCGGTGCGCTCATCGAGCATCTTCGTGATGCGCGGCGTGACGACACGCCACATCACCACGAAGATGATGACGAAGGCGAGCGCCGACCACACGATGTCGTACACCGGCGGGATCAGCGGATTGTGCGCTTCCTCCGCCGCGATGATGAGTGCGTTCTGCATCGAGGAACCTTAGTTGGTGAAGATGAAGTACGTGGCGATACCGATGAAGGCCAGGGCCTCGGTGAAGGCGATACCGATGTACATGAGGGTCGTCAGGCGGCCCTGGAGCTCGGGCTGGCGAGCGACGGACTCGATCGTCTTACCGACGACGATGCCGACACCGATGGCCGGGCCGATCGCTGCGAGGCCGTAGCCAACCGTCGCGATGTTGCCGTTGATCTCCGCGAGAACGGTCGTTGCGTCCACGTGTTTTCCTTTCGAGGTGCGGGTCCGACGGTCGCCGGTCCCGTAGGGGGTCAGTGAGGAATCAGTGCTCGTCGGCCAGCGCCAGCTGGATGTAGACGGCGGTGAGGAGCATGAAGACGTAGGCCTGCAGCAGCGCGACGAGGACCTCGAAGAAGCTGAACGCGATGCCGAACGCGATGGTCCCGACGCCGAAGGCCTTGAAGCCGAGCGAAGCGTCGAAGAAGAAGAACTGCGTAGCCGAGAAGAACAGCACGAGGAGCAGGTGCCCCACGACCATGTTCATCAGGAGTCGCAGCGTCAAGGTGACGGGACGGAGCACGAAGGTGGAGACGAGCTCGATCGGCGTCACGATGATGTACAGCGGCCACGGCACCCCGGGCGGGAAGAGCGAGTTCTTGAGGAACGTGCCCGGGTGCTTGCGGAGACCGGCGTAGATGAAGGCGAGGTACGCGACGATCGCCAGGATCATCGGCATCGCGATGCGGCTGGTGCCGGCGAGGTTCATGCCCGGGATCAGACCGGTCAGGTTCATGAACAGCACGCCGAAGAAGATCGTCGCCAGGAGCGGCAGGAAGCGCTTGCCGTCCTTCTCTCCGAGGTTGTCGAAGGTGTTGCGACGGACGACGTCGAACGCGTACTCGATGAACGCCTGACCGCGGTTCGGCACGAGCTTCAGTGCACGGGTACCCACGAACGCGAACACCAGCAGAACGGCGACGGCGAAGAAGCGGATGAGGACGACCCGATCGATCTCGAACGGCGTCCCGGCGAAGAAGATCGCATCCGGGAAGAACTCGTTGATCGACGGACCATGGAACTCGGCGGCCTTGCTGCTCCCCGCCGCGACGGTGTCAACCGCAGCGGAGAGGGACAGGGGAAGAGCGTGGGATAGCAGCGCTGTCTCCTGTGTCGGCGCGCGCACATCATGGCACGCGATGGTGGACGTTGTGGAGGCTCGTCCGCCCCGAGCGAAAGGCTCCGGTAGCGGACTTCGAGAAGCCTATCAGGTGCGAGAGGCTTCCCGGCTTCTCAGACGCGGGGGGTCGGGTTCCCAGCGTCCGCGGAGTCGTCGAGGCCGTCGCCCGGCAGCCGGACGCCGATCGGGATGCGGGCCTTCGCGACGGCGACGACGTCGATCACCAGGGAGCCGACGACCCCCGCGATGATCACGATCGCCAGCACCGGGAAGTGGACCCAGTCGCGGTCCTTGAGCAGGACCAGCAGCACGATGAAGACGATGAACTTGAGCAACCAGGTGCCCATCACGATGCCGAAGAAGGCACCGGAGATCATCTGCCCCTTGGAGACGCGCAGCGCGACGAGGACACTGACGGCGGTGAGCCCGAGGAACACGACGCTCAGCACGGCGCCGAGCAGTCCCCCGACCAGCCCCGGGCCGTCCGCGACGAGGAACCCGATGAGCCCGCCGACCACCGCCAGGGCGACGGCGAGGACCGCGCCCCAGGTGATGATGCGGCGGAACACCGGCCGGACGTGGTCGAGCGCGTTCGGTGCGGTCACGTGATGTCTCCAGGGATCGTGCGGTCGTTGGCGGCCCGGTCGAGCGGGTCGAGGCTGGCATCCACCACGGCGGCGGAACGGTTGGCGGTCTGGGCGGCGATCTCGGTGCGTTTGCGGCCGAGCGGCGCGAACGTCGCGACGGCGCAGACGGTGAAGCCGACGGACACGAAGACGACGACCCAGTACCAGTCCACGAAGAGGAACAGCAGGCACCCGAAGGCGACGGTCGCGGTCCACGCGTAGAAGATCAGCACCGCGTGGAAGTGCGAGTGCCCCATGTCGAGCAGGCGGTGGTGCAGGTGCTTCCGGTCGGCCGAGAACGGCGACTTGCCCGCGCTGAGCCGTCGGGTGACCGCGAGCCCGAAGTCCAGGATCGGGACGATCAGGATCGCGAACGGCAGCAGGATCGGGATGAACGCCGGCAGCAGCGCCTGGCGTGTCTGCACCGCCGCCGGGTCGATGTTGCCCGTGACCGACACTGCGCTCGTGGCCATCAGGAACCCGACGAGCAGCGCGCCGGCGTCGCCCATGAAGAGCTTGGCGGGGTGCCAGTTCAGGATGAGGAAGCCGAAGCAGGCCCCGACGAGCACCGCGGTGAGCAGCGACGGCAGGTTGAAGAAGAACTCGGTCTGCACGACCACGCGGTTGATGAAGAACGTGTAGAGGAAGAAGACCCCGCCGGCGATGATCGCGACGCCGGCCACCAGGCCGTCGAGCCCGTCGATGAAGTTCACCGCGTTCATCACGAGCACCACCGCCAGCACGGTGAAGATCAGGCTCATGTACGACGAGCCGACGCCCAGCGTGTTGCCGATGGGCAGCGAGACGATCGCGACGCCCTGCCAGGCGAGGATGCCCGCCGCGATGATCTGCCCGGCGAGCTTCGTCATCCAGTCGAGGTCCCAGATGTCGTCCGCGACACCGAGGACCACGATGATGGTCGCTCCCCCGAGCACCGCGAGCACGCGACCCGGTTCGGAGAACACGAGCCGGAAGTAGTCGGTCCCCGCTATCGACGGGAACAGGAACCAGGCCGCGAGCAACGAGACGATGACGCCGATGTACATCGCGATGCCGCCGAGCCGCGGCGTCGGGGTGCGGTGCACGTCCCGCTCGCGGACCTGCGGGTACCACTTGTACTTCAGCCCGAGCTTCCAGACGATCAGGCTCATCACGAAGCTCACGACCGCGGCGATGGCCCCGGCGAGCAGGTAGTACTTCATGTGACGAGGTCGGCTCCGACGACCCGGATGATCTCCTCGTCGGGGATCACCCCGTGCCGGACGATGCGGAGCTTCCCGCCGTCCGACAGCCCGGTGGCGTCGACGATCGTCGAGCCGGTGCTGGCTTCGAAGCCGTCGTGCACCTCGACGGGTCCGCCGTCCAGGTAGATCGCGACGCTGTCGCCGAGCATGCGCTCGGCGGCGTCGACGTCCATCGCGGCCGGGTCGCCCGTGGAGTTCGCGGACGAGACCGCGAGCGGCCCGACCTCCTGCAGCAGCTCGAGGGCGATCCGCGAGTCCGGCATCCGCAGCGCGACCGTGCCGCGCGTCTCGCCGAGGTCCCAGTCGAGCGACGGCTGTGCGTGCAGGATGACGGTCAGCCCGCCCGGCCAGAACTCGGCCACCAGGTCGCGCACCGGCTGCGGGACCTCGCTGGCGAGGGCGTCGAGCGTGGGCGGACCGGGGATGAGCACGGGCGGCGGCGACTGCCGCGTTCGGCCCTTCGCGTCGAGCAGCCGCTGCACGGCCGTCGCGCTGAAGGCGTCCGCGGCGAGGCCGTAGACGGTGTCGGTGGGGACCACGACGAGCTCTCCGCGTCCGAGGGCGGCACGTGCGAGCCGCATCCCGGTCAGGAGCCCGTCGGAGTCGGTGCAGTCGTATCGGGATGCCATGACTCGACGATGATAGTGCGACACAATGGTGGACATCGTGAACGAGACGCCCGCACCCCCGCTCCTGTTCCTCTTCGACATGGACGACGTCCTGGTCCGGTACGACTGGCAGGTGCGCATGGCCGCACTCTCCGAGTTCACCGGACACGAGTTCCAGGAGCTCCGTCGCCGCTGGTGGGACTGCGGACACGAGATGCGTGCCGAGGCCGGTGGGTTCGCCGACGGCGACGAGTACCTGGCCGCGTTCGAGCGCGCGATGGAGTGCGACGTCCCCGAGGCCGACTGGGCCCGGATCCGCGGATCCGCCATGACCGAGCTGCCGCAACGCATCGAGGCGGTCCGGATCGCGAGCGAGCACGGGCGTGTCGGACTGCTCACGAACAACGGTCCGCTGGCCGGCCGCTGGATCCACGAGTGGGCGCCGTCCCTGCCCGAGGTCTTCGGCGAACACCTGGACACGTCGAGCAACTTCCGTGCCCGGAAGCCCGAGCCCGAGGTCTTCCGGCGTGCGGTCGCGCACCACGGAGTCTCCGCGGAGCGCACGTTCTTCGCCGACGACATGCCCGAGAACGTCGCGGGAGCGCGGAGCATCGGCATCCACGCGGTCCTGGTCGAGCACGACACCGACCTGCGCGAGCACGTCCGCGCCTTCGTCGCGGCGCAGCAGCGCGAGGCCTCCCCCGTCGCGTAGCCCGCCACGCCCGTTCCTTCCCATCGCGGTCGCGCTGGAAAGCAGGAACGGGCACACCTGGTCATTCCGGACGACCCGGTACGCCCGATCCCACCAAGTACGCCCGGATCCACCCGGCACACGCACACACGGACGAGTGACGGGAGGCGCGGCGGGCGCCCGCCACGCCCGTTCCTTCCCATCGCGGTCGCGCCGGAAAGCAGGAACGGGCATACCTGGTCATTCCGAACGACCCGGTACGCCCGATCCCACCAGGTACGCCCGGACCCACCCGGCACACGCACGCACGGACGAGTGACGGGAGGCGCGGCTCGGCCCCGGCTAGCGCGTCGCGGTGGTCGTGCGGTCGCGCCCCGTCAGGTCGACGTGCGTCTCCGGGGTGCGGAAGCCCCGGCGCGCCAGGACCTGCCGCACGCCGGCGCCCTGCGGCTCGGCGTGCTCGACGACCAGGACTCCCCCGGGCACCAGCAACCGCCAGGCCGTCTCGGCGAGAGCACGGACGGCGTCGAGGCCGTCGGGACCGCCGTAGAGGGCCATCGCCGGGTCGTGGTCGCGGACCTCGGGGTCGATCGGGATCGCGTCGTCCGGCACGTACGGCGGGTTCGACACGACGACGGACACGGTGCCGTCGAGTTCCGGCAGCGCGTCGGCGAGGTCACCCTCGACGAGTCGGACGGTCCCACCGTGGGCGTCGACGTTCCGCCGGGTCCAGGGCAGGGCCTCGGGCGACCGCTCGACGGCGTAGACCACGGCGTTCGGCACCTCGGTGTCCATCGCGATCGCGATCGCACCGCTGCCGGAGCCCAGGTCCACGGCGATCGGCTCGGGGACCGCGGTCGCCCGCAGTGCGTCGATGCCGAACTGCACCACGCCCTCGGTCTCCGGACGGGGCACGAACACGCCCGGTCCGACGGCCAGGGTGAGCGCGCGGAAGTACGCCTGCCCGGTGATGTGCTGCAGCGGCTCACGGGTGGCTCGGCGCGCGACGGCGTGCCGGAAGCGCTCGACGTGCTCCGGCGCGATGCCGCCACCGATGAGTGCACGGGCCTGGACGGCACCGCGCGAGGTGTCGGTCGCCCACGCGAGCAGCAGCTCGGCGTCGACCCGGGGCGTCGGGACGCCGACGGCGACGAGCGCCGCGGTCGCCTGCTCGAGCAGGCGATCCGCGGCGTACGTGAGGGGCGTGTCGGCGGTGATCCGGGCCTCCAGGCTGGGTGTGCGGTTACGCGTCCTGGTCGCCGATGGCGGCCAGACGTGCCTCTTCGTCCGCCTGGATGGCGGACTGGATGACGGGCTCGAGGGCACCGTTCATCACGCGGTCGAGGTCGTACGCCTTGTACCCGGTGCGGTGGTCCGCGATCCGGTTCTCCGGGAAGTTGTACGTGCGGATGCGCTCCGAACGGTCCATCCCGCGGATCTGCGACTTGCGCGCGTCCGAGGCGATCGCGTCGAGCTCCTCCTGCTGCCGCGCGAGGATGCGTGCGCGGAGCACGCGCATGCCGGCCTCGCGGTTCTGCAGCTGCGACTTCTCGTTCTGCATCGCCACCGTGATGCCCGTGGGCAGGTGGGTGATGCGGACCGCGGAGTCCGTCGTGTTGACGGACTGCCCGCCCGGGCCGGAGGACCGGTAGACGTCGATCTTGAGGTCGTTCTGGTTGATCTGGACCTCTTCGGGCTCGTCCACCTCGGGGAACACCAGCACACCGGTGGTCGAGGTGTGGATGCGCCCCTGCGACTCGGTCTGCGGCACCCGCTGGACGCGGTGCACACCGCCCTCGTACTTCAGGTGCGCCCAGACGCCCTGGGACGGATCGGTCGTGTTCGACTTGATCGCGACCTGGACGTCCTTGTAGCCACCCAGGTCGGACTCGGTGCGCTCGAGGAGCTCGACCTTCCAGCCCTTGGTCTCGGCGTAGTGCGAGTACATGCGCAGCAGATCGGCCGCGAACAGCGCCGATTCCTCGCCGCCCTCGCCGCCCTTGATCTCCATGATGACGTCACGGCCGTCGTCGGGGTCGCGCGGGATGAGCAGCCGGCGGAGACGCTCCTGGCGCTCCGACAGCTGCTCCTCGAGCCCGGGGACCTCGTCCGCGAACGCCGCGTCTTCACGCGCGAGTTCCTGGGCGGCGGCGAGGTCGTCCCCCGCCGCCTGCCAGGCCTCGTACGCGGACTTGATCTGGTTGAGCTCGGCGTACCGCCGGTTCACCTTCTTCGCCCGGGCCGCATCGGCGTGGAGCGCGGGGTCCGACAGCTGCTGCGTCAGGTCCTCGTGTTCCGCCAGCAGCCCCGCTACCGACTCGAACACGCGTTACTCCTGGTGACCGTTGTGGTGGGCGCCGGTCGTGGGGACCGACTTCTGCACCTGCACCAGGAACTCGACGTTCGACTGCGTCTCCTTGAGGTTCCGCAGCACGATCTCGAGGGCCTGCTGCGGGTCGAGCCCGGCGAGGGCCCGGCGCAGACGCCAGGTGATCTTGACCTCGTCGGCGGAGAGCAGCTGCTCCTCGCGACGGGTACCGGAGGCGTTCACGTCGACGGCGGGGAAGATCCGCTTGTCGGCGAGGTGACGGTTCAGACGGAGCTCCATGTTGCCGGTGCCCTTGAACTCCTCGAAGATGACCTCGTCCATCTTGGAGCCGGTCTCGACGAGCGCGGTCGCGAGGATGGTCAGCGAGCCGCCGTCCTCGATGTTGCGCGCGGCACCGAAGAAGCGCTTCGGCGGGTACAGCGCCGCCGAGTCGACGCCACCGGAGAGCACGCGGCCCGACGGCGGGGTCGACAGGTTGTACGCACGGCCCAGGCGGGTGATCGAGTCGAGCAGCAGCACGACGTCGTGGCCCAGCTCCACCAGGCGCTTCGCACGCTCGATGGCGAGCTCGGCGACGGTGGTGTGGTCCTCGGCGGGACGGTCGAAGGTCGAGGCGATGACCTCGCCCTTCACCGTGCGCTGCATGTCGGTGACCTCTTCGGGCCGCTCGTCGACGAGGACGACCATCAGGTGCGCCTCGGGGTTGTTCTTGGCGACGGCGTTCGCGATGGCCTGCAGCACGACGGTCTTGCCGGCCTTCGGCGGGGACACGATGAGACCGCGCTGGCCCTTGCCGATCGGCGACACGAGGTCGATGATGCGGGTCGACAGCTTACCCGGCTCCGTCTCGAGACGCAGGCGCTCGTTCGGGTACAGCGGGGTGAGGTCGTTGAAGTCGACGCGGGCCGCGGCCTCGTCGGCGGACTGGCCGTTGATCGACTCGACGGCGACGAGCGCGTTGTACTTCTGGCGGCTCTGCTGCTCGCCGTCACGCGGCTGCTTGATCGAACCGACGACGGCGTCGCCCTTGCGCAGGTGGTACTTCTTCACCTGGCCGAGGGAGACGTAGACGTCGCTCGGGCCCGGCAGGTACCCGGTGGTGCGGACGAACGCGTAGTTGTCGAGGACGTCGAGGATGCCCGCGATCGGGATCAGGACGTCGTCCTCGGTGACCTCGGGCTCGAAGTCGTCGTTCTGGCCGCCACGGCCGCGCTTGCGGTCGCGCTGGCGACGGCTGCGGCCACTCTCGGCCTCGTCGGCGTGCTGTTGCTGCTGCTGCTTCTGCTGGCCGCTGGTCTGCTGCTTCTGCTGACCGGCGTTCTGCTGCTGCTTCTGGTCGGCCTTGTCGTCCTGCTTGGTCTCGGCCTGCTTCGGCTGGTCGTTCTGCTTCTGGCCGCCGTTCTGCTGGCCGTTCTGCTGCTCGCCGCCGTTCTGCTTCGGCTGGTTCTGCTGGTCGGCGCCGTTCTGCTTCTGCTGGCCGGCGTTCTGGCCGCCGTTCTGGCCGCCGTTCTGCTGGTCGGCGCCGTTCTGCTGCTCGCCGTTCTCGGCGTTCTGCCCACGGCCACGACCGCGACCACGGCTGCGACGACCGCGACGCGAGCCGCCCTCGCCCTGCTCGGAGTTCTGGTCGCCCTGGTCGTTCTGGTCGCCGGACTCGTTCTGGTCCTGGTCGGCCTGGGCGGCGGACGTCGGGGCCTGCTGGCCCTGCTGGGCCGCCTGGCTCGGCTGCTCGGCCTCGGCGGGTGTCGACGCCTGCTGGCCCTGCTCGGTGCCACGCTGGTCGGTGCCACGCTGCTCGGCGTTCCGCTGGCCACGGCCACGACGCTGCGAGCCGGACTGCGCGGCTTCCTGGGCGTCCTTCTCGGCGCGGACCTGGTCGAGCCCGGCGAGGAGGTCCTCGGTGCCGGTCTGGCCGTGGTTGGTGTGCTCGGCGGCCGAGGTCGGCGCAGCGTTCACGGTGCCACCGGACGACGCGCGGCGCGAACGACGGGCACGGCTCGGGGCTGCCGACTCGGCGGGTGCCTCGGGGTCGGCGACGGGTGCCTCGGCAGCGGGCTGCGCGGGGGTCTCGGCGGGCTCCGGCAGGGTCGGCTGCTCGGTGGCGGCCGGCTCGGCGGGGGTCTCGGCGAAGACGGCGGCGGCCGGGGCAGCCGGCGTCTCGTCGACGGGACGCTTGTCCTCGATGGAGGCGATCAGGTCGCCCTTGCGGAGCTTGGAGAGCCCGGTGATGCCGAGCGAGGAGGCGATGCGCTGGAGCTCCGGGAGACGGAGGGCACGCAGGTCGCTGGGGATCTCCACCTGGGCGGAGTTGTTGTCGGTCAAGGTCGGTGTTTCCTTTCGAACCGCAGAACGCGGAGAGTTTCCACCGTCCCGGATGCAGGGTGAGCATCGACCGCCGTTCAGACGACGGATCGGGATTCGGTGATCAGAAAGAGATGCACACTCGCGCACCGGACCCTGCGACGTCGCAGGAGCTGTCCTGAGGACGAGCGATCCGTACGGTTACGCGGGTTCGGCTTCGAGCGCCGAGTGCGCTGCCACTGTAGCACCACCGAGATCGACGGCCAGCATGAGCGGCCGCCAGTCGGATTCGGCGTGTCGCTGCACCAGTTCGGCGGCGGTCAGGCGCTGTGCCGGGTCGCTGCCGAGGACGAGCAGGCTCGGCCCGGCACCGGAGACCACCGCGGCGAGGCCGTGCTGCCGGAGCAACCGGATCAGGGCGTCGGTCTCGGGCATGGCGCTGGCACGGTACGCCTGGTGCAGACGGTCCTCGGTCGCGGCGAGCAGCAGCTCGGGGCTCTGGATGAGCGCGGCGACGAGCAGCGCCGAGCGGGAGACGTTGAACGCGGCGTCTGCGTGCGGGACCTGCTCGGGCTGCAGGGAGCGCGCGAGCTTGGTCGAGAGCGTCGAGGTCGGCACGAACACCACCGGGGCGACACCGCGGTGCACCAGGAGCCGCTTGTAGGCCGGCCCCTCGGCGGTCATCCACGCGATCGTCAGGCCGCCGAAGAGCGCCGGCGCGACGTTGTCCGGGTGGCCCTCCATCTCGGTTGCCAGGGTCAGGAGCGTCGAGGCGTCCAGGTCGACGATGCCCTCGAGCAGACCACGGGCAGCCATCAGCCCGGCGACGATCGCCGCGGCGGAGGAACCGAGACCGCGCCCGTGCGGGATCGCGTTCGTGGCGTGCAGCTCGAGACCGGGCTGGTCGACACCGGCGTGCTCCAGGCCCCGGCGGACCGCACGGACGACGAGGTTCGTGTCGTCCGTGGCGACCTCGCCGGCACCGACGCCCTCGACGGTGACGGTCGCGCCGGGTTCGCGGCGGACGCGCACCACGACCTCGTCGTAGAGCGAGAGCGCGAGGCCGAGCGAGTCGAAGCCGGGGCCGAGGTTCGCCGACGTGGCCGGCACCCGGACGCGCACCGCCGATCCGGTCGGCAGCGCACGGACCGCCCGTCCGGCCGGTACAGCACTGCGGGCGGTCATGCCCTCACCCGGTCCGGACGAGCGGTCGGAGATCACTGCTCGCTGACCAGACCGAGCACGTCGGCGATCGACTTCGTGTCGACCGGCACGCTCGTCGGGGTGACCTCGCCGCCGTCCGGCGTGCGGAGGGCCCACTGCGGGTCCTTCAGGCCGTGGCCCGTGACCGTGATGACGACCTTCGCGCCCTTCGGCACGACACCGGCGTCGGCACGCTCGAGCAGCCCGGCGACACCGATGGCCGATGCGGGCTCGACGAACACGCCGACCTCGGCCGACAGGATGCGGTGCGCCGCGAGGATGGCCTCGTCGGTGATGGCACCGAAGTAGCCGTCGGTCTCCTGCTGCGCCTCGAGCGCGAACTGCCACGAGGCCGGGTTGCCGATGCGGATCGCCGACGCGATGGTGTCGGGGTGCCGGACGACCTCGCCGTGCACGATCGGCGCGGAACCGGCGGCCTGGAACCCGAACATGCGGGGCAGCTTGGTGCTGCGGCCGGCGGCGACGTCCTCGCGGTAGCCGCGCGAGTACGCGGTGTAGTTGCCCGCGTTGCCGACGGGCAGGAAGTGGAAGTCCGGTGCGTCACCGAGGACGTCGACGACCTCGAACGCGGCGGTCTTCTGCCCCTCGATGCGGTCGTTGTTGACGGAGTTGACGAGGTGCACCGGGTAGTTCGCCGCCAGGTCGCGGGCGATGTCGAGGCAGTCGTCGAAGTTGCCCTGCACCTGCAGCAGCTGGGCGTCGTGGGCGACGGCCTGGCTGAGCTTGCCCATAGCGATCTTGCCCTCGGGCACGAGCACCGCAGCGGTGATGCCGGCGTGCGTGGCGTACGCGGCGGCCGAGGCGCTGGTGTTGCCGGTCGAGGCGCAGATGACGGCCTTCGCGCCGTGCTCGACGGCCTTCGAGATCGCCATCGTCATGCCGCGGTCCTTGAACGAACCCGTCGGGTTCATGCCCTCGAACTTCACGTAGACCTCGGCGCCGGTGCGCTCGGAGAGCCGACGAGCCGGGATGAGCGGCGTGCCGCCCTCTCCCAGCGTGACGATGGGCGTCGCCCCGGTCACGTCGAGTCGGTCGGCGTACTCGCGCAGGACTCCCTGCCACTGGTGGGCCATCAGGCTTCTCTCTCTGTCCGGTGGGGTGGATCTGGTGGTGGTTCGGCTCGGTGAGCCTGCTGGTCGGCCTGGAGGCCCGTGGTCGCGTCAGCGACCGACGACGCGCAGGACGCTGGTGACGTCCAGGACGACGTCCTCGCCGCGGAGGGCGACGACGGTGTCCGCCAGGTCGGCCTCACGCGCCAGGTGGGTGCCGATGACGAGCGTCGCGGTCCCCTCGGCTGCGCCGGTGGTGGTCTGTTCGACCGTCTCGACGCTGACGCCGTGCTTCGCGAGCACGCCGGCGACCGTCGACAGCACGCCGGGGGCGTCCGTGACGTGCAGGGTGATCTGGTAGCTCGTGCGGACGGTGCCGATCGGGAACACCGGCAGCTCGGACTGCGTCGACTCGGCGACACCCGGGCCGCCGATGACGTGCCGACGGGCCGCGGAGACCAGGTCGCCGAGGACCGCCGAGGCCGTCTCGACGCCACCGGCACCCGCGCCGTAGAACATCAGGTCGCCGGCAGCCTCGGCCTCGACGAACACCGCGTTCTTCGCACCGTGCACGCTCGCGAGCGGGTGCGACTCGGGCACGAGGGCCGGGTAGACGCGGGCACTGACACCCTCGCGGCCGTGCTCGTCGGTGAGCCGCTCGGCGGTCGCCAGGATCTTCACGACGTAGCCGGCCTTGCGGGCGGCGCGGACCTGGTCGATCGTGACGTGGGTGATGCCCTCGCGGTGCACGGCGGCCAGCGGCACCGAGGTGTGGAACGCCAGCGAGGCCAGGATCGCGGCCTTCTGCGCGGCGTCGTAGCCCTCGACGTCGGCGGTCGGGTCGGCCTCGGCGTAGCCGAGCTCCGTCGCGGTGGCCAGGGCATCCTCGAACGTGGAGCCCTTGCGGTCCATCAGGTCGAGGATGAAGTTCGTGGTGCCGTTGACGATGCCCATGATCCGGACGATGCGGTCACCGGCGAGCGAGTCGTGCAGCGGACGGATGATCGGGATCGCCCCGGCCACGGCGGCCTCGTAGTAGAGCTGCGCGCCGACCTGCTCGGCCGCGGCGAAGAGCTCCGGGCCGTGGGTCGCGAGCAGCGCCTTGTTGCCGGTGACGACGTCCGCGCCCGACTGCAGGGCCTGGAGCACGAGGGTGCGCGCCGGCTCGATGCCACCGATGAGCTCGACGACGATGTCCGCGCCGAGGATGAGCGATGCCGCGTCCGTGGTGAAGAGCTCCGCCGGCAGGTCGACGTCGCGCTGGGCGTCCACGTCGCGCACGGCGATCCCGACCAGCTCCAGCCCGGCACCGGCGCGCGAGGCCAGCTCGTCGCCGTGCTCGAGGAGCAGTCGCGCGACCTGGGAACCGACCGAGCCGGCCCCGAGCAGCGCGACACGGACGTTGCGGTATTCGATCATCTGGTAGCGGTTCCTGTCGGTGGGGGTGCGCCCTGCGGGGTGGGCGGACCCGGTCGGGTCGGGGGTCAGCGGCCGGTGCCGTCGGTGGGCACGGCGGCGACCCCGGTGTCACGGGCGAGGAGGTCGTCGATCGTCTCGCCCCGCACGAGGATACGGGCTGTGCCGTCCGCGACGGCGACGACCGGCGGGCGGCCCACGTGGTTGTAGTTGCTCGACAGTGCCCAGCAGTAGGCCCCGGTGGCCGCGACGGCGAGCAGGTCACCGCGCTGCACGTCGCCGGGCAGGTACTCGTCGTTCACCACGACGTCGCCGCTCTCGCAGTGCTTGCCGACGACGCGGCTCAGCACCGGCGGGGCGTCGGAGGTGCGGGCGAGCCGGGCCGTGTAGTCGGCGCCGTACAGGGCGGGACGGATGTTGTCGCTCATCCCACCGTCGACCGAGACGTACGTGCGGGTCGCGCTGCCGCCGTCGTCGGTCTCGAGCGTGACGGGCTTGATCGTGCCGACGCGGTAGAGCGTCACCCCGGGCGGGCCGATGATGTAGCGGCCCGGCTCGACGGCGATGTCCGGCACCGGGATGCCGCGCTCGGCGCAGGCCTCGCCGATGATCGTGGCCAGTGCGTCGGCGACGTCCTCGGGGGCGAAGGCCGAGTCGGCCTCCGTGTAGTCGATCCCCCAGCCGCCGCCGAGGTTCAGCTCGGGCACCGGACCGGAGGCCACGAGCGTCGCGTGCACGTCCATCAGTCGGCGTGCGGCCTCGCGGAAGCCGGCGTCGTCGAAGATCTGCGAACCGATGTGCGAGTGCAGCCCGACGAAGGCGAGCGAGGGCTCGGCGCGGACGGCTGCCGCTGCCTCGACGGCCTCGGACAGCGGGATGCCGAACTTCTGGTCCTCGCGAGCGGTCGCCAGGTACTCGTGCGTGGACGCGTGCACGCCGGTGTTGATCCGGATGCGGACGCGCTGCACGACCCCGGCGTCGGCGGCGGCACGGGCGACTCGCTGCACCTCTTCGTGGCTGTCGAGCACGATCGTGCCGATGCCGACCTCGACCGCGCGGCTGATCTCGGCGTCGGACTTGTCGTTGCCGTGGAAGCCGAGCCGGCCGGGGTCGATGCCGCCGGCCAGGGCGACCGCGAGCTCACCTGCGGTGCAGACGTCCACGCGCAGGTCGGCCTCGGCCATCCACGCGACGACCTGCGTCGTCAGGAAGGCCTTGCCGGCGTAGTAGACGTGCGCGTGGCTGCCGATGCGCTCGAACGCCTCGGCGAACGCGTTCCGCACGCGGACTGCGCGGGACTGGACGTCACGCTCGTCGACGACGTACAGGGGCGTGCCGAACTGCGCGACCAGGTCCGTCGCGCTGATGCCGCCGATCGCCAGGGTGCCGTCGTCGGTCCGCGTCGCGGACGCGGGCCAGATGCGGTCCACCAGTTCGGAGGCGTCCGTCGGGAACCGCAGCCGCGGCGGTGCAAGGGGGTTCTCGCTCACGGGACCCGATCCTACCGACGCGAGCCGTTCCTCCAGGCCGCGTTACGCACCCGTCCGCTCAGCCGCAGCTGCCGACGGTCCGCAGGCCGTCCTCGTTGAGCGGCAGCGCGTCTGCGGTGATCCGGACCGTCGCGTCCGACTTCGACACGTCGAGCGAGCGCACCCGGAGCGCCTCGGGCAGGAACTGCGCGGTGCAGACCTGCACCGGGACACCGGTGACGCCCGGGATCGAGTCGACCTTGAGGCCGAGGTCGGAGTTCGTGATCCGGACGCTCTCCGGGGTGATGGTGATGCCGCGGCCGTCGTCCTGCGCGACGACGGCGCCCTTCGCCGCGTAGGTGATGTCGTAGCCGAGCACCGACGACGACCCCGTGAGTTCGACGCCGCCGTCGACCAGGTTCAGCCGGTCGAAGAGCGGGCTGTACTTCGCCAGGTCCTTGACGCTCGACGACGCCAGGGTGACCGTGCCGTCGACGTCGCGGACGTCGCCCTTGCCGTCCACCGGGACGTCCTGCGCGGTGACGTCGGCGGCGAGCGGGATGCCGTCGACCGTGAGCTTCGCCGAGGAGATCTCGACGCGGTCGAGGGTGCCGCTGATGAGCTGCGGGATGACGATGCCCTCGGCGTGGGCGTCGACCTCGCCGGTCGTGCCGTCCGGCAGCGACTGCTCGACCTGCTGGGCGATGATCCGGTCGACGACGCCGCGCAGCACGAACTCGGCGATCACGACGAGGGCGGCGAGCACGACGACGACCACGAGCAGGACGACGGGCCAGCGGCGGCGCGTGGTGGGGCGTTCGGTTGCTGCGGGCATGCGTCCTACCCTGCCAGTCCGGGCCGGCAGCCTGCCTGGAGGCCCGGTGCGCGTCCGGCGCAGCGGCTCCGGCGGATGGGCGGTCGCCGTGCACAACCGGCGGATGGGCGGTCGCCGTGCACAACCGGCGGATGGGCGGTCGCCGTGCACAACCAAAGTGAGCCCG
>NZ_MJGL01000003.1:558063-575626 GCF_001864855.1 Curtobacterium sp. MCBA15_005
CGGGCTCACTTTGGTTGTGCGGACAGCGGCGGCGCCGCTGCCGGCGTCACGCCGCTACATGCGGGACGGCGCCGAAACGCCGAGCAGGCCGAGGCCGTTGCGGACGACCTGCCCGGTGGCGTCGTTCAGCCACAGGCGCGTGCGGTGCAGGTCGGTCACGGGCTCGTCGCCGAGGGGCGTGACACGGCAGGAGTCGTACCAGCGGTGGTACAGGCCGGCGAGCTGCTCGATGTACCGCGCGATGCGGTGCGGCTCGCGCAGCTCGGCGGCGTGCCGGACCACCCGCGGGTACTCGGCGAGGGCTCCGAGCAGCGCGCTCTCGGACTCGTGGGTCAGCAGCGACGCGTCGAACACGGACCGGTCGACCCCGGCCGCCGCGGCGTTCCGGGCCACCGACTGCGTGCGTGCGTGGGCGTACTGCACGTAGAAGACGGGGTTGTCGTTCGTGCGCTTGGTGAGCAGGTCGAGGTCGATGTCGATCGCGGTGTCGCTGGCGAACCGGACCAGGGCGTACCGGCCGGCGTCGACACCGACGGCGTCGACGAGGTCCTCCATCGTGACGATGGTGCCGTTGCGCTTCGACATGCGCATCGGCTCGCCGTCCTTGAGCAGGTTGACCATCTGCCCGATCAGGATCTCGAGGTTCTTGCCCGGCTCGTCCCCGAACGCGGCGCACATCGCCATCATCCGGCCGACGTAGCCGTGGTGGTCGGCGCCGAGCATGATCAGGTTCCGCTCGAACCCGCGCTCGCGCTTGTCGAGGTAGTACGCCAGGTCGCCGGCGATGTACGCGGGCTCGCCGTCCGACTTGATGACGACGCGGTCGCGGTCGTCGCCGAAGTCGGTCGTGCGGAGCCACTCGGCGCCCTCGGCCTCGTACATCACGCCGGCCGACCGCAGTCGGGCGATGGCACGCTCGACGGCCTTCGACTCGTGCAGGGCGTTCTCGTGGAAGTAGACGTCGAAGTCGACGCCGAAGTCGTGCAGCGACGACTTGATGTCCGCGAACATGAAGTCGACGCCCTCGCGACGGAAGAGCTCCTGCGCCTCGTCGCGCGGAAGGTCGCGGACGTCGATGCCCGGCTCGAGGGTCGCGATGACCCGTGCGGCGATCTCGGCGATGTAGGCGCCGCCGTAGCCGTCCTCGGGCGTGGGCTCACCGAGTGCGCTGGCGACGAGGGAGCGGGCGAAGCGGTCGATCTGCGCGCCGTGGTCGTTGAAGTAGTACTCGCGGGTGACGAGCCCGCCCTGCGCCTGGAACACGCGGGCCAGGCTGTCGCCGACTGCGGCCCACCGCACGCCGCCCATGTGGATCGGGCCGGTGGGGTTGGCGGAGACGAACTCCAGGTTGATCCGGACGCCGTCGTACAGGTCGCCGGTGCCGAAGGACTCGGCGCCGTCCACGATGGTGCGCGCGATCTCACCCGCGGCGGCGGCCTCGAGCGTGATGTTGATGAAGCCGGGGCCGGCGACGTCGACCGAGTCCACACCGTCGAGCTCGGTCAGCTCGCCGGCGATCTCGGTCGCGAGCTCGCGCGGGTTCGTGCCGAGCCGCTTCGCGAGCTGCATGGCGGCGTTCGAGGCCCAGTCGCCGTGGGCGCGGTTCTTCGGACGCTCGAGCACCACGTGGGACTCCTCGATCGTCACGGTCTCGGACGCGCCTCGGCGCTCGACGATCCCGGTCAGGATCGACAGGTACGCGGCGGAGAGTTCGGCAGGAGTCACGAGGACCGATCCTACCGGGACGCCCAGGTCCGCACCGGTCGATGCAGCATCATGTCGGGATGACCCCCCGCAGCCGTGCCCGGGCGCTCACCGTCGCCACCCTCACCACCGCAGCAGCCGTCGTGCTCGCCGGGTGCTCGGGCGGCGGCGACAGCACCCCGTCGGCCACCGCCACCCCGGCGGGCAAGCCGGTGTCCGAGACCTGCGCGGAGCTCCTGCCGACCAGCGCGCTGTCGGTGTACGGGCAGACCTTCGAGCTCGACGACTCCTTCACCCCGGCGAAGGGCTCCCCCGCTGCGACCATCGCGAAGCAGCAGGGTCGCGTGTGCCGGTTCGTCAGCACCGACGCGGACGCCACGGCGATCACGCTCGCGGTCGCCGACCTGCCTGAGAAGTCGCTCACCAACCTGAAGGACGCCCTGTACGAGCGGGGCGGGTCCGTCCCCACCTACCGCGTGGAGGGGTACTTCGCCCTGAGCGGCGACGTCGGCCGCGCCGATGCCTTCGCCGACCCGTACTGGATCACCGCGCAGTCGACGCTGTTCACCGAACCGGGCGGGGCGCAGCCTGTCGTCGACGCGGTGCGGGCCGCGCTGCAGCCGTCCGCGTCGGCGACGGCCACGCCAGCGGGCTGACCCGCGCTGCGGCCGCGCACGGTGCGAGGCCGCCGTCCGGTGCGAGGTTGCGCACGTGGTGCGCTGCACGCAACGCTGCACGGAATGCGGAACCTCGCACGGGAACGCGACGCTCGCACGGTGCGGACGGGAGGCCCGTGGCGGGCCCGCACCGCGCCTCCAGCCCGGCGGCGGCCGCGCACGGTGCGAGGCCGCCGTCCGGTGCGAGGTTGCGCACGTGGTGCGCTGCTCGCAACGCTGCACGGGACACGGAACCTCGCACGGGAACGCGACCGACGCACGGTGCGGACGGGAGGCCCGTGGCGGGCCCGCACCGCGCCTCCAGGCCGCCCGTCGTCACGTCCACGGCGCGACACGCGCTGTCCAGGACCACCCGCCGGACCTGCTACGGTTGTTGACACCCCTTGGCCCCCATAGCTCAGGGGATAGAGCACTGCCCTCCGGAGGCAGGGGCGGAGGTTCGAATCCTCCTGGGGGCACTGGAAATCGCCGGCCAAGGTGACGTCTCCGCTTCGCGGAGTCGGCACCGGCCGATGTCGCCTGCGGCGACCTTTCCCCGTTGAGACTCCTCCGGGTTCTTCGCCGGTCTCGTGGCTGGGTGCTTCGAGGGTGAGCAGCAGGACCGACCCCGTGCTCCTCGAGGGTGAGCAGCAGGACGAACCGCGCGGCGCGCATCGGGTCCGCCCGGTAGCGTTCGGGCATGACGATGACGTTCCCGGCGCCCGGAGTCCACGCACTGCGGGGCGGACCCGTGCTCCGGTGGGGTGTGATCGGCCCCGGGGAGATCGCGAACGACTTCACGACGACGCTGCACGCGAACTCCGACCAGCGCGTCGTCGCCGTGGGCTCCCGCTCCCCCGATCGTGCCGCGGCCTTCGCCGCCCGCCACGGCGTACCCGGGGTGCACGGCTCGTACGAGGCCCTCGTGGCGGACCCCGCCGTCGACGTGGTCTACGTCGCCTCGCCGCACCCGCAGCACCTCGGGCACGCACTGCTCGCGATCGCCGCCGGCAAGCACGTGCTCGTCGAGAAGCCGATGACGACCTCGGCGGCGGACACCCGCACCCTCGCCGACGCCGCGCGGGCCGCGGGTGTCCTCGCGATGGAGGCGATGTGGACCCGGTACCTGCCGGGCACCACCGTCGTCGCGCGTCTGCTCGCGGACGGGATCCTGGGCGACGTCGGGCTCGCGACGGTCGACGTCGGGTGGCCGCACGACCCGGACCCGGCCGACCGGCTGTTCGACCCCGACGCCGGAGGGGGTGCCCTCCTCGACGCCGGTGTGTACGGGCACTGGTTCGCACGCTTCGCCACCGGCGCCCCGGTGACCAGCAGCACGACGGGGGCGGTCTCGGATCGCGGGGTGGACCTCCAGTCCGTCACGGTGTCGACGGCGGAGGGTGGCGCGCAGTCGGTGGTGACCACGTCGATGACGGCGTGGACGCCGGGGCTGGCGGTGATCGCCGGGAGCCGGGCCACGGTCCGGTACACCGATCACTTCGTGTTCCCCTCATCGTTCGCGGTGCACCACCCGGGTGCAGAGGACCACTGGGAGGAGCCGACGGGGATACGGGGCCGTCATGGACTCGTGTGGCAGGCGGCGGCGCTCGCGCAGTACGTGGCGGACGGCCGCACGGAGTCGCCGGTGCACTCGCTGGACGACTCGATCGGGGTCGCGGCGGCGCTCGACGCGGCACGTGCGGCACTCGAACCGTCCGGTGCGGCACTCGAGCCGACCGGTGCGGCACCGTCCGTTCCCGAGCAGGACACCTCGACCCTCTAGGATCACGGGCCGGTCGTCCCGCACGCGACCGGGAAGAGGCCTCGATGACCATCGGCACCGGGAACGCGCAGCTCGAACTCGCCCGCGGCGGCGACGCACCCGCCCCACGGACCCTGTTCGACGTCCTGGCGGCGACCGCGGCGACCCACCCGGACGCGACCGCCCTCGAGGACCCCGCCGGCAGCGTCGACTACGCCGCCCTGCTCGACCTCGTGCGCGCGCAGGCCGACGACCTGGCCCGCCGCGGTGTCCGACGGGGCGACCGGGTCGGGGTGCGGATCCCCTCCGGTGGGCGAGACCTGTACCTGTCGATCCTCGCCATCCTCGCCGCCGGCGCCGCGTACGTGCCGGTCGACGCCGACGACCCCGAGGAGCGCGCCACCCTGGTGTTCGGCGAGGCCGGTGTCGTCGGGGTGATCGGCGCGGGCGGTGTCCTGCGCGACCGCGACGGCACGGAGCTGCCGGTGACGGACCCCGCGGCGAGCGCCGAGCTCCCCCGCGAGACCGACGACGCGTGGATCATCTTCACGTCGGGTTCGACGGGTGTGCCGAAGGGTGTGGCGGTCACGCACCGCAGTGCTGCGGCGTTCGTGGACGCCGAGGCGCGGATGTTCCTGCAGGCGGCGCCGATCGGTCCGGGTGACCGGGTGCTGGCGGGGCTGAGCGTGGCGTTCGACGCGTCGTGCGAGGAGATGTGGTTGGCGTGGGGGCACGGTGCCGCGTTGGTGCCGGCGCCCCGGTCGTTGGTGCGGACGGGGGTGGACCTGGGGCCGTGGCTCATCGCGCACACGATCACGGTGGTGTCGACGGTGCCGACGCTGGCGGCGTTGTGGCCGGACGATGCGCTGGAGCAGGTGCGGCTGGTGATCTTCGGCGGTGAGGCGTGCCCGCCGGAGTTGGCGGCGCGCATCGCGAGCCGTGACCGTGAGGTGTGGAACACGTACGGGCCGACCGAGGCGACGGTGGTGGCGTGCGGGTCCCTGCTCGACGGGAGCCAGCCGATCCGGATCGGGTTGCCGCTGGACGGGTGGGACCTCGCCGTGGTGGACGGCGCCGGACAACGGGTGGAGCCGGGCGGCGTCGGTGAGCTCGTGATCGGCGGGGTCGGGCTGGGGCGCTACCTCGACCCGGCGAAGGACGCGGAGAAGTACGCGCCGTTCCCGGAGCTCGGGTGGGAGCGGGCGTACCGGAGCGGGGACCTGGTGCGGTACGAGCCCGAGGGGCTGGTGTTCCAGGGGCGTGCGGACGACCAGGTGAAGCTCGGTGGCCGGCGGATCGAGCTCGGGGAGATCGATGCGGCGCTGCAGGCCCTGGACGACGTGGCGGGTGGTGCCGCGGTGGTGCAGCGGACCCCGGCGGGCAACCAGGTGCTGGTCGGGTACGTGGCCCCGGTGGCCGGGGCGACGGTGGACGTGGCTGCGGCGAACGCCCGGTTGCGGCAGGAGCTGCCGGCGGCGCTGGTGCCGTTGGTGGCCGTGGTGGAGTCGCTGCCGACGCGGACGTCGGGCAAGGTCGACCGTGCGGCGCTGCCGTGGCCGTTGCCGGGCGCCTCGGACGCGGCGATGCTGCCGGACACGGTGGCGTGGATCGCCGAGCGGTGGTCGGCGATCCTGGGGGTGCCGGTGGCGAGCGTCGACGACGACTTCTTCGCGCACGGCGGTGGGTCGTTGACGGCGGCGCAGCTGGTGTCGGCCATCCGCGAGCGGTTCCCGACGACGACGGTGGCGGACGTGTACGACCACCCGCGGATCGGGGCGTTGGCGGCGGCGCTGGACGAGTCCGGCCCGGTCGAGGCGTCGTCGCGTGACGTCACGCCGGTGCCTCCGGCGACGGGGTTGCTGATGACGCTGCTCGGGCTGCCGGTGCAGGTGCTCCGGGGGTTGCGGGTGCTGACGTGGACGGCCCTGGTGGCTGCGGTGCTGCACGCGACGACGCTGCCGTTCCTGCCGGTGCTGCCCTGGCTGGTGTTGGTGCTGGCGCTCCTGGTGTTCGTGACGCCGATCGGCAAGATGGCGCTGACGGTGGTGCTGGCGCGGCTGCTGCTCGCCGGGGTCCGGCCGGGGTCGTACCCCCGCGGTGGTTCCGTGCACCTGCGGGTGTGGTTGGCCGAGCGCATCGCCGAGGCGGTCGACGGCCCGTCGACGGCGGGTGCCCCGTGGATCAGCTACTACGCCCGGGCGCTCGGTGCGCGGATCGGCCGGGACGTCGACCTGCACACGTTGCCGCCGGTGACGGGGATGCTCACGATCGGCAAGCGTGCGTCGATCGAGCCCGAGGTCGACCTGGCCGGGCACTGGCTCGACGGCGACGTGTTCCACCTGGGGCACGTCCGTGTCGACGAGGACGCCGTGGTGCGCAGCCGGACGACGCTGCTGCCGGGGGCGCACGTCGGTGCGGGTGCCGAGATCACGGCGGGTTCCGCCGTCGGCGGCCCGGTGCCCGCGGGCGAACGCTGGGCGGGGGCGCCGGCGGAGCGCACCGGGTCGGCTCGTGACGACCGGGAGGCCCGTCCCGCGACCCGTCGACGCTGGCTGCTCGCGTACGGGGCCGGGTCCCTGGCCGTGGCCGGGTTGCCGGTGGTCGGTGTCGCGGTCGGCCTGCTGGTCGCCCTCGCCCTGGTCGGGCGGGCGTCGACCCTGGGCGACGCGGTGCTCCGTGCGCTGGTGACGGTCCCCCTGGCGACGGTGGTCGCCGGTGCGGTGTACGCGCTGCTGGTGGTGGTCTCGGTGCGGCTGCTCGGCATCGGGCTGCACGAGGGGCGGCACCCGGTGCGCTCCCGGATCGGCTGGCAGGTGTGGTCGACCGAGCGGGTGCTCGACGCGGCGCGCACCCTGCTGTTCCCGCTGTACGCCTCGCTCGTGACGCCGGTGTGGCTGCGGCTGCTCGGTGCCCGGGTCGGTCGGGACACCGAGATCTCGACGGTGCTGCTCATCCCGGCGTTGACGCAGATCGCGTCGGGGGCGTTCCTGGCCGACGACACGATGGTGGCGACGTACGAGCTCGGCGGCGGTCGGGTGCGGATCGGTCGTTCGAAGGTCGGCCGTCGGGCGTTCCTCGGCAACAGCGGGATGACGGGCGCCGGACGCTCGGTGCCGCGCGAGGCCCTGGTGGCGGTGCTGTCCGCGGTGCCGAAGAAGGCCAAGCGCGGGTCGTCGTGGCTCGGGTCGCCCCCGGTGCGGCTGCGGCGTGCGGCGACGGAGTTCGACGAGGCGCGCACGTTCCGTCCGTCCAGGCGGCTCAAGGTCGCCCGCGGCTGCTGGGAGCTGCTGCGCCTGGTGGCCCCGATGGTCTCCGCCGCCATCGCCCTCGGCGTGGCCGGAGCCCTGCTGGCGCTGTGGTCGGCCGTCGGGATCGGGTGGACGGTGCTGCTCGCCGGGCCGGTGCTCATCGCCGCCGGTGCCGTCGCCGCCGTGGTGTCGACGATCGCGAAGTGGGCGTTCGTCGGCCGGATCACGGCCCGGGAGCACCCGCTGTGGTCGTCGTTCGTGTGGCGCAACGAGGTGCAGGACACGTTCGTCGAGACCGTCGCGCGCCCCTGGTTCGCCGAGCAGGCCACCGGCACCCCCGCGCTGGCCGTCTGGCTGCGGAGCCTCGGTGCGACGATCGGCCGCGGCACCTGGCTCGAGACGTACTGGCTGCCCGAGGCCGACCTGGTCACCATCGGCTCCGGGGCGTCGGTGGCGCGTGGGACGGTCGTGCAGACGCACCTGTTCCACGACCGCGTGATGCAGCTCGACACCGTCCGGATCGACACGGGTGCGACCCTCGGGCCGCACAGCGTGGTCCTGCCGGCGGCCGGCATCGGTGCCGGGGCGACCGTCGGGCCGTCCTCGCTCGTGATGCGCGGTGAGCAGGTGCCGACGGGTTCCCGCTGGTCCGGCAACCCGATCGCTCCGTGGACATCGGCAGCACCGTCGGTGACCGCCCCACCGGCGCCATGAGGTTGACTGTCCCCGTGCCCTCCGATCCCGCCGCAGACCCGTACACCCCGCACAGCGGCGACCGACGGTGGAGCGCCGAGCACTACGAGCTCCGTCTCGACTACCGCGTCGCCACGAACCGCCTGGACGGCACCGCCACGATCACCGCGCGTGCCCTCGAGCCGCTCGAGAAGGTCGTGATCGACCTGCACGGGCTCACGGTCGACCGGGTCGACGTCGACGGACGCCGGGCCAAGAAGGTCTCTACCGCGACGCACAAGGTGACCGTCACCCCGGCCGACCCCATCGCCGCCGACACCGTGTTCAGCGTGCACCTGCGGTACCGCGGCACCCCGCACCCCGTCCGGAGTGCGTGGGGGCAGCTCGGCTGGGAAGAACTGTCCGACGGCGTCATCGTCGCCGCGCAGCCCACGGGAGCGCCGTCGTGGTTCCCGTGCAACGACCGCCCCGACGACAAGGCCACGTACCGGATCGAGATCGCGGCCGAGGCGGCGTACGACGTCCTGGCGAACGGGGAGCTGCTCGCCAAGGAGCGCGACCGCGTCGGCACCCGCTGGACCTACGCCACCACCGAGCCGATGGCGACCTACCTGGCGACCGTCCAGATCGGCCGGTACCGCACCACGAAGCTGCGCACGAGCGGGGTCCCCGTCACGCTGCACCACCCCGCCGACCTCGCCGCCGCCGCGAAGACCGACTTCGGCCAGGTGCCGGAGATGCTCGCGCTGTTCGGTGACCGGTTCGGCCCGTACCCGTTCGCGGCGTACGGCGTCGTGGTGACCGACGACGACCTGGAGATCCCACTCGAGGCCCACGGTCTGGCGGTGTTCGGCCGGAACCACGTCGACGGCGAACACGGCACCGACCGCCTCATCGCCCACGAGCTCGCCCACCAGTGGTTCGGCAACTCCGTCACGGTCACCCGGTGGCAGGACATCTGGCTGCACGAGGGGTTCGCCTGCTACGCCGAGTGGCTGTGGTCCGAGGACCGCGGCGACGACACCGCCGACCAGCTGGCCGAGCGGTACCGGCAGGCGCTGCTCGAGCAGCCGGAGGACCTGGTGGTCGGTGACCCGGGCGCGAAGGACATGTTCGACGACCGCGTCTACAAGCGCGGCGCCCTCGCCCTGCACGCCGTCCGCCGCACGATCGGCGACGACGCCTTCTTCACCGGGCTGCGGAGCATCACCGAGCGGCACCGGCACGGATCCGTCACCGTGCCCGACGTGCTCCGTGCGTTCGCGGACGCCACCGGCCGGTCCGTCGCGGACGTCCTGGCGGTGACCGGACCCTGGATCGACGAGGCCTCGGTGCCGACGCTGCCCGCTGGCTAGCCGGCTCCGCCGCCGCGTCGACCAGCTCGCGACGCCGCCGCGTCGACTAGCCGGCCAGCTCGCCGTCCGCCGGGTCGCAGCTGACCTCGGACCACACCGCGTCGAGCGACAGTCCGACCACGCCCGCGACCGACGCGATCGTCGAGAACGCCGGCGTCGCGATGCGGCCGGTCTCGATCTTCCGGAGCGTCTCCGGCGAGATCCCCGCGGCCAGGGCGGTGTCCACGATCGATCGCGGACCACGGGCACGACGAAGCAGTGCACCGAGGCGGCGACCGCGCGCGACCTCGTCGGGGCGGAGTGGGAGACGGACCATGACCACATAGTAATACCGGTATGATCATCCGCGTGATCGAGATCCTGACCCCCGCCGAGGTCGACAAGGGCCGCGCCACCGGAGCCCTCGTCGGCACGATCCTGCAGACCCTGCGCGAACGCACCCGCGTCGGCACGAACCTGCTCGAGATCGACCGGTGGGCGAAGCAGATGATCGAGGCCGCCGGTGCCGACTCCTGCTACGTCGACTACGCGCCCTCGTTCGGCCGTGGTCCGTTCGGCCACCACATCTGCACGGCCGTGAACGACGCCGTGCTGCACGGGCTGCCGCACGACCGGGTGCTGCACGACGGGGACCTGCTCACCCTCGACCTCGCGGTGTCCCTGGACGGCATCGCCGCCGACGCCGCGATCAGCTTCGTCGTCGGCACCCCGCGCCCCGAGGACCTCGCCCTCATCGACGCCACCGAACGCGCGCTGGCCGCGGGCATCGCCGCCGCCGGACCGGGCGCCCGCATCGGTGACCTGTCCCACGCGATCGGCACCGTCCTCGAAGCCGCGGGCTACCCGGTGAACGTGGAGTTCGGCGGACACGGCATCGGCTCGACCATGCACCAGGACCCGCACGTGTCGAACATCGGGCGCCCCGGCCGCGGCTACACGCTGCGGCCCGGACTCCTGCTCGCGCTCGAGCCGTGGGTGATGGCGGACACCGACGTCCTGGTCACCGACGCCGACGGGTGGACGCTGCGGAGTGCCACCGGAGCGCGGACCGCCCACACCGAGCACACCATCGCGATCACCGAGGACGGCGCCGAGGTGCTCACGCTCCCCTGCTGACCGTCCCGACCACCTCGACGGACAGGCCACCCGCCGCGACGACGAGCACCACGTCCGGCGCGGGGGACAGCACGGTGACCGGTTGTCCGACACCCTCGAAGCGGGCGGTGCCGGCGGTCACGTCGACCTCCACCGCGAGCGGGTCGACGCGTAGCCCGCGTCCGTCGCGTTTCAGCACGGCCTCCTTGGCCGCCCACGCGGCGGCGAGGAGCGCCGGGTCTCCGTCGGCTCGACGGAGTTCGTCCGGGGTGAAGGCGTCGAGCGGTGCGGCGGCGACCCGCGACACCCGTTCGACGTCGACGCCGAGCGCCGACGGTCCGACCGCGAGGGCGACGACCCCCGGTGCGCGCGCCAGGCTCACGCCGACCACTGTGCCCGCGACGGTCGCCCACGGACGACCGTGGTCGGTCCCCGCGCAGTGCGGGCAGACGCGCCCCGCGCGCACCGCGACCGGCTCGACGCCGGTCGCCGACGCGACGGCGGCGACCAGGGCCTCCCGGTCGTCCGCGCGGTTAGCAGCCGGCGTCCGGAGCGTCACCGTGACGGTCTGGAGGCGCGACCCACCGGCCGGGGCAGCGCCCGTCGGTCGTGTGGTCGCGCCCAGAGCGGATCAGGCGTGCGTCAGCGCGATGAGCGCGACGTTCATGGTGCTGTACTGCCCCTCGGAGCGGGTCGCCTGGCGGACTCGTCCGCGCAGGACCTCGTAGCGGCCGTCGTGCTCGCGCACGAAACCGATCACACCCGTCGCCGGAGTCGACACCCGGTGGTAGCCGTCCTCGAGCGGGACGACCTCGGTGCTCGTGGTGCGTTCCATCGTTCTTCCCCTTCCGTTCATCCTCGAACAGTGGCGCCAGCATACCCCGGGACGGGGGACAAGACGTCCACAGGAAGCACGGTCCGGAGCGTTCCCCCAGAGTCTGGCGGTGCCCCTGCGTGGCCTGGATAGACTCCGGGCGACAGCGCCTCGTGGCGCGGTCCGGTGCGGTGCCACGGGGTACCGACCGGCGACGGACGGAGGACGGATGCGAGCGGTCCAGCACGGATCGGGCACGGACGGATCGAGCGGGCGAAGGGGGACAACGCGGCTGTGGAGCCGTGTGACGGCGGCCCTGGTCGCGATGCTCATCGTCCTGGCTCCGGCAGCGACCGCCCACGCCACGGCGCCCGTCGACCTGGGCGGCGCGTACGTCCTCGACGAGGCCGACGCGCTGACCGCATCCCAGCAGTCGAAGGTCGAGCAGGCCGTGCAGGACCTGTACTCCGAGACCCAGACGCAGCTCTTCGTCGTGTTCGTGCCGTCCTTCACCGACCCCACCGACCACACCGAGTGGGGCCGGGCCGTGATGGAGCAGAACCAGATCGACACCGACGGCATCCTGCTCTCGGTCGCGGTCGACGAGCGCAACTACGACGTCCAGCAGACGAACGAGACCGCGATCTCCTCGTCCGACGTGGAGAACGCCGTCAACGACGCGCTGCTCCCCGAGCTCAAGCAGGGTGACTGGTCCGGCGCCGCCGTGGCCTTCGCCGACGGGCTGACCCAGTCGCAGGCCCCGGCGGACCTCACCTGGCTGTGGATCCTGCTGCTCGTCGTGGTCGTCGGGCTCATCGTCGTGGTCCTGGTCATCCGGACCCGGAACAAGCGCCGCACCGCCGCAGCGACCGAGGCGCAGGAAGCATCGCTCGCCGACCTCGAACGCACCGCCGGCGGCGCCCTCGTCACCATCGACGACGAACTCCGCACCGCCGAGCAAGAGGTCGGGTTCGCGAGCGCGCAGTTCGGCCCGGACGCCGCCAAGCCCTTCGCCGACGCCGTGCAGGCCGCCCAGCGCGAGGTCCGCAAGGCCTTCACGATCCGGCAGCAGCTCGACGACGAGATCCCCGACACCCCCCAGCAGCGCGCCGAGTGGGCGAACCAGATCATCGTGATCTGCGAACGGGCGCACGCCGCGATCGAGGAGCAGACCGAGGCGTTCGACCAGCTCCGGTCGCTCGAGGACGGCGTCGAGGACGCAGCCGCGTCGCTCGCCCAGGCCGTGGCCGCCGCACCGGCATCGGTCGGGGCCGCCGCCGCTGCACTCGACCGCGTCCGTGCCCGCTACACCGGCCGCACCCTCGCCACCGTGGCGAACAACGTCGACCAGGCCCACCAGGTGCTCGCCTTCGCCACCGAACGCTCGACCGCCGCCACCGCCTCCATCGCCGCCGGCGACAAGGGCGAGGCGGTCGTCGCCGTGCGCGACGCCCAGCACGCGCTCGCCCAGGTGCAGCAGCTCACCGACGGCGCACTCGCCGCCGAGCAGTCCTTCGACGAGGCCACCGCCCGCGCCGAGGCGATGCGCATCGACATCCAGGGCGACGTCGCCGCCGCCCGCAGCCTGCGCTCGGGCGGCCCGGACCTCGCAGCCGCGGTCACCCGCGCCGAGGCCGTGCTCCGCCAGGGGCTCGACCCGAAGGACCCCGTGGCCGCCGTCGACGCGCTGACCCGGGCGAACACCGAGATCGACCAGGCCATCGCCGCGGCACGGGGCGCCGAGGAACAGCGCCAGCGCGCCACCCAGGCGCTCGACGCGGCCCTGCGCGACGCCCGGAACCGGATCAGCCAGGCTCGCGACTACGTCTCCCTGCACCGCGGCGGCATCGGCCCGACCGCCCGGACCCGGCTGTCCGAGGCCCAGCGTGCCTACGACGACGCCGTCGAGCTCGCCCCGAGCAACCCCGGCCAGGCACTCAACGCAGCCCGCGCGGCCGAGCAGTACGCCGCAGCAGCGATGGACGCAGCCAACGACGACCTCGGCGGCTGGGGTGGCGGCCAGGGCGGTGGCGGTGGTGGTGCCCAGCTCGGTGGCCTGGTCACCGGACTCGTCCTCGGCGGCCTGCTCGGCGGTCGCGGCGGCAGTTACGGCGGAGGCTCCTTCGGGGGCGGTGGTTTCGGCGGCGGCGGGGGCTTCGGCGGCGGTGGCGGCTTCGGCGGAGGCGGCGGCGGGGGCGGGGGCGGCGGCGGCTTCTCCGGCGGCGGCCGCTTCTGACGGGCACGCTCCCCCGCTCCCGACACGACCGGACCCGACCGGAGCTGACCCGGCCTCCGGCACCCAGAACCAGACACGACCCGACAACACCGTCCACAGGACTTCCACGAAAGGGAACAGCAATGGCCAAGCAGACCATCTTCGGACGCATCTCCACCCTCGTGCGCGCGAACATCAACCAGATCATCGACGACGCCGAGGACCCGCAGAAGATGCTGGACCAGCTCGTCCGCGACTACACGAACAACATCGCCGACGCGAAGACCGCGATCGCGCAGACCATCGGCAACGTGCGCCTGCTCGAGCAGGACCACGAGGAGGACAAGAAGGCCGCCCTCGAGTGGGGCCAGAAGGCCGCCAACGCCTCCGCCGCCGCCGACAAGTACCGCTCCGAGGGCAAGTCGGCCGAGGCGGACAAGTTCGACAACCTCGCCAAGATCGCGATCGGCAAGCAGATCGCCGCCGAGCAGGAGGTCAAGGACGCGGAGCCGAACCTGGCGTCGCAGAACGAGGCCGTCGAGAAGCTCAAGACCGGTCTCGCCGGCATGGAGCAGAAGCTCGAGCAGCTCCGCGCGAAGCGGGACAACCTCGTCGCCCGCTCGAAGACCGCCGAGGCGCAGTCCCGCGTCAACGACGCCCTCGGCAACATCGACGTGCTCGACCCGACGAGCGACCTCGGCCGCTTCGAGGAGAAGGTCCGCCGCGAAGAGGCGAAGGTGCTCGGCCAGCAGGAGCTGCAGTCGTCCAGCCTCGACGCCCAGTTCGAGAGCCTCGAGGACGTCGGCAAGGACGCCGAGGTCGAGGCACGGCTCGCCGCGCTGAAGTCCGGCGGATCCTCGAGCATCTGACGAACGCCCTGACGACGCCGGACCCCAGCTGACAGACTGAGACGATGCACTTCCTCGTGGTCGGTCAGTGGCAGGGTTCGGCGTCGTCGCGCGCGATGCGGCTCGGGGACGGCGCGTCGGCGATCGCGGCCGACCTCCCCCGGGCGTCCACCACCGTGGTCGACGTCCCGGCCGGAGCGGGTGACCGCCTCGAGACCGCCGTCGCCCGCTACACCTCGGTGCTCGCCGTCGCCGAACGCGTCGCCGAGGAAACCGCCGTCGCCACCGAACCGGTGCTCGTCGTCGGCGGCGACGGCGCCAGTGTCCTCGGCGCGACCGCCGCCCTCGCACCGGACACCGCGTTCGTCCGCATCTCCGGGTCCAGCGGGTACCGCGCGCTCAACCGAGCCCAGCCCGTCGCCGCCGAGACCGCCGCCCTGCGCCTGCTGGTCGACCGCCCCGACGACCTGTTCCCCGGCCTGCCCGTGGTGCCGGCGTCCTCGGTCGTCGTCGCCGGGGTCCGCGGGGTCGAGGACGCCGAACGGGCCGCCCTCGACAAGGCCGGGATCGTGCACCTCGACGTCGACGCCGCCACCCCGGACGCCCTCGCCGCAGCGGTCGAGCGGACCGGTGCCGCCTCGGTCTTCGTGCACGTCGACCTCGACGTCCTCGACCCGTCCGAGGTCGACGGACTCCTCGAACCCGTCCCGTTCGGCCTCGACGGCGCAGCGCTCGTCGAGCGCATCCAGGCCGCGACGCGCGGCCGCCGCCTCGTCGGCGCCGCGCTCACCGGATTCGCCCCCGTCGACCCGGACCGGGCGGTGGACGACCTCGGCGTGATCCTGCGCGTCGTCGGAGCGGTGACCAGCGCCTCCCGGGTGGGCTGACCACGGGCACGACGCGACCGGCGGACCCCCTGCCGGTCCGCGTACGCTCGGCAGCATGACGCACTACGACCTCATCGTGATCGGAGCCGGCGCTGTCGGCGAGAACGTGGCGGACTACGCCAGGAAGCGCGACCTGTCGGTCGCGATCGTGGAGGCCGAGCTCGTCGGCGGCGAGTGCTCCTACTGGGCGTGCATGCCCTCGAAGGCGCTCCTGCGCAGCGGACACGCCCTCGCCGCCGCCAAGCGGCTCGACGGTGCGAAGCAGGCCGTGACCGGCACGCTCGACGCCGCCCACGTGCTCGCTCGCCGCAACTCGTTCACCTCCGACTGGAAGGACGACAGCCAGGTCTCGTGGCTCGAGTCCGCCGGCATCGACCTGATCCGCGGGCACGCCCGCATCACCGGCCCGAAGACCATCGACGTCGACGGCGAGACGCACACCGCGCGCGCCGCCGTCGCGGTCGTCACCGGTTCCCTGCACACGCTGCCCCCGGTGCCCGGTCTCGCCGAGGCGAAGCCGTGGGGCACCCGCGAGGGCATCAGCGCCCAGCAGGTCCCCGAGAGCCTGCTCGTCATCGGCGGCGGCGTCTCCGGCTCCGAGCTCGCAACCGCGTGGGCGTCCCTCGGCGCGAAGGTCACCCTCGTCGCCCGGCACGGTCTGCTCGGCGGCATGGAGCCCTTCGCCGGGGAACTCGTCGCCGACTCCCTGCGCGAACTCGGCGTGGACGTCCGCACCGGCGTCAACCCGGTCCGGGTCGACCGCGACGAGCACGGTCTCGTCACCACGGTGCTCGACGACGGCACCACGGTCATCACGAGCGAGGTGCTCGCCGCCACCGGCCGCGCCGCCCACACGCGTGACCTCGGGCTCGAGACCGTCGGCCTGACCGCGGGTGACTGGCTCGACGTCGACGACACCATGCTCGTGCACGGCACCGACTGGCTGTACGCCGTGGGTGACGTCAACCACCGCGTCCTGCTCACCCACCAGGGCAAGTACCAGGCGCGCGCCGCCGGCGAGGCGATCGCCGCCCGGTACCAGGGCACGCCGCTCCACACCGAGCCGTGGGGTGCACACGTCGCCACCGCCGACCACGCCGCCTCGCCGCAGGTCACCTTCACCGACCCCGAGGTCGCGAGCGTCGGCCTGACCGAGGCGAAGGCCCGCGAGCAGGGGCTGAACGTCCGCGCGGTGGAGTACGACCTCGGTGCGATCGCCGGGTCCTCCCTGCAGGCCGACGGTTACACGGGCCGCGCGAAGATGGTCGTCGACGAGGACCGCGGGGTCGTCGTGGGCGTCACGTTCGTCGGCCAGGACGTCGCCGAGATGCTGCACGGCGCGACCGTCGCGGTCGTGGGCGAGGTCCCGATCGACCGCCTGTGGCACGCGGTGCCTGCCTACCCGACGATGAACGAGATCTGGCTCCGCCTGCTCGAGACGTACGGCCGCCCGGCCTGAGCGTGCGCAACCCTCTGCTCGACTCCCCCGTGTCCCGTGCGGGGTGGGTGTTCGCGACCGCCGTCGGGCTCGCCGTGGGCGTCCCCCTGTCGACGGGGCGGATCCGGGTGGAGGACGGGCTCGTGGTCTGCACGGGGCTGCCGCGCTGGGTGTTCCGGCGCGGCGGCACCTGCGTCGGTTCGGTGTACCTGACCCGCGACAACGACGGCCCGCGGGTGCTCCGGCACGAGCGGGTGCACGTCGAGCAGTGGCGCCGGTACGGCATGCTCATGCCGCTGCTCTACGCCGTCGCCGGGCGGGATCCCCTGCGGAACCGGTTCGAGGTCGAGGCCGGCCTGGAGGACGGCGGCTACCGCTGACGGGTGCGGCGGGTGCGGCGGGTGCGGTGCGGGTGCGGGTGCGGCGTGGGTGCGGTGAGGTGCGGGCGCGGGTGCGGCGGGGTCACAACACCCCGCCGGGAGCGCGGCGAGCGGTCGCAGACCGTCGCCTGCGGCGCCGCCAACCGACAGTTCGTGACCACACGGCGCCCGGCCCACGACGTGTCGTGACCACTCGGCGGCAGGCCCGCCAGGCGACGAAACGCGACCAGTCGACGGCCTGGAGGCGCGTGGCGGGCCCGCCCCGAGCCTCCCGGCCGCCACGCCCCACCCCACTGCACCCGCCCGTCGGTCACAACACCCCGTCGGGAGCGCGGCGAGCGGTCGCAGACCGTCGCCTGCGGCGCCGCCAACCGACAGTTCGTGACCACTCAGCGCCCGGCGCACGACGTGTCGTGACCACTCGGCGGCAGGCCCTCCAGGCGACGAAACGCGACCAGTCGACGGCCT
>NZ_MJGL01000003.1:576421-596987 GCF_001864855.1 Curtobacterium sp. MCBA15_005
CCCCCAACTGCACCCGCCCGTCGGTCACAACACCCCGCCGGGAGCGCGGCGAGCGGTCGCAGACCGTCGCCTGCGGCGCCGCCAGCCGACAGTTCGTGACCACCCCGCGCCTGGGCCACGACGTGTCGTGACCACTCGGCGGCAGGCCCGCCAGGCGACGAGACGCGACCAGTCGACGGCCTGGAGGCGCGTGGCGGGCCCGCCCCGAGCCTCCCGGCCGCCACGCCCCACCCCCAACTGCACCCGCCCGCCGGTCACAACACCCCGCCGGGAGCGCGGCGAGCGGTCGCAGACCGTCGCCTGCGGCGCCGCCAACCGACAGTTCGTGACCACACGGCGCCCGGGCCACGACGTGTCGTGACCACTCGGCGGCAGGCCCGCCAAACGGCGGCGGGCCCAGCCCAGCCCAGCCAGCCAGGCGGCGGCAGCGCCGCCCGCGCGTCAGGCCGCGCGCCGCCGCGGCACCACGAGCGGCGTGCCGGTCTCGGGGTCGGGGACGACGACGCACGGCAGGCCGAAGACGTCCTCGACGAGGTCCGCGGTGAGCACCGACGCCGGCTCCCCCGCCGAGACGATCGCCCCGTCGCGCATCGCGATGACGTGGGTGGCGTAGCGCGCAGCCTGGTTCAGGTCGTGCAGCACCGCGACGACCGTGCGACCGGCGGCGTGCAGCGTGGAGGCCAGTTCGAGCACGTCGTACTGGTGGGCGATGTCGAGGAACGTCGTCGGCTCGTCGAGCAGCACGATGTCGGTCTGCTGCGCGAGCACCATCGCGATCCACACCCGCTGCCGCTGCCCGCCGGAGAGCTCGTCGACGCTCCGGTCCGCCAGTTCCACCGTCTCGGTCTGCTCGAGTGCGGCCTGCACGGCCTGCCGGTCGGACCCGGAGGACGGGTGCAGCAGGTCCTGGTGCGGGAACCGGCCCCGGGACACGAGGTCACGCACGGTGATGCCGTCGGGGGCGATCGGGGTCTGCGGGAGCATGCCGACCCGCCGGGCGACGGCCTTCGGGCGGTACGAGTCGATCGGCGCCCCGTCGAGGAACACCGTGCCGGCACGCGGCTTCAGGGTGCGGGCGAAGGACTTCAGCAGCGTCGACTTGCCGCAGGCGTTGGGCCCGACGATGACCGTCAGCTCGCCGTCGGGGATGTCGACGTCAAGCGTGTCCACCACGACCCGGTCGTCGTAGGCCAGGGTCAGCCCGCGGGCCCCGAGCGCGGTGGTCGGGACCGGACCGAGCGCGGTGCCCGCGTCCGACATCAGTGCTCGGCCTTGCCGTGCCGCCAGTACCCCATGAACGCGACCTGCTTGCGGTCGATGCCGACGCCGCGCACCAGGTGGCGGCGGAGTTCCTTGACGCAGCCGGCCTCACCAGCGATCCAGGCGTACACGGGGCGCTCGTCGACCGGGGCGGGGACGTCCCAAAGCACCTGCTCGTCGACGTCGACGTCGGTGAGCTCGGCGGCCGGCTCGCACGCGGCGGCGGACGACGGCGCGACGGTGGAGGCCCAGGCGTGCACCTGGTCGGTCATCCGGACCCCGTGGGTGGCGCCGTTGCGGGCGATCCAGCGGACCTCGACCCCGGCGGGCGCGGTGACCGGCAACCGGTCGGCGTCGGTGGGCACCTCGATGAAGACGTGGCCGACGGTCGAGACGTCGAGCGCTTCGAGGATGGCGCAGATGGCCGGTGCGGCGGTCTCGTCCCCGGCGAGCAGGATCCGGTTCGCGTGCCCGGGAGCGAACTCGGCGGCCCCGGTCGGCAGGTCCTCCGGCGACTCGGGGACCCGCGGCCCGACGATGCGCAGCTCGTCACCGACGCGGCAGGCCGACACCCAGCGCGACGCCGGGCCGGTGTCGCCGTGCGCGACGAAGTCGATGTCGAGCTCGCGAGCGTCCGGGCGGAACGAGCGGACCGTGTACGTGCGGAGCGGGTTGCGGGTCTCGTCCGGCAGCGCGCGCCAGGCGGCGTACCAGTCCTCGACCTCCGGCAGTTCGGAGAAGCCGATGCCGGGCAGCGGCAGCACGATCTTGATCCGCTGGTCGAGACCGACCGAGGAGAAGTCGGCGAGCGCGTCGCCCGTCAGCGTCACCCGGACGAAGTTCGGGGTGAGCGACGTGACGGCGGCCACGCGGACGGAGAAGACGCGATACCGGGTTGCCACGGAATCGAGTATGGCATGCCTTACCTAACGTCTCCAGACCCCCGGAACGGTGCGAGGATCGTCCCCGTGTCCGAAGCCCCCGACGACGAATTCGCCGACCTGCCCGCCCTCGCCAGCGCGAGCGGCGTGGACGCGCCGCTCCGCGCCTCCAGGCAGGTGGTCCGCACCGCGGACGGACAGGAGATCTCCGCGATCCGGTGGGGCGACGACGGCCAGGAGGCCCGGATCACCTACCTGCACGGGCTCGGCATCGACGCCCACAGCTTCGACACCACGGCACTCGTCGTGGGCGAGCCGGCGGTCGCCCTCGACCTGCCCGGCCACGGCCGGTCGTCGTGGCGGGAGGACGCGGACTACGCGGCGACCGCGACGGCGCCGAGCGTGCTCGCCGCGCTCGACGCGCTCGCGGTGCCGCCGGGCATCGTCGTCGGCCACTCGCTCGGTGCCATCCTGTCCGCCCGACTCGCGGCCACCGCACCGGAGCGGGTCACCGGACTCGTGCTCGTCGACATGTCGCCGGACTTCGCACAGCGTGCGGTGGACCGGATCGCCCGCGCGCTCGAGGCCGAGGAGCCGTTCGAGTCGCTCGAGCAGGTCGTCGACCGGGCGATCGAGGCACGGGTCGGCGACGACCGGCAGGTGCTGCTGCGCGAGGCCCGGCACACCACGGCCCTCGGTGCGGACGGGCGGCTCGTGCGCCGTCACCACTTCCCGCACCTGCCCGCCGGGCGGACGTCGTCGGTGGGGCGCTTCGCCGATGCGTGGCCGGACCTCGAGGCGCTGCGCGTTCCGATCCTGCTCGTCCGGGGTGACCGCGGGTACGTCTCCCCGAAGCTGCACGCCGGGTTCGCCGAACGCCTGCCGGACGCCGAGATCGTGACGGTCACCTCGCGGCACGCGGTGCAGAACCAGGCGCCCCTCGAACTGGCTTCGGCGATCCGGGCATGGGCCGAGCGGCACGGATTGTTGCACCCGATCGAAGAACCGTCGCCGGACGGCACCAGCCGCCGGTACCCTCGTGCGAGCGCGAGGCCCGATCCCAGCCCTCGTGCCCGGAAGGAACCCACCACCCCATGAGTCCGCTCCTGCCCCGTCGCACCGCGCGCACCTCGCGCATCGGGCGCGCTGCCCTCGCCGCCACCGCGGTCGCCGTCGTCTCCGCCCTGGCGCTGGCCGGCTGCTCCGGCTCGTCCGACACCACCGGCGGCAAGGACGCCACGGTGCGCGTCGGGCTGGTGCTCGAGCCGACGAGTCTCGACATCCGCACCCAGTCCGGGGCGGCGCTCGACCAGGTGCTCAGCGACAACGTGTACCAGGGGCTCGTCGGCCGGACCGCGGACGGCGAGATCCGTGACGTGCTGGCCTCGTCGCACGAGGTCTCGGACGACGGCCTGACCTACACGTTCACGCTGCGGGACGGCACGACGTTCCAGGACGGCAAGCCGGTCACCGCGGCCGACGTCGTGTGGTCGCTCGAGCAGGTCAAGTCGAACGACTCGTACGTCGACTCCGCCAAGCTCGCGGGCGTCACGTCGATCACCTCGCCGTCGGACGACTCCGTCGTGCTGAAACTCGCGAAGCCGGACTCCGACCTGCTCTGGAACCTGACCGGCCGCTCCGGTCTGGTGCTCGAGAAGGCCGCGGACAACGACCTGTCCGACAGCGCGAACGGCACCGGTCCGTTCGAGGTGGCCGACTGGAAGCAGGGCGACTCGCTCACCTTCGACCGCAACGAGGACTACTGGGGCACGAAGGCGAAGGTCGCGAAGATCGTCTTCCGGTACATCACGGACCCGTCGACCGCCGTCAACGCGATGGCGAACGGTGACCTCGACGTCCTGAACCCGGTCGACGGCACGCTCAAGAGCCAGCTGCAGGGCAACGCCGACATCGCACTGCACAGCGGCAAGACGACCGACAAGTACACGCTGGCGTTCAACAACCGCAAGGAACCCTTCACGGACGAGCGCGTGCGCCGGGCCATCCGGCAGGCGATCGACGCGAAGGCGCTCATCAAGGCGATCGGCGGCACCGGCGTGGAGCAGGGCGGCCCGATCCCGGAGCTCGACCCCGGCTACGAGGACCTCACCGACATCGACGCGTACGACCCCGCGAACGCGAAGAAGCTCCTGGCCGCCGCCGGCCAGCAGGACCTGAAGCTGACGCTCACCTACGCGAACATCTACCCGACCACGATCGGCGACGTGCTGAAGTCGCAGCTCGCCGACGTCGGGATCACCCTGACGGTCAAGCGTGTCGACTTCGCCACCTGGCTGTCCTCGGTGTTCCAGGCACCGAAGTCCGGCGAGCGGGACTTCGACCTGTCGATGGTCGACCACGTCGAGGCCCGTGACTTCGGCAACTGGGCGAACCCGGACTACTACTTCGGCTACGACAACGCGGAGGTGCAGGCGCTCTACGCCCAGTCGATCGCGGCGACCGACGAGGCCACGAAGACCGAGGCACTCCGCAAGGCTGCACGCATCGTCAGCGAGGACGCGGCCGGCGAGTGGCTCTACACGGCGACCGAGATCACCGCGGTGCGCTCCGGCGTGACGGGCTTCCCGGTCGACGGCGGGAACTCGCGCCTCGACCTGGCGAAGCTCGCGGTCAAGTGAACCGGAGCGGCCGCGGCGGGGTGTCCGTCCCCGTAGCATCGGTGTCGTGACCCGGTTCCTCATCGGGCGGGTGCTCCTGCTCGTCGTCGGCCTGCTCGTGGCGAGCGTCATCATCTTCGCCACGCTCCGCGTGCTGCCCGGTGACGTCGCCCAGGTCGTCGCCGGCACGCAGTCGACCCCCGCGCAGGTGGAACAGCTCCGGCAGCAGCTCGGACTCGACCGGCCCGTCGTGGTGCAGTACCTCGACTGGATCGGTGGGGTGTTCCGTGGTGACCTCGGCCGCTCCCTGGTGACGAACGGTGCCGTCGCGCCGGAGATCGCGCAGAAGCTCGCGATCACCCTGCCGCTCGCCGCGATGTCGCTGGCGACCGCACTGGTGATCGGCGTCCCGCTCGGGGTGGTCGCCGCGGTGCTCCGTCGCCGCCCGGGTGGTGCGGTGATCGGGTTCGCGGCGCAAGCGGTCGCCGCCGTGCCCGTCGTGTGGGCCGGCATGCTCCTCGTCGCCCTGTTCGCGGTGACGCTGCACTGGCTGCCGACGCAGGGCTTCCCGCTCGACGGCTGGTCGGAACCCGGGCGGGCGCTCGCATCGCTCGTGCTGCCCGCGCTGACGATCGGTGCCGTCGAGGGCGCCGTGATCCTCCGGTTCACCCGGTCCGCCACGCTCTCCGTCCTCGACGCCGACCACCTGCGCACCGCCGCCGCCGTCGGGCTCACCCGCACGCAGGCGCTGCTCCGCCACGGTCTGCCGAGCGTCGCCCTCACGGTGCTCGCCGTGCTCGGTGTCCAGATCGCCGGGCTGCTCGTCGGTGCCGTCGTCGTCGAGCAGCTGTTCTCCCTGCCCGGGGTGGGCCGGATGCTCGTGACCGACGTCGGCCGCCGCGACATCACGAAGGTGCAGTCGGAACTGCTCGTGCTCACCGGACTCGTGCTGCTCGTCGGGTTCGCCGTCGACGTCGTGCACCGCACCCTCGACCCCCGACAGCGCGAGGTGCAGGGATGATCCGCCGCCTGGTGTCCCGACCGACCGGGGTCTTCGCCGTCGTCGTGCTCGGCCTGCTGCTCGTGCTCGCCGCCGTGTCGCTCGTCTGGACGCCGCAGAACCCGTTCCGCGCCGACCCGTTCCACCAGTGGGAGGGGCCGAGCGCCGCGCACTGGTTCGGCACCGACGCCGCCGGCCGCGACATCGCAAGCTACCTGCTCGCCGGCACCCGCACCACCGTGCTCGTCGCCGTCGGCTCCGGGGTGATCGCGAGCGTCGTCGGCATCGTCCTCACCGCGATCGGTTCGCTGACCGCCCGCTGCGTGCGCGAGGGCACCGCGGTCCTGCTCGACATCCTGGTGGCGTTCCCGACCCTGCTCACCGCGATGCTCCTGACCGCGGTGTTCGGCGGGTCGCTCGGCGTCGTGATCGTCAGCGTCGGGCTGTCCTTCGGCGTGACGATCGCCCGCGTGGCCCGCGGTGAGATCCGGCGGATCGCCCGCAGCGACTACGTGACCGCGGCGCGGGCGTCCGGTGTCGGCGGTGCCGGGGTGCTCTTCCGCCACCTGGTACCGAACGCGGCGCCGCTGTTCACCGTACAGCTGTCGCTCGCGATGGCCACCGCCGTGCTCGCCGAGGCCGGGCTGTCCTACCTGGGCTACGGCGCCGGGTCGGACACCGCGTCGTGGGGCAGCCTGCTGTCCGACCTGCAGACCTACATCGGGGTCCACCCCTGGAGTGCGACCTGGCCGGGAGCCGCCATCGCGATCGTCGTCGCGGCACTGTCGTTGCTCGGCGACGCGGTGCGTGACGCCTCGGACCCGCGGCTGACGACGAGCGACCGCACGACGACCGACGGCACGACGACCGACGGCACCGCGAGCGACCGGAGCGCCGACCCGGCGACGACCACGCCGGGGGTGACCGCATGACCGACCACGCAGCCGACACCGCCCACAGCACCGGCACCGGCACCGGCACCGCCCACGCCACCGCAGCCTCCGGGCTCGAGGTGCGCGGGTTGTCGGTCCGCATCACGGGGCGGACGATCCTCGACGACGTCAGCTTCACCGTGCCTCCCGGCCAGCGCGTCGGCGTGATCGGCGCGAGCGGATCCGGCAAGTCGATGACCTCGCTCGCCCTGATGGGCCTGGCGCCCACCGGCGCCGTCGTGACCGGCAGCGTCCGCCTGGACGGCACCGAACTCGTCGGCCTGCCCGACCGCGAGCGCGCGCGGCACCGTGGGTCGGGCATCGCGATGGTGTTCCAGGAGCCGGGGACCGCGCTCGACCCGCTGCGCCGGGTCGGCGCGCAGATCGCGGAGCCGCTCCGGCTGCACCGCGGGCTCGACCGGCGTGCGGCCCGCGCGGCGGCCGTCGACCTGGCGGCGTCCGTGGGCCTGCCCGACCCGGAGTCACTGCTGCGGCAGTACCCGCACCAGCTGTCCGGCGGGCAGCGGCAGCGGATCTGCATCGCGATGGCGATGGCGGGCGAGCCGTCGTACCTGGTGGCCGACGAACCGACCACGGCGCTCGACGTCACCACCGAGGCCCGCATCCTCGACCTCTTCGAGCACCTGCCGGCGGGCATGGTGTTCGTCACCCACGACCTCGCCGTGCTCGCGCGCATCGCCGACACCGCCGTGGTGCTCGACGCCGGCCGAGTGGTCGAGCAGGGCCGCGTCGCGGACCTGCTCGCCGCACCGCAGCACCCCGCCACCGCCGCGCTCGTCGACGCCGCACGTGCCACCGCCAGGAGGACCGCCCCGTGACCCTCCCCGTCCTCGAGGCCACCGGTCTCCACCGCACCTACCGACTCCCCCGCCGTGGCCCGTTCGAGCCCGGTCCGGTCCGCACCGCCGTCGACGGTGTCGACCTGACGGTCGCCCCCGGCGCACGGCTCGGCATCGTCGGCGAATCGGGATCCGGCAAGTCCACGCTGGTCCGGCTGCTCGCCGGCCTGGAGGCCCCTTCCGCAGGCACCGTCGCCGCCTCCGGCCGTCCGGTGGTCGCGTCCCGGTCCGCGCGTGCGTTGCGCTGGTTCCGTCGCGAGACCGGGGTGGTGTTCCAGGACCCGTACGCGTCCCTCGACCCGCGGATGCGCGTCGGCGCGATCGTCGCCGAGCCGCTGCGGGCCCTGCGGGTCCCGGGCTCGCACGACGACCTGGTCCGTGCCGTGCTGGAGCGCGTCGACCTGCCCGCCGACACGGTCGACCGGTACCCGCACGAGTTCTCCGGCGGGCAGCGACAGCGGATCGCGATCGCCCGGGCCGTGGTGCACTCGCCGCGGATCCTGTTCGGCGACGAGCCGATGAGCGCCCTCGACGTGGTGGTCCGCGCTCGGGTCATCGAGCTGTTCCGGTCGCTCGCCGACGACCTCGGGCTGACGCTCGTGCTGGTGTCGCACGACATCGGCGTCGTGCAGCGGCTGTGCGACACGGTCGCGGTGATGTCCGACGGCCGGATCGTCGAGCACGGGCCGGTGTCGCTCCTCGACGCGCCGCAGCACCCGGTCACGCGGGCGTTGGTGGCGGCGGCGCCCACGCTGCCGTAGGCGAGCTGCGCGGGGGTCGCGCGGGGACGGGGCGGCGCCGGGTGCAGACGTGGAACGACACCGTCGACGTCGTACGACACCGACATCGTCGCCCGTGCGCGCGTGCAACCGTTGCGGATGCGCTGGTGCGACAGGGTCGCTGTCGTACGACGACGACTTCGTCGCACCGGCTCGACGCACCCGACGCACGAGACGCTCGAGCACGCCGCGCGCGTCGGGCGGGAGCCGCGCGACGACCCAGCCCCGGGCCTCCCGTCAGGCGGTCCAGGCAGCCGGGTGCCGCCGCTGCCAGCGCAACCGGCGCTCGAGCTGCGCGCCGATCGCGAGCAGGACGCGCTCACCTCCGGGGCGTCCGATCAGCTGCACGCCCATCGGCAGCCCGCCACCGTCGGGGTGGTCATCCTCGGTCACGCCGACCGGCAGGGTGATCGCGGGGAGCCCGGACACGTTCGCCATCGACGTCCACGGTGAGTACGCGCACTGGCGGCGGAAGTCCTCGTCCGGGTCGTCGCCGTACCAGCCGAGGGGGCGCGGCGTCATCGCGAGGGTCGGCGTGAGCACCGCGTCGAACCGGTCGAACGCGCCGACGAGCGTCGTCGAGAAGGTGTCGAGCGTCGTCATCGCGTCGAGGACCTGCGTGCCGGACAGTGCCCGTCCGCGTGCCACGAGCCACGCCACGAGCGGGGTCAGCGACGACAGGTCGATGCCGGGCACCTGCGGCAGTCGGGCGGCCGAGCTCTCCCACGCCACCCGGAACGCGTCGGCGTACGGCACACGGGGCATCCGGACGTCCTCGACGCCGTGCCCGACCTCGCCGAGCACCCGCACGGCGGTCTCCACGGCGGCCCGGGCCGCGGGGTCGACGACCACGTCGACGGTGTCGTCCCACGGCGAGCCCTCGAGCACCCCGACGACGAACCGGCCCTCGCCGCGGACGGCAGCCGCGGTGAACGGCCCCTCGCCGACGTCGGGGGTGACGAGCGCGTAGGGCGACGGCTCGGGCAGCCCGGTCGGCGCGACCAGCGCGTCGAGGAGCATGCCCGCATCGGCGACGGACCGGGTGAGCGGCCCGGCGACGGACAGGCCGCCGACGCCGGAGCGGCCGGGCATCGACGGCACGCGGCCGCGGCTCGGCTTCAGCCCGACGAGTCCGGTCGCCGCGGCGGGGATCCGCACCGATCCGCCGCCGTCCGAACCGACCGCGGCCGGCAACAGTCCGGCGGCGACGGCGACGGCCGCACCGCTCGACGACCCGCCGGGCGCGCGCGTGGTGTCGTAGGGGTTCCGCGTCACGCCGAGCCGGGTCTCGGACGACGAGGACATGCCGAACTCCGGTGACGCGGTCTTGCCGAGGCTGACGGTGCCGGCCGCGTCGAGCGCGGCGACGAGCGGGTGGTCGGCCGACGCGGGACGCTCCGGCAGGCTCGCGGTGCCGTTCCGCGTGGGGACGCCGGCGCGGTCGTACAGGTCCTTGTCGGCGGACGGGAGGCCCCACAACGGTCTCGACGTCGGCACCAGGTGGCCGAGGCGATCGGCTCGGGCCCGGGCAGCGTCCGCGGTGACCGTCACGAAGGCGCCGAGTCCGGCGTCCAGGCGTTCCACGCGGGACAGGTAGTGCTCGGTGACCTCGAGGGCGGTCGCCTCGCCCCGGCGGATCCAGTCCCAGAGTTCCTGTGCGGAGAGGTGGTGGAGTTCGAACACGGCTCCGAGCCTAGGCGGCGGTGGCCCGTATCCTTCGACGGTGGACACCACTCTCCCCTCCGGCACGACGAAGCGCCGGATCGAACTCCGGCTCGTCCGGCCCCTGTTCGCCTGGTTCGCCCGGCCGACCGTCACCGTCGACGGGGTGGGGCACCCGGCCCAGTGGGGCACCGGCACGTGGGCGGTGCCGGACGACGGCGACACGGTGATCGGCGTGTACCTGTTCAACCGCGCGTGGCGGTTCGGGGCGGCCTCGGTGTCGGTCGGCGGCGCGACGGCGCTGGACTACCGGGGCGGGCTGCTGCCGGTGGGTCCGGGTCGGTTGACGCCGCGCGGCTGAGGGTCGCGCCGGGCCGGGCAGGGTCTGCTCGGGCGGCTACTCGAACATCTCGGCGAGGAGCGCGTGCGGGTCACCGTCGACCACGTGCGCCGATCGTCGCTCCGGCCAGTGCGTCGTGGCGTCGTCCGGCCAGCACGGCACGACGTGGAGGTGCAGGTGCGGCACGCTCTGGCCGGCGTCTGCACCCGATGCCTGCAGCACGACGGTCCCGGTCGCGCCGAGGGCACCCTTCATCGCACGGGCGACGCGCTGCGCCAGTGCCGTGGTGGCGGCGAGTGCCGTGGGGCCGGCGGTGAGCAGGTCGGCGGTGTGCTCGACCGGCACGACCAGGGTGTGCCCCGGAGCGAGCACCGAGTCGGGCAGGGGTGCGAAGGCGACGGCGTGCTCCTCGCGTTCGACCCACACGGCGGGTTCGTCACCGGCGATCACGGCACAGAAGACGCAGGAGTCCATCGACCCAGTCTGCTGCACGTGGGGTGCCCGCTCCGCGTGGGACGATGGGCGCATGACCGCCACGCTCGTCGCCAAGGGCCTGTCCGGCGGGTACGCCGCTCGCACGCTGTTCGACTCCCTCGACCTGACGGTGGCGCCGGGCGACGTGATCGGGGTCGTCGGCGTGAACGGTGCCGGCAAGTCCACGCTGCTCCGGCTGCTGGCCGGGGTCGACGAGCCGCTGGCGGGCACGGTGTCCCTGGCCCCGACGGACGCGTTCGTGGGGTGGCTCCCCCAGGAGCACGAGCGCATCGCGGGCGAGACCGTCGCGGCGTACCTCGGGCGGCGGACCGGCTGCACCGAGGCGACCGCGACGATGGACGCAGCGGCGGCGGCGCTCGGCGACCCCGATGCCGGCGACGCAGCGGCCGACCGGTACTCGGCGGCGCTCGACCGCTGGCTCGCCGCGGGGGCCGCGGATCTGGAGGACCGGATCCCGGCGGTGCTCGCCGACCTCGGCCTCGAACCCGGCACCGGCGACTCCGGTGCGGACGGCGTCGGCCCGGACTCCCTGATGACCGCGCTGTCCGGCGGGCAGGTCGCCCGCGTCGGGCTCGCCGCGCTGCTGCTCTCGCGGTTCGACATCGTCCTGCTCGACGAACCGACCAACGACCTCGACCTCGACGGCCTCGGCCGGCTCGAGGCGTTCGTGCGCGGGCTGCGCGGCGGGGTGGTGCTCGTCAGCCACGACCGTGAGTTCCTGGCGCGCTCGGTGACCTCGGTGCTCGAGCTCGACCTGGCGCAGTCGTCGAACCGGCTGTTCGGCGGCGGGTACGACTCGTTCCTCGAGGAGCGCGAGATCGCCCGGCAGCACAAGCGTGACGCGTACGACGAGTTCGCGTCGACGAAGGCTGACCTGGTCTCGCGGGCACGGACGCAGCGCGAGTGGTCGAGCCAGGGTGTCCGGAACGCCATGAAGAAGAGCCCGGACAACGACAAGATCCGCCGCCGTGCCGCCTCGGAGTCGAGTGAGAAGCAGGCGCAGAAGGTCCGGCAGATGGAGTCCCGCATCGCCCGGCTCGACGAGGTCGAGGAGCCGCGCAAGGAGTGGCAGCTCGAGTTCACGATCGGCAGTGCACCCCGGTCGTCGGCCGTCGTCGCGACGCTGTCGGACGCCACGTTCACCCAGGGCGACTTCACCCTCGGCCCGGTCTCGCTGCAGGTCGACGGCGGTGACCGGATCGGCATCACCGGTCCGAACGGCGCCGGCAAGTCGACCCTGCTGCGGGCGCTGCTCGGCAAGCAGGCACCGACGACGGGCACGGCGTCGCTCGGCTCGAGCGTGGCGGTCGGCGAGGTCGACCAGGCGCGTGCGGCGTTCACCGGCGACCAGCCCCTGGCGGCGGCGTTCGAGGCGATCGTGCCCGAGTACACCACCGCCGACGTCCGGACGCTGCTCGCGAAGTTCGGGCTGAAGGCGGACCACGTCGGCCGACCGGCCTCGGCGCTCTCCCCGGGCGAGCGCACCCGGGCCGGGCTCGCGCTGCTGCAGGCTCGCGGGGTGAACGTGCTCGTGCTCGACGAGCCGACCAACCACCTCGACCTGACCGCGATCGAGCAGCTCGAGCAGGCGCTGGAGTCCTACGACGGGACCCTGCTGCTCGTCACACACGACCGGCGCATGCTGGAGACCGTCCGACTCGACCGGCAGTGGCGGGTCGAGGGCGGCACCGTCACCGAACGCTGACGGATCGACCGAGGGGGACGCACCATGCGACGCAGCACCTGGATCGCGACGACCGCCGGGGTGGTGGTGCTCGCCGTCGCGGCCGTCGTGGTGGGGGTGACCGTCGGGTCGCCGGCACCGGAGCCGACCCGGGCGGCGCGGGCGACGACGACTCCGACCCCGAGCGCCACGCCGACGCCGACACCCGCGGCCGTCCCCGCCGCACCGTCCGACGCGACCCTGGCCGCGCTGCCGTTGGCGTTCCACGACGCCGTCGTGCCGCAGTTGCTCGACGGCGGGGACGTGGAGCCCGAGGACACCTGGCAGATCGCGACCCCGCGCACGCCGCTCGTCGCCCTGTACGCGAGCCCGTCCGGCCGCGCCCGACCGGTGGCGACCCTGTCCCACCTGGTGTCGACGATCAACCGGCCCGCGGCGACCGCGGTGTGGGGTCGCTCCCCCGGCCGGGACGGCGGGATGCTCCTGGTGTCGACGCCGTCCCGCAACCGCACCCCCGGTGACGGCGGCGACCCGGACGCGCCGAGCGCGACGTTCGCCTGGGCCCGGGCGGCCGACTTCACCGTGACGGGGACCGACCGGATGATCCGGGTCGACGTCGCCGCCAGCACGGTGTCCGTCGTCACCCGGTCGGGAAAGGTCACCGCGACCGAGGCCGCCCGGCTCGGGACGCCGGAGGACCCCACACCGGCCGACACCGCCACCTACGTCGAGGCGGCGTACGTCGACACCCGCGTCGCGTACACGCAGGGCAACCCGATCATCCTGACCGGGGCGCACTCGTCCCGGATCCCGTCGTACGGCGGCAACGCTGCGCTGACCGCGTTGCACTACTACCCGGACCCGACCGGCAGCTCGCACGGCTGCGTCCGGATCTCGGCGGAGATGACCCGCACCCTGGCGGCGCTGCCCGTCGGCACCCCGATCCGGTTCGACTGAGACGGGGTCGACCGAGAACGGGTCAGTGGAAGGGGCAGCGGCCCCGGACCTCGCCACCCGAGGCCGGCTTCGTCGGCAGCCGGCGGCGGTCCACCTGCAGCCCCTCGTCGAGGATCGTCAGCCGCGGGTCGCTCAGCACCGAGACCGCGGCCGCGAGCGCGGCGACGGCGACCTTCTCGCCGGGGCACCGGTGTCCCGTGGCGACGTCGGCGCCGCCGTGCGGGACGAACGTCGTGATCGCCTCGAAGTCGTCCACGCCGAGGAACCGCGACGGGTCGAAGTCGCCCGCACGGTCCCACGAACGCTCGTCGGTGTCGGTCCCGGTGATGTCGAGCACCACGCGCCCGCCGGCGGGCAGGTGCTGGCCGTCCAGCTCGACGTCCGTGGTAGCCCAGGCGGGCAGCATCGGCACGAACGGCGCCGTCCGGCGGATCTCCTGCGCGAAGGCCACGGCGAGCGGGCCGTCGACGCGCGGCCCGTCAGCGGTGTCGGCCGCCGCGCTCTCGGCGGCGATCCGTGCCCGCCACTCCGGCCGGTCGTGCAGCTCCTTCGCCGCGAACGCCACGAACCGGGCCACCGCGATGGCTGGCCGGATGCTGTTCTGCAGTTCGATGCCGGCCAGCCGCGCCGGCAGCAGCGCCCCGGAGGGGTCCCGGTGCCACGCCCACTCGTGCAGTGCGGTGTGCGGCTCGGGGGTCAAGCGGCCACCGCGCACGGCCTCGACCAGCCGCCGGGCATGCCGGTCCGACCAGTGCCGGTTCAGGACGGCCTGCAGGTACTCCGGTGAGTACGGCACCCCGAACCCGTCGACGACCTGGGCGAGCCGTGCCGCCCACCGGGTCTTCGCCGCCGGCGTCCCCGGTAGTCCGGCCCACCGCATGACCGCGCGGCCGATCGCGCCGACGGCCGCGTCGTACGCCGATCGGGTCCCGCCGGCGAGCCAGGCGTCGCGTTCGGTCGCCCACTCCCGGGTCAGCAGGGGTGCGAGCCGCCGGACCTGCTCGTCCTCGTACGCGACGTCGACGAAGGTCGCCTTGCGGTGGTGGTGCTCCGCCCCGTCGAGGCTGTGCACCGACCCGACGCCGAACAGCGTCCGCTGCACGATGGCCGGCATCGCACCGTGGCGTGCCGTGCGGTCGCCGTCGTAGAACAGCGCGACGCCCTCGGCACCACGCACGAGCAGCGCCGGACGTCCGAGCAGTCGGAAGCCCACGGCCCGCGCCCCCGGCCGGGTCCGGCGCCACAGGTGGGCACCGAACCCGTAGCCACGGGTCAGGAGCGAGAGGGAGTCGTCGAGCGCCATGCAGCCCATGCTGCCGAGCGCCGCCCGATCAGGCTCTCGGGATCCGGACCAGTCCGAGCCGCGCCACGACCTCGGCGCTCTCCTCTTCGGGGGTGCGGTCGGCGGCGATCGTCAGGTGGGCCTCGTCGGGCTGCGGCGGCTCGAGCGTGGCGAGCTGCGACTGCAGCAGCGACGTCGGCATGAAGTGCCCGGAACGCTGCGACATCCGCTCCTCGATGAGCGCGCCGTCACCGGCCACGTGCACGAACACCACCCCGGGGGCCCGCAGCACGTCGCGGTACGAGCGCTTCAGAGCCGAGCAGGTCACGACGCCGTTCGTCCCGGCGTCCAGGTGTCCGCGGATCCAGCCGGCGACGACGTCGAGCCACGGCCAGCGGTCCTCGTCGGTGAGCGGGGTGCCGGCGTGCATCTTGTCGACGTTCGCCGGCGGGTGCATCGCGTCACCCTCGGCGAACTCCCACCCGACCTGCTCCGCCACCATGGCGGCGACGGTCGACTTGCCAGACCCGGAGACCCCCATCACCACCAGGACGCGGGCGTCCAGCCCGGCGTCGGACGCACCGGCAGCAGCAACTCCTCCTGCGCCGCTCATCGGATGAACACCCCGGCCAGCAGGACCCCGAGCAGACCGAACACCGAGATGAGGCACTCGAGCACCGTCCACGTCTTGAACGTCTGCCCCACCGTGGTGCCGAGGTACCCCTTCACCAGCCAGAACCCGGCGTCGTTCACGTGCGACAGGAACACCGAGCCGGCACCGATCGCGAGCACGAGCAGCGACGTCATCGGCGTCGACAGGTCGGCGGCGATCGGCGCCATGATGCCGGCGGCGGTCACGGTGGCGACCGTGGCCGACCCGGTCGCCACGCGGACCAGTGCCGAGACGACCCAGGCGACGAGCAGCACCGAGACACCGGAGTCCTTGACGGCGTCGGCGATCACGCCGCCGATCCCGGTGTCGATGAGCACCTGCTTGAAGCCACCGCCGGCACCGACGATGAGCAGCACGCCGGCGATCGGGGGCAGGGCGCTCTCGAGCGACTTCGACACCGCCGAGCGGTCCATGCCACCGCCGATCGCGAAGAAGACCATCGCGTAGACGGCCGCGATGCCGATGGCGATCATCGGCGAACCGAGGAAGTCGAGCAGGCTCACCCACGAGCCGGCGGCGTCGGGGGCGGTGGCCTCACGGATCGCCTGGGCGAGCATGAGCACGACCGGCAGCAGGATGCCGATCAGGGCGACGGTGAACGACGGGCTGCGCGGCTCGCTGATGACGCGCGTGAAGTCGCTCTTGCCGTTGGGCAGGGACGCGGTGTCCTGCGTGGCGGGGCCGCGCCGGGCCTCCCGTCCGGGGTGTGCCGGGTCGTCGGCGAAGGAGGCGGACCCGGAACCCGACCCCGAACCCGGGCCGGCGGTGGCGACCGCCCCACGCGATCCGAACATGTCGGGGACGGGGATGTCGACCCAGCGGGCCGCGAACCGGGCGAAGAGCGGGCCGGCCAGGATGATCACCGGGATCGCCAGCACGATGCCGAAGGCGAGCGTGGTGCCGAGGTTCGCACCGACGGTGGAGATCGCGACGAGCGGCCCGGGGTGCGGCGGGACGAACGCGTGCATCGTCGACAGGCCGACCAGGGCGGGGACGGCGATCTTCATGATCGGCACCTCGCTCCGCTTGGCGACCAGCACGATGATCGGGATGAGCAGGACGAGCCCGACCTCGAAGAACATCGGCAGCCCGATGAGCGCCCCGATCAGGGCCATCGTCCACGGCAGCGCCGCCTTCGACGACTTCCGCACCAGGGTGTCCACCACGCGGTCCGCTGCGCCGGAGTCGACGAGCATCTTGCCGAACATCGCCCCGAGCCCGACCAGGATGCCGACACTCGTCATGGTCGCGCCGAAGCCGTCACCGAAGCTCGTGACCGCCTTGTCCGGCGCCAGGCCCGCGCCGATCCCGACGCCGAGCGCGCCGATCGTGAGCGCGATGAACGGGTGCACCTTGAGCCAGGTGATGAGCGCGATGATCACCACGATGCCGACGAGCGCCGCGATGATCAGCTGCGGGATCGAACCGGACGGGTCGACTGTCTCGGTGGTGCCACCCGCGGCGAGCAGGTGGTCCGGGAGAGCGTGAGGCATCAGCGCCCCTTCCTGGAGTCGCTGCTGCGCGGCTCCGTCGCCTTCGTGTCGAGGGTGGACTGGCGCGACGAACGCCGACCCTCAATAATCTGATTAATCAGACTATACGACGTCGTCCCGCGCGCCAACCGCCCGTCTCCGGAGTCTGCCGCTTCGATGGGACCGGCGTCACGACGACCGCGTGACCCGTACTGCACGGAGGAAACGATGCCCACCGCACGCGGACTGCACGCCCACGTGCTCGACACCCTGGGCCAGCGGATCGTCGACGGCGACCTGGCCACAGGTGCCGTCGTCCGACCCGAACTGGTGGCCGACGAGTTCGGGGTGTCCCGCTCGGTCGTCCGCGAGGCCCTGCGCGTCCTGCAGTCCCTCGGCCTGGTCGAGCCCCGGCAGCGCGTCGGCACGCTCGTCCGCGACATCACCGCGTGGGAGCTGCTCGCCCCGACCGTGATCCGGTGGCGCGGTACCTCACCGGCGTACTTCGTGCAGCAGCGGGAGCTCGTCGAACTCCGGCTCGGCGTCGAACCGGTCGCGGCGTCCCTGACCGCCGGCTGCGAGGGCGCGGACGCCGTGCTCGCCGCCGCCGAGGACATGCTCGACGCCTGCGGGCGCGAGGACAGCCGCGCCTACCTGGAGGCCGACGTCCGCTTCCACCGTGCACTGCTCACCGGGTCGGGGAACGCCGTGTTCGCGCACTTCGCCGGCACGGTCGAGGCCCTGCTCCGCACCCGCACGTCGGAGTCGCGCGACCCCATCACGCGCTGGACGCGCGAGGCGGCGCTCCGGCACCAGGCCGTCGGACGCGCAGCGGTCGACGGTGACGCGGACGCGGCGGCGGCGGCCGCCACCGCGCTGCTCCGCGTGACGCGCGACGAGTTCATCACCGAGGCGCCGGCGGGCTGACCCGGCCACGGCGGTCCGGCGCGACCAGGGGACGGCCTGGAGGCGCGTGCCGGGCCCGCCACGGGCCTCCCGTCCGCCCTGCCCACGTTCGCCTGCGTGACGCGCGTCGACCGCGTCGGCTCCGTCAGCGTCGTCGCGCGAACAGCCGCGGGCCGCGCAGGCGGAGCCGCATCGTGACGGTGCCGAGCCAGCGGTCGTACTTGTAGCCGACCTTGCCCATCCGGCCGACCTCCTCGAAGCCGAGCCGCTCGTGCAGCCGGATCGACGCCTCGGCCTGGCGGTCCGCGATGACGGCGACGACCTCGCGCACGCCGGCCGAACGGCACTCGTCGAGCAGCGCCTCCATCAGCGCGCGGCCGAGCCCCTTGCCGCCGGACGCGGCACCGAGGTAGATCGAGTCCTCGACGACGTGGTTCGAGCGGTCCCGGGGGTTCCACGCGTCGACCAGGGCGTACCCGAGGATCTGCCCGGCGGGGTTCTCCGCCACCAGGAACGGCAGGCGGCGCTTCCGGATGTCGTCGTAGCGCTTCTTCCACGCGGCGTACGTGAACGCCGCCGGGTCGAACGTCACCGACGAGTTGCGGACGTAGTGCGTGTGGATCTCGCGCACGTGGGGCAGGTCCCCCACCTCGGCCGCACGGATGCGGTACTCGAAGGCCGTCTCGGTCGCCGCCGGGGCACGCAGGTGTCGCGGCAGGACCCGCCGTCGCTGGTATTCCTCCTCGAGCACGTGCCGAGCCTACTGAGCGGGCAGCGTCCAGTCGACGGGCGGTGCGCCCTGCGACTCGAGCAGCGCGTTCACCTGCGAGAACGGGCGGCTGCCGAAGAACCCGCGCGACGCACTGAGCGGGCTCGGGTGGGCCGAGGCGACGACCGGGGTGTCGCCGAGGAGCGGTCGCACCGACCCGGCCTGGGCACCCCAGAGCACGGCGACGAGCGGGGTCCCACTGGCGACCAGCGCGCGGACGGCCTGGTCGGTCACCGCCTCCCAGCCCTTGCCGCGGTGGCTGCCGGCCTCGCCCGCCTGCACGGTGAGCACCCGGTTGAGCAGCAGGACGCCCTGGTCGGACCAGGCCCGCAGGTCACCGTGCTGCGGCGGGGTCACCCCGAGGTCGTCGGCGAGCTCGCGGTAGATGTTCGCCAGGCTGCGCGGCACCGGACGGACGGCGGGGTCGACCGCGAACGACAGACCGATCGGGTGGCCCGGCGTCGGGTACGGGTCCTGCCCGACGACCAGCACCCTGACGGCGTCGAACGGGGTCGTGAACGCGCGGAGGACGTCGCCGCCGGCGGGCAGGTAGTGGCGACCGGCCGCGGTCTCGTCCCGCAGCCATGCGCCGATCCGGTGCACGTCGGCTTCGACAGGTGCGAGCGCCGACGCCCAACCGGCGTCGACCAGGTCGGCGAGCGGGCGGGGTTCCACGTCGCCTACGCGCCCATGGTGGCGACGGCCACCGACTCCTCGCCTGCCATCACGCGCCAGACGCTGCCGGTCCCCCGGACCTCGAGCGCGCCCTCGCCGACGACGAGCGTGGTGTCTTCGTCGATCGCGAGTCCGGCGGTGACGAACTCGGCCTCGGCGCTGGCGATGAGCCGCGCGAGGGTGCCGGCCTGCACCGCGTGCACGTCGATGGTCAGGTCGACCAGGCCGAGGCCCTCGCGGAGCTCGACCTCGTCCAGCCCCTCGGACGCCGCCTCGGGGCAGATCTCGACGCCGCCGATGCGCCAGCCGCCCACCAGGGCACGGTCGGCGGCGATCATCGCACCGGCCGAGTAGCCGAGGTAGGGCAGACCGTCGGAGACGAGCAGCCGGAGCTGGTCGACGAGCGGGGCGATCGCCGCCAGGTAGTCGGGGGTGACGCCGCCACCGACCACCAGGGCGTCGACGTCGCTCAGGACCGTGGTGTCGAAGACCTGACCGGCCGCGACCTCGGTGACGAGCACCTCGGCCGTGCGCGGGCCGCCGAGGACCTCCGCGATGTCGGCGGTCGATGACGGGCTGCCGCCGTCCGGGCCCGCCACCGAGAGCAGGGCGATGCGCGGGACGCTCCGGCCGACCGCTGCCGAACGGGCGGTGGCCTCGGCGAGGAACGGCGCTGCGACGTCCGAGGCGGCGAACAGACCGCCGCCGACCAGGTGGATGCTCACGACTCGGCCGTCACGGGGGCGAGGGCGCTCCACGGGAACGTGATCCAGCCGTCGACCCGACGCCACACGTGGTCGGGCTCGAGGACGGTGCCGGGCTTCGAGTACAGGCAGGCGCTCCGGACGTCGGCACCGGCGTTCCGGATGATGTCGACCACCAGGCGCAGGGTGCGGCCGGAGTCCGACACGTCGTCGACGACGAGGACCCGCTTGCCCGCCAGGCTCGGGGCGTCGAGGGCGGGGGCGAGCACGACCGGCTCCTCCAGCCGCTGCTCGACGTCGGTGTAGAACTCGACGTTGATCGAGCCGCACTCCTTGGTGCCGAGCGCGTATGCCACGGCGCCGGCGATGATCAGTCCGCCGCGGGCGACGGCGACGACGACCTCGGGCTCGAAGCCGCTGGACAGGACGTCCTTGGCGAGCAGGCGTGCGGCGTCACCGAACTCCAGCCAGCCGAGTACCTCGGGCCCGCTCGTCACGGTCACGGTGGACGGAGCCGCGGGCTCGGGTTCGCTGCTGATCGGCATCCGACCACGGTACCGGCAGGGAGCCCACGCCCGCGACCCGCGGCCGCCGCCCGGGCGCTGCGCGGGTCCGGC
>NZ_MJGL01000003.1:597594-658002 GCF_001864855.1 Curtobacterium sp. MCBA15_005
GGCGCTGCGCGGGTCCGGCGCGGGTCGGCTCAGCGGGGCGTCAGCGGGCCGCGCGCCAGCTTGTGCTGCGCCGACTGTGCCACCGGCCGGATCGTCACGAGGTCGAGGTTCACGTGCGCCGGCAGCTCCACCGCGTGCACGATCGCCTCGGCGACGTCGTCGGCCACGAGCGGCTCCGGCACGTCGTCGTACACCGCGGCGGCCTTCTGCTCGTCCCCGCGGAACCGGGTGAGCGCGAACTCGTCGGTCTTCACCATCCCCGGCGCGATCTCGACGACGCGGATCGGCTCGCCGTTCAGCTCGAGCCGGAGTGCGCCGACCAGGGCGTGCTCGGCGAACTTCGCGGCGTTGTAGCCGCCACCGTTCTCGTACGCGACGAACCCGGCGGTGCTGGTCACCGTGACGATGTCCGCTCCCCCGGACACGCGAGCACGGTCGCGCAGGTGCGGCAGCAGCGCGGAGACGACGCGCTTCGTGCCGATCACGTTGACCTCGAACATGGCGCGCCAGTCGTCGACGTCGGACTCCTCGACACTCGCCGACCCGAACGCCCCACCGGCGTTGTTGACGAGCACGTCGGCACCGCCGAGGTCCGCGACCCGCGCGGCGAGCGCCGCCACGTCGTCGGCGTCCGTGATGTCGGCGACCAGGGTGTCGGCCCCGGTCTCCGCGGCGAGCGCCTCGAGCTTCGCGGCGCGGCGGGCCACGGCGAGCACGTCCCAGCCCCGTGACCGGAACAGCCGGACCGTGGCCGCCCCGATGCCCGAGCTCGCTCCGGTGACGACTGCGCGCCGTGCTGCCATGTGATCTGCCTCCTGCGTCGGTGACCGGGGCGCGTGGTGGCCCGGTCCGACCACCGTACCGAGCGGGACGGTTCCGGCACCGCACCGGGCCGTCCAGATCACGATCCGGTAACGTGACCGGCGATGACGACGGATGCCGCCCCTCCCGCCCCCTCGGCCCCGGCGACGCAGCTCGAGCCCGGTCGAGCTCCGCGCCGGATCCCGATGTGGGACACCGCGCGGTTCGTCGCGGTCACGCTCGTGGTCATCGGGCACGCGATCCAGCGGCAGACGCCGGCGAGCGAGCACGCCCTGGCGCTCTACACGTTCATCTACGCGTTCCACATGCCGGCGTTCGGCGTGATCAGCGGGTACTTCTCGTCGGCGGACACCCCGACGGCGAAGCGGATGCGCCGGACGATCACGGACATCGTGGTGCCCTACATCATCATGCAGACGATCTGGACCGTGGTGCAGGGCATCGTCGAGGGCGGCAAGGACTTCAACCCGACGAAGCCGACGTGGACCCTGTGGTTCCTGCTGGCCCTGGGCATCTTCAAGCTGATCCTGCCGTACCTGGCGCAGCTGCGGTGGCCGCTGTTCTGGGCGGTCGTGTTCAGCATCGGCGTCGGCTACTTCGACAACGTCGACTCCACGCTCTCGCTGTCCCGCGCGATCAGCCTGCTGCCGTTCTTCCTGCTCGGGTGGCAGGTCAAGCAGTGGGGCGTCTTCGACCGCTGGTACGAGGCGTCCCGCCGCACGGTCGTCCGGGTGCGGATCGCCGCCGTCGCGGTGTTCGCCGCGTGGGCGGTGTCGTGCGCGGTCTGGATCCCGCAGTTCAAGGAGTTCGACCTGCACCACTGGTTCTTCTACGACGACTCCTACTCGGGGCTCGGCGAGGACGCCTGGTGGGCGGGTGCGGTGCGCTTCGGCCTGATGCTGCTCGCGACCCTGCTGACGGCGTCGTTCCTGGTGCTCATCCCCCGTCGGAACGTCTGGATCACGCAGTTCGGCGCCGCGACGATGTACGTCTACCTGCTCCACACGTTCGTCCTCTACCCGATCCGGGAGTCCGGCGTCCTGGCCGGCGAGCACTCGGCCTGGCCGTTCGTGCTCCTCATGGTCGTCATCGCCTGCGTCGTGAGCCTGTTCCTGGCGCAGCCCTTCGTGCGGCGCGGGATGCGGTGGCTGCTCGAACCGAAGGTCGACTGGCTGTTCCGCCGCGACGCGTGACATTTCCGCGCAAGCAGTCGTCTTCGCTGCGCTCAGTCGGCAGCGCGCGATGTCGCGGCAGGCCGCGACGGATCCCCCGTGGTCGCCGCCGTCAGCCCCCGGGCACCATCCTGGCCGGGAGGCGCGGGGCGGCCCGGCGGGCGCGTTACGTCCCGAGGCGGGTGCGGTGGTGCGGGCCCGACCACGTGCGTACCGTGACACCCGACGCACAGCAGCGCCGAGCCTCCGGGCCGAGCGCAGGGCGACCCGACGACCAGCCGCACCGGACAGGAGCACCAAGATGACCGAGCACGACGCCGCGAAGTGGCAGTTCGAGACCACCCAGGTCCACGCCGGCGCACAGCCGGACCCGACCACGGGCGCCCGAGCGACGCCGATCTACAAGACGACCTCGTACGTCTTCGCGAACTCGGACGAAGCACGCGACCTGTTCGCGCTCGCCAAGCCGGGCAACATCTACTCCCGGATCATGAACCCGACGAACGACGTCGTCGAGCAGCGGATCGCCGCGCTCGAGGGCGGGTCCGGTGCCCTGCTCGTCGCGTCCGGCCAGGCTGCCGAGACCTACGCGGTGCTCAACATCGCGGGGGCGGGTGACCACATCGTGTCGTCGTCGTCGATCTACGGCGGCACGTACAACCTGTTCAAGTACACGCTGGCGAAGCTCGGCATCGAGACGACGTTCGTCGAGGACCAGGACGACCTCGAGGAGTGGCGCCGAGCGGTCCGCCCGAACACGAAGCTGTTCTTCGCGGAGACCATCGGCAACCCGAAGATCAACGTCCTCGACATCACGGGCGTCAGCGACGTCGCCCACGAGTCCGGCGTCCCCCTGATCGTCGACAACACGATCGCGACGCCGTACCTGATCCGTCCGTTCGAGCACGGCGCCGACATCGTGGTGCACTCGGCCACGAAGTTCCTCGGTGGCCACGGCACGGTCATCGGCGGGATCATCGTCGACGGCGGGAAGTTCGCCTGGTCGCAGCACGCCGACCGGTTCCCGGAGTTCAACACGCCCGACCCGTCGTACCACGGTGCGGTCTTCGCCGAGGCGGTCGGCAACGAGCTCGCGTACATCGTGAAGGCCCGGGTGCAGCTGCTCCGCGACCTGGGTGCGTCGAACTCGGCGGACACGGCGTTCGCGCTGCTGCAGGGCATCGAGACCCTGTCGCTCCGCATCGAGCGGCACGTGTCCAACGCGCAGGAGATCGCGGAGTGGCTCGACCAGCACCCCGACGTCGCCACCGTCGCCTACGCCGGTCTGCCGACGTCGCCCTGGTACGCCGCCGCGAACCGGTACGCGCCGAAGGGCGTCGGCGCCGTGCTGTCGTTCGAGCTCAAGGGCGGGGTCACCGCGGGCAAGGCGTTCGTCGACAACCTGCAGCTCTTCTCGCACCTGGCGAACATCGGCGACGTCCGCTCGCTCGTGATCCACCCGGCGTCGACCACGCACTCGCAGCTCACCCCCGAGCAGCAGCTCACCACCGGGGTCACGCCCGGCCTGGTGCGCCTGTCGGTCGGCATCGAGAACATCGCGGACCTGAAGGCCGACCTCGAGGCCGGGCTCGCCGCGGCCCGGGCGATCGCGCAGGAGAGCCAGCGCGCGTAGGTCCCGCGCGGCCTGCCTGCCTGACTGCCTGGCTCCCTGCCTGCCTGCCTGCCTGCCTGCCTGCCGACGCAGAACGACAGGGTCGACGTCGTACGACATCGACCCTGTCGTTCTGCGTCGTTCCAACGCGCCCGACCCGCCCGACCCGCCCGGCGCGCCCGCGGCCCGGACACCCGGCCACGCGCCGGGCGTGACGTAACACGGCGGCGGCGACCCGCGCCTCCCGGCAGACTGGACCCACGATGGACTGGCAGACGACCCCCGAGGACTCCGTGCCGTCCACCCTGGTGCCCGGCACCGAGCTCGGCACCCTCGGCAAGCCGCCCGTGACCGGTGCCTGGCGTCCCGGTGACCACCCGGGTGCACGCCACTTCGAGTCCCTCGGCGAGCAGTGGGTGCGCGGCGGCCGCCTGCCGTCCGTGCGCGTGGCGTACGAGACGTGGGGCACGCTCAACGCCGCCCGCGACAACGCGGTGCTCATCCTGCACGCGCTGACCGGTGACTCGCACGTCGCGGGTGACCCCGGCCCGGGACACCGCACCGCCGGCTGGTGGGGCGACGTCGTCGGGCCCGGGCGGGCGATCGACACCGACCGGTGGTTCGTGATCGCGCCGAACATGCTCGGCGGCTGCCAGGGCACCACCGGGCCGTCGTCGGTGTCGCCGTCGGGCGCGGAGTGGGGCGCACGGTTCCCGTTCGTGACGGTGCGCGACCAGGTCGAGGTGCAGGCGCAGCTCGCCGACCGGCTCGGCATCGAGACCTTCGCGGCCGTCGTCGGCGGGTCGATGGGCGGCATGCACGCCCTCGAGTTCGCGGTCTCGCACCCGGCGCGCGTGCAGCGGCTGGCGGTCCTCGCGTCGACGGCGCAGACCACCGCCGACCAGATCGCGGCGAACTCGCTGCAGCGGGCGGCGATCCAGATGGACCCGGCGTTCGCCGGCGGCGACTACTTCGAGGCCGAGGCCGGCGAGGGACCGCACCGGGGCCTGTCGCTGGCCCGGCGGATGGCGCTCATGACGTACCGCGCGTCGGACGAGCTGAACAGCCGCTTTGCGCGGTCCTGGCAGAGCGACGTCTCCCCGCTCGGCGACGACGGCCGGTTCTCGGTGGAGAGCTACCTCGACTTCCACGGCAACAAGTTCACGCGGCGGTTCGACGCCTCGAGCTACGTCACGCTGACGTACGCGATGGACTCGCACGACGTCGGAGCCGGTCGCGGCGGGGTGTCGGCCGCCCTCGGGCTGGTGACCGCCCGGACCCTGGTGGTGGGGATCTCGAGCGACCGGCTGTTCCCTGTCGAGGACCAGCACCGGATCGCCGCGGGCGTGCCGGACGCGCTCGACGGGGACACCGCAGCGGTGATCGAGAGCGAGTTCGGACACGACGGGTTCCTCATCGAGCACGAGCAGGTCGGGGCGCACCTGCGGCGGTTGCTGGAGTCCTGAGCGGGGCCTGCCGCCACCGCGGCGCGCCGAAGACCCCCCAACGGGTGGCGCGCGTGGAATGATGGCGTGGAGCCCGGCACTGACCGACGCTCGGTTTCCCGCACCACCCAGATCGTCACCAACCAGGACATCGATGGACTTCATCGCACAGGAACGCGACCGCTTGCTGCGGTCGGCGACCCGTGTCGTGGGCATCGTCTGCGCGCTCGTCAGCGTCGTGGGCATCCTCTCCGCCGCCGCCGTGCCCACGCCGCCCCTCATCGGCGCACTCCTCTGCATCGCCGCGATGATCACCGCCCTCGTGTGCTTCGGTCGCGGCGGCGAGGTGTGGTGGACCGCCGCCATCGTCGTCGCCGGGCTCGCCACGATGGTGCTGCTCTTCACCGGCGTCGAGGACTCGGCGAGGCCCCTCGTCGCCAGCGCCGTGATGCCCCTGGCCGCCGGCGGGCTCTCGGCACCGCTGATGGCACAGCGCGGGCACCCGGTCGGGCTCGGCATCACCATCGCCGGGGGCGGTGCCGTGGTGGTGCTCATGGTGTGGGGGTCGGGCTCGCTCCTGTCGACCCCGGTCAGCGGCGCACTGCTCGGGTGGATCCTGATGGCCGTCGTGGCGATCTGGATCTCGCGCAGCATCCCCCGCGTCGCCCGCCGCATCTACAGCATCGGCACCGCCCACCGCGCCGAACGGCAGGCCAGCGAGACCGAGGCGCAGCGCCGCCAGGGTGCCCGCCTGCTGCACGACACCGTGCTCGCGACCCTGACGCTGCTGGCGCACTCCGGCGTCGGCGTCTCCGAGCAGGCGATGCGCGAGCAGGCCGCCGAGGACGCCCGACTGCTGCGGCACCTGCGCCTCGGTGCGACCCCGCAGCCCTCGCAGTCCGGTGACTACTCGCTCACCCGCGAAGAGGAGTCACCGCTCGGGCAGACCCTCGAGTCGGTCAAGCAGCGCTTCGGCCGGATGGGGCTCGAGGTCAGCTGGCACGGCACCGGGCAGGTCCTGCTGCCGTCGAACGTGCTCGACGCGTTCCTGCTCGCGCTCGGCGAGTGCCTCGAGAACGTCCGTCGGCACGCCGGCGTCGGCGAGGCCCACGTCACGATCGTCCACGACAACGAGGTCGTCCGCGCGATGGTCACCGACTCCGGCGTCGGCTTCGACCTCACCACCGTCAGTGCCGAGCGACTCGGCTTCAAGGAGAGCGTCGTGAACCGCCTGCGCGAGGTCGGCGGCGACGCGAAGCTCTTCTCCGCGCCGGGCTCCGGCACCACCGTCGTCCTGGAGGCACCGCGATGACCCGGGTCCCCGAGGACACCATCGGCCGCCGTCTGCCCGGCGAGACCGCGCCGCCAGCACCCCGCACCCGCCGCGAGGCGCGCGAGCGGTACCGGACGAGCGAACGTCGCCAGGCCCGAGGGCTCCCGTCGACGTCCACCGGCGCCCGGTCCCTGCGGCAGGCCGCGAAGCCCGGCGCCTCGCTCGGTGCTGGCTACCTCGGCCTCGGCGCCGCGGTCCTCACCGCGATCGAGGCCGTCGCCGGCATCGCGTTCTTCCTGGTGCGCTGGAACGAGTACTCCGACCCGTGGTTGCCCGCCGTCGCCTGGGGGCTCTACGTCGTCGCCGCCGTCGGGGTCGGACTCAGTGTCCTGACCTACGGCGAACGACTGACGGGTCCGGCGTTCGCGTTGATCTGCGTCGTGCTGGCCTGCGTCGTCACGCTCGACTTCATCGGCATCTGGCCCGAGCACGACATCGCGCACACCGCCACGGCGTCGATGGCCGCGGGCTTCGCGCTGCTGCCGATCGCCACGCTCCGACCCGCCCGTGAGGTCGCCGTCGCCATCGGCGTGCTCGGCATCGCGTTCATCGTGATGGCGGTCGCGTCGACGCCGATCACGAACGACACCATGCCCGGCATCGTGTCCCTGCTGTCGCTCGTCGTCGTGCCGCCGGCGCTCGCGCTGTACGTCGTGCAGCGGTTCCGGCAGCTCGTGCAGCGCGAGCTCGACCGGGTGCTCGTGCAGAGCAACGTGCAGGCACCGCAGTTCGCCGTCGGCATGCTCGCCTCGGACGAGCTCGCCCGGCTCGACCTGGCCGCCGAGAAGCTGCTCGACGCCGTCGCGAACGGCACCGACCCGCTGCCGTTGTCCGACGCCTCGAGCTCGGTCGCCGCGTCGCTCGCCACCGAGCTCCGCCTGCACCTGATCGAGGGCCGTCGCGAGACCTGGCTCTACCACGCCATCACCGAGTCCGACCACCTCGGTCGCTCGGTGAGCGTCGCCGACCCGACGGCCCTGGCGGGGCACCTCTCCCCCACCCAGCGCGACGGGCTGCTGCAGGCGATCTGGCAGATGGTCGGCGACGGCCGCACCGCGCAGCCCGGCATGCCCGTCGTCTCCGTCACCCTCGGCCCGATCGGTTCCGACGGCCATCCGGTCAGCGACGACACGATGGACGTGCCCGTCGTCATCGAGTCCCGCGGGGTGCCCCGGCGCAGCCTCGGCCCGACGGCCTGGAGTGCCCTGCAGCGCATCGGCCCGTACACCGAGACCGTCCGCGACGGCGCGCTGCACATCGTCGCGCACTGCGTCGTGAACCGACATCCGTCGATGTAGCCGCCGGACACCCGCACGCCTGACCGACTTCCGGCCCGGATCCTCCTAGGATCGGCCGAGCAATCCGCACCGAGAAAGGACGCCAGCATGGCGACTCCAGAGGAACCGATCCGACTCGCACTGGTCGACGACCACAGGATGCTCCTCGGCGCGCTCACGGAGTGGATCCGGAACGCGGCCGACGACATCACCCTGGTGGCCGCCGTCACGACCTGGCCCGAGCTCCTGACGAGCCCGGCGTTCCCGGTCGACGTGGTGCTGCTGGACCTGGACCTCAAGGACTCCATCCCGGTGTCGCTGAAGATCTCGACGCTCAAGACCGCGGGCGTCAAGACCGTCGTGATGAGCACGTACTCGGAGCCGAACGTCGTGCGCGAGGCCCTCGGTGCCGGCGCCCTCGGGTACCTCGTCAAGAGCGAGGACGCCGACATGATCGTCGAGGCGATCCGCTCCGCCCAGCGCGGCGAGCAGTACGTCTCGGCCGAGCTCGACCTCGCCATCAACAGCGGCGACGTCGGCGGTGTGCCGAAGCTCAGCGCCCAGGAGCGTCGCGTGATGGCCCTGTACGGCGGTGGCGAGCCCGTCAAGAGCGTCGCCTACCAGCTCGGCATCTCCGAGGAGACCGCGAAGAGCTACCTCAAGCGCATCCGCGAGAAGTACCGCGTCGCCGGCTTCGACGTGGGCACGAAGGTGGCGCTCCGGAAGCGTGCGATCACCGACGGCATCATCGTGCAGGACGGCAGCCCCCTGGGGCTCTAGCGCGCGTGGCGCGTTCCGCTTCGTGAGCAGCAATGGTCGGGTCCCGTGACGGGACCCGACGGTTGCTGCTCACCATGTGCGGTGGCCGCACCACGTGACGGACGGGAGGCCCGTGGCGGCGTCGCCACGGGCCTCCCGTCCGGTGGGTGCGTGCGCGCACCCCACGTGTCAGGCCGTCGGGACCGGTGCGGTGATCGGGCCGGTGGACGGTGACGAGGAGCGGACCGCGGCACGACGGGTGCTCCGCCGTTCGACCGCGTAGCTGACCATCGTCACCAGGACGCCGAGCAGCGCCAGGCCGATGCCGAGCCAGCCCGGTGCGAGGAACCTGAAGCCGGCGGCAATGACCGCGCCGCCCAGGGCCGCACCGATCGAGTTGCCGATGTTGAACGCCGAGTGGTTCAGCGCCGCCGCGATCGTGCGGGCATCCCCGGCGACGTCCATCAGGCGCGACTGCACCGCCGGCGGGATCGCCGACGAGGTCGCCCCGAGCAGGAACGCGCCGAGCAGCATGCCCCAGAGCCACTGCGCCGTCAGGACGGTGATGAGCAGGGCGCCGATGAGCGCGAACATGCCGACGTAGATCGTGCGCTTCACACTGTGGTCGGCCAGGTGTCCGCCGAGCACCCCGCCGACGACCATGCCGATGCCCACGACGACGAGCACGATCGGCACGAACGACTCGGGCATGCCGGTGACGTTCTGCACGAGCGGCGAGATGTACGAGTACACCGCGAAGAACCCGCCGAACCCGACGGCGCCGAGGCCCATCACGATCCACACCTGCGGCACGCGGAACGCCCGGAGCTCGCGGCCGATCGTGGCGTGCTCGTCGCGGGCGCTCTTCGGCACGAAGGCCGCGACGGCCAGGAACGTCAGGGCGAACAGCGCGGCCACGACGCCGTAGGCGACCCGCCACCCGGCCACCTGTCCGACCCACGTGATCGCCGGGACCCCGACGACGTTCGCGACCGACAGGCCGAGCAGCACCATCGCGATGCCCTTGCCGCGCTTGCCCGGGCCCATCATGTCGCCGGCGACGATCGACGCGATGCCGAAGTAGGCGCCGTGCGGCAGACCCGCGACGAAGCGGGCGACGAGCACCAGACCGAACGAGGGCAGCAGCGCGCTCGCGATCGTCGCGACGACGAACCCGACGAGCAGTACGAGGATCAGGCCCTTGCGCGGGAACCGTGCGGACATCGCCGCGATGGTCGGCGCACCGACGACGACCCCGAGGGCGTACGCGCTGACGAGCCAGCCGGCGTGGGCGATCCCGGCGTCGGGGTCGATGCCGTACTGCTCGGGGAGCAGGGCCTGCGCGATGTTCGGCAGCAGCCCCATCGCGACGAACTCGGTCGAGCCGATGGCGAACCCGCCGAGGGCGAGCGAGATGAGCGCGAGGGTGCGACGCGCAGGCGTGAGCTGTGACATGGGGCCTGTTCTCGTGCGGGCGGAGCGGGACGACGGTGCAGCACCCCACCGGACGGGGCGGCCGTGATGTCCTGGTCCGTCGAGTGTAGACCGCTCCAACGGACCAGCGAAAGCCCGCCGGAGGTCAGGCCGCCTGGCGCTCCGGCGTGCGGGTCCGTGCCGGGGTCTGCTCGGGCAGCTCGTCGCGGTGCACCCATCCGGTGCCGCACTCCGCGCAGGTCGCCCAGGCGTTGTCGCCGTGTTCGTCCGTGTCGATGACGACCGTTCGCAGGTCGCAGTCGGGGCACCAGCCGTCGTGCATCATCACGCGCTCCTCGTCGTCTCGCAGGCCACCCGATGTGGCTCGATGCAGACCATGAGACACCCGACCACCGACATCCGAGGGACCGCTCCGGCGTGTCGTCCGTGCCGCCGCGGGCTACTCGCCGAGCGCGGTCTCGAGCCGTTCGAGCTTGCCGTCGATCTCGCCGGTGTGCCCGGGGCGGATGTCGGCCTTGAGCACGAGCGACACCCGCGTGCCGTACGCACCGACGGCCTCGGTGGCGCGCTTGACGACGTCCATGACCTCGTCCCACTCCCCCTCGATCTCGGTGAACATCGACGAGGTGCGGTTCGGCAGCCCGCTCTCGCGCACCACGCGCACGGCGGCCGCGACGGCGTCGTGCACGGACCCGTCGGACGTTGCAGCGGGACCACCGGACGGAGCGACGGAGAAGGCGACGATCATGCGTCCATCCTGCCCGGCTCGGGCTGGTCGTGCACAGACGGCGACGAGCGCGCCGACACCCGTCCGGACCCCGCGCGACGCCCCATCCGCACCAGCACGACGACGCTCCACACCAGGATCGCCGCCTCGAGCACGTTCCGCACCGTGAGCACCACGAGGATCCACGGCTGCACGCCGAGCAACTGGTCGTAGTAGCCCGGGTAGACCACCTGCGTGAGCAGGGCCATCGGCAGCGCGAGCACCGCGATGGGCACGAACCGACGCGCACTCGGGGTGCCCGCCGCGAGTCCCCACACGATCGGCACCGCGAACCAGCCGATGTACTGCGGCGACCCCACCTTGTTCGTCGCGATGAGCGCCGCCACGAACAGGAGCGCGAGGACCGGTGCGAGCTCGGCCCGACGGGCACCGCGGTGTGCGGCCCAGAGCGCGAGCACGACCCCGGCCACCACGACGACGGCCATCAGCGGCGTCGACACCGCGGCGGCGACGGACGTGCCGGCACCGGACACCTCGAAGGTCAGGATCTCCTGGTCGTAGAAGACCGCCGCTCCGGGGACACCGAACGCAGCGGCCCACATGAAGGGCGTCGCGAGCGGTGACTCGATCTGCAGCCCACGGCCGGTCTGCTCACCGACGAAGGACAGCAGGTACGGCGCACCGCCCCACAGCACGTCGACGAGCACGATCAGCGCGCTCAGCACCAGGGCCCCGGCGAGCACACCCCGGCGGTGTCCGCGACGCAGGAGCAGCAGCACCGCGACGAGCGCCGCGGGCCACACCTTCGTCCACGCGCCGGCGGTGAAGAGCGCGGACGCGACGGCCGGCCTCGAGGCGACGAACGCCACGCCCACCAGCGCGAACACCGTCGCGACGGTGTCGATCCGACCGAGCGCGATCGGCCCGAGCGCGAGCAGGAACAGCAGCCACCACCAGACGACCCGCACGCCGTGCACGCCGAAGCGGTCGGACGACCCGACGCGGGCCCGGAACCGCCACAGGAACGCGCACGCCACGGCGTCGAGCACCACCATCAGCAGCAGCCAGCCGGTGCCGATGGACTCGACTCCCCCGAGCGCCGCGGCCGCCATCGGCACGATCGCCAGGATCGGGTACACCCAGGCGCCGTCGACGCCGACCCAGAAGTCCGCGGTCCGCCCGGTCTCGATCCAGCGGCTGTAGGTGATGGTCACGTCACCGAGCGGCAGGTTCGCCGACACGAGGGTCAGCCACCACAGGAACCCGTGCACGGCGACGAACGCCAGGACGAAGCCGGCGAGTTCGAGCCACCGGGTCGAGGTCCTCTGCACCGGACGAGCGTAGCGGCCGGACCGGGCGCGATCGCTGCCACGGACTCAGGGTCTCCCGAGCATGACGTGTCACCGTTCTGCTCGTGACCTCCGACACCCCGCGCAAGCGCCGCAAGGCCGTCATCTGGATCTCCGTCATCGCCGCCGTGGTCGTCCTCGGCGTCGTCGGCGCGGTGGTCTTCACGAACGTCTACACGAGCACCGAGAACGCGAAGGCCTCGGCCGCGCCGTCCGTCGCCGCCACCCGCCAGGCCTCCACCCTCGACGGTACGGACCTGTCCGGCGAGTGGACGGTCGGCGGCGATTCCGAGGCCGGGTACCGCGTCCACGAGGTCCTGAACGGCTCCGACGTCACCGTCACCGGCCGCACCGACAGCGTCGCCGGCACCGCGACCGTCGACGGCACGAGCATCACCGCCGCGAAGATCACGGTGCAGGTCGCCGACATCACCACCGACTCCGACCAGCGCGACGCCTACTTCCGCGACTCCGCGATGGACGCCGCGGCCTTCCCCGAGGCCACCTTCGAACTCACCGCGCCGATCGCCGACGCGGTCCCGAGCGGCTCCGACACGACGACCGTGACGGCTCCGGGGAAGCTGACCCTGCACGGCGTCACGAAGGACGTCACCGCGAAGCTGCAGGTCGGCCTGAGCGGCGACGGCGTCGACATCTCCGGTTCGGTCCCGATCACCTTCTCGGACTACGGCGTGCAGGCCCCGAGCCTGGGGTTCGTCAAGGTCGACGACGCCGGTTCCGTCGAGTTCCTGGTGCACGCGACCCCCGCGAGCTGACGTCCGCGACGCGCGTCGCGCCCGTGACGTGACCGCAATCGGACGGGAGGCCCGTGGCGACGCCGCCACGGGCCTCCCGTCCGTCCCACGCTCGCGTCGACAACAAGCGACACCACCGACGTCGTACGACACCGACACTGTCGTCACCCCGCGCACGTGACTGTGGGCGCCGGCAAGGAGCGACGAACCCGACGTCGTACGACACCGACACTGTCGCTCCCGCGCACCCGCAACAGTCAGCGCCTGCAACGAACGACGAAGTCGATGTCGTACGACGTCGACACCGTCGTTCCACGTCGACGACTAGCCGCGCGCGTCCCCGTCGACGACCAGGTCCCGCACGACCCCCGGCAGCTCGGCGATGAGCGTCGTCATCGGGAACGGTCCGCCGCCGGACGCCCGCCGCGCCGCGATCCCGTGCACCACCGCGGCCGACGCGGCCAGGTGGGCGAGGTCCGACGGGGTGAGCGACGACCCGGCCGCTTCGACGGAGCCCTGCCGCGCGGCGACGAGCGCTCCGAGCACGCCGCCCAGCACGTCCCCGGCACCGGCCGCCGCGAGCCACGGCGTCGCGGACGCAGCCACGAGCCGCACCGACCCGTCCGGGGTGACCACGTGCGTCCGCTCCCCCTTGAGCAGCACGACGCTGCCGGTCCGCTCGGCCGCACGGAGCGCCGCGGCGGTCGGGTCCTGCTCGATCTCGGCGCGATCGACCCCCAGGAACGATGCGAGCTCGCCGGCGTGCGGGGTGAGCACGGCGAGCGGCCCGAGATCGACGAGCGGGATCGCCCCGGCGTCGACGACGACCGGGACGCCGTCGTCGGAAGCGTGCGAGAAGCCTGACGCCGTCGTCTCGTCCAGGTCACCGAGCGACGGCGCCGAGACACCGGAGCCGACGAGCCAGGCCTGCACGCGGCCGACGCCGGACACGACCTCGGGGCGGCGGGTGAGCACGTGGTCGGTGGCGCGTGACGGTCCGACGTACCGGACCATGCCGACCCCGGTGTGCACGGCGGCATCGACCCCGAGCACCGCGGCGCCGGGGTACTGGTCGGAGCCGGTGGCGACGCCGAGGACCCCGCGGCGGTACTTGGTGGACTCCCCCGTCGGCGCGGTGACCCACGCGGCGGCATCGGACGGTCGGAGGGGCACGAAGTCGTTCACCGGCCCCACGTTACGGTGGAGCGCATGAGCCTGTTCCTGCCTGGTCGCGTGGTGGTCTTCGACTACGGCGAGGTGATCAGCCGGACGCCGCACGCCTCGCGGGACGCCCTCGTGGCCGCCACCGGGGTCCCGGCGGACGAGCTGTTCCCGGTGTACCAGGAGCTCCGGCACGACCTGGACCGCGGCGACCTGTCCGTCGTGGCGTACTGGCGTGCGATCGCGGAACGGACCGGACGGACCTGGAGCATCTCGGAGATCCACCGGTTCTGGGCGATCGACTTCACCGGGTGGTTCGAGGTCGAGCCGGAGACCCTCGAGATCGTCGAGGAGCTGCACGACGCCGGCACCCGTGTCGCCCTGCTCTCGAACGCGGGCTTCGACTTCGGTGACCCGTACCGCCGCTCCCCGATGGGCTCGCTGTTCGAGACCGTCGTGGTGAGCGCCGAGGAGCACGTCCTGAAGCCCGCGGCATCCATCTACCGCGACACCTGTGCGCGCTTGGGAATCGACCCGGGTCAGATGGTGTTCGTGGACAACAGGGCCGAGAACGCCACCGGTGCGGAAGCGATCGGGGCGGTCGGCCACCACTACACGTCGCCGGCGTCGCTGCGGTCGTTCCTGACGGAACTGGCCGAGGCGCCGGCACCCGTCCTCTGAGGAGCCCGCGTGACGCACGCCCTGTTCGACCCGATCACCGTCCGTGACCTGACCGTCCGCAACCGCATCTGGGTCTCCCCGATGTGCCAGTACTCGGTGGACCAGCAGGACGGCGTCCCGACGCCGTGGCACCTCGTGCACCTGGGCGGGTTCGCCAAGGGCGGCGCCGGCGCGGTCGTGGTCGAGGCGACGGGTGTCGTGCCCGAGGGACGGATCACCCCGCAGGACCTCGGGCTGTGGAACGACCAGCAGCGCGACGCATTCAAGCCGATCGTCGACTTCCTGCACGAGCAGGGCGCCGCGGCGGGCATCCAGCTGGCGCACGCCGGTCGCAAGGCGTCGACCTACCGCCCCTGGGACACCACACACGGCACCGTCCCCGCCGACCAGGGCGGCTGGACCACGGTCGCTCCGTCGGCCGTGGCCTTCGACGGCTACGACGTCCCGCGCGAACTCGCGGTCGAGGACATCCGCGTCGTCGCCCTCGCCTTCGCGCAGTCCGCCCGCCGCGCGGTCGAGGCCGGGTTCGACCTGGTCGAGATCCACGCGGCCCACGGCTACCTGCTGCACCAGTTCCTCTCGCCGCTGAGCAACCAGCGCACCGACCAGTACGGCGGCTCGCTCGAGAACCGTGCCCGCGCGCTGCTCGAGGTCGTCGACGCCGTGCGCGCCGAGGTCGGCGAGGGCTTCCCGATCGTCGTCCGGTTCTCGGCCACCGACTGGGTCGACGGCGGGCTCACGCTCGACGAGACCACCGTGGTCGCCCGCTGGGCCGCTGAGCACGGTGCCGACCTGGCCGACGTGTCCACCGGCGGCAACGTCGCGAGCGCGCCGATCCCGGTCGGCCCCGGCTACCAGGTACCGCACGCCGCGGCGATCAAGCGCGACGCCGGCATCCCGACGATCGCCGTGGGCATGATCTCCGAGGCGTTCCAGGCCGAGCAGATCGTCGCGACCGGCCTGGCCGACGTCGTGATGATCGGTCGCGAGATGCTCCGCGACCCGTCGTTCGCGCTCCGTGCCGCCGTCGAACTCCGCGTGCCGGTCGACTACGAGCCGCAGCAGTACCACCGCGCGCGGATCACGGCCTAGGCGCGGTCGGTTCTGTACGGATTCACGGTTCAGCGACCGCGCAGGCAGTACGATTGGCAGCACTGTGGACGATCCCCCGAATAGTTCTTCGCCTCACTCATCCGCCGCTCACTCGGTGAGCTGCACGTCATCCCTGTGCGCGAACGGGGGTGAATCATGAGTCCGATCGACATCGTCATGCTGATCGGCGGCATCCTGCTGACCCTCGGCACGGGTGTCTTCGTCGCGTCCGAGTTCGCGCTGGTCAACCTCGACCGCGCCGACGTCGAAGCGCGGCGCGACCGCGGTGAAGCCGGCCTCGCACCGGTCATCGGCGCGCTGAAGGTCACCTCGACGCACCTGTCCAGCGCACAGCTGGGCATCACGCTGACCACGCTGCTGACCGGCTACCTGCTCGAACCCTCGATCGCGAAGCTGCTCGAGGCGCCGTTCCCGGCGATGAACCTGCCAGAGGGCATCGTCGAGACCGTCGGCTCGATCGTGGCGCTCGTCATCGCGACCCTGCTGTCGATGATCCTCGGCGAACTGGTGCCGAAGAACTTCGCGCTCGCGCTGCCCCTGCAGACCGCCAGGCTCGTGGTCCCGCTGCAGATAGCGTTCACGACGGTCTTCAAGCCCGCCGTCGCGCTGCTGAACGGCACCGCGAACGCCGTGCTCCGGTCGCTGGGCATCGAGCCGCAGGAGGAACTCTCCGGTGCCCGCAGCGCCGAGGAACTCACCTCGCTGCTGCGCCGCTCGGCCTCCGAGGGCTCGCTCGAACAGGACACCGCGACGCTCCTCGAGCGCACCATCTCGTTCTCCGAGCTGAGCGCCAGCGACGTGATGACCCCGCGCCCGAGGCTCTCCACCATCCGCGTGTCCGAGTCCGCCGAGGACGTCATCGCCCTTGCCCGCAAGACCGGCTTCAGCCGCTTCCCCGTCATCGAGGAGGACGCGGACGACGTCGTCGGCATCGTGCACGTCAAGCAGGCCGTCGCCGTGCCGCGCGAGAAGCGTCCGGAGGTCCCCGTCGGGGCCCTCATGACGGACGCCGAACGCGTGCCGGAGACCATGCCCGGCGACACCCTGCTCGCCGAGGTCCGCGGCCGCGGCTACCAGATGGTCATCGTCGTCGACGAGTACGGCGGCACCGCCGGGGTCGTCACGCTCGAGGACCTGATCGAGGAGATCGTCGGCGAGGTCTCCGACGAGCACGACCGCGCCCGCATCGACGTGGTCCGCTCCCGTGACTGGCTGACCTTCCCCGGTCTGCTGCGTCCCGACGAGCTCGAGGACCGCGCCGGCGTCAAGGTGCCCGAGGAGGGCCCGTACGAGACCGTCGGCGGGTTCGTCATGTCGACGCTGGGCCGCCTGCCCGTCGTCGGCGACGAGGTGCCCCTGGACGGCGGGGTGTTCCGGGTCGAGCGGCTGGACGGCCGCCGGATCGACCGCATCCGCTGGACCCCGACGCGCCCGTCGACCGACACGGCGGCGACCGCGATCATCATCCCGTCCACCAAGAGCACCCCGACCACCACGAAGGCCGCGGCCACCACGACGAAGGGCAGCACCCGATGAGCTCCGATTGGTGGGGCATCTTCTGGCTCGTCGTCCTGTTGATGGGCAACGCGTACTTCGTCGCGGCGGAGTTCGCGGTCATCTCGGCTCGCCGCTCGCAGATCGAGCCCCGCGCCGAAGAGGGCTCGAAGGCCGCGCAGATGACGCTGTGGGCGATGGAGCACGCCACCCGCATGCTCGCGACGACCCAGCTCGGCATCACGGTCTGCTCGCTGCTCATCCTGAACGTGTCCGAGCCGGCGATCCACCACCTGCTCGAGGTCCCGCTGCACCTGACCGGCTGGAGCGCCGAGGTGATCGGCACCGTGGCCTTCGTGTTCACGCTGCTGCTCGTGTCGTTCCTGCACGTGGTGTTCGGCGAGATGGTGCCGAAGAACATCTCGTTCTCGATGCCGGACCGCGCTGCGCTGCTGCTGGTGCCGACGCTCTGGTACATCGGCCACGGCCTGCACTGGGTCATCGTCGGCCTGAACGAGGTCGCGAACGCCGTGCTGCGGCTGTTCCGCGTCGAGCCCAAGGACGAAGCGGTGAGCGCCTTCACGGTGGAAGAGGTGCAGACCATCGTGGAGCAGTCCCGCCGCGAGGGCACCCTGACCGACGACGGCAAGCTCGCCCTGGCGTTCGAGTTCACCGAGAAGAAGGTCCGTGACGTCGCCGTGCCGATGGCCGAGCTCGTCACCCTGCCCGACGACGCCACCCCGGCCGACGTCGAGCACGCCGTGGCGCAGCGCGGGTTCTCCCGCTACGTGCTCGTCGGCGAGGACGGCTCCCCCACGGGCTACGTGCACGTGAAGGACGTCATCGACCTGCGGCCGGACGAGTTCGACGACCCGGTGCCGCCGAAGCGCATCCGCCAGCTCATCTCGCTCTACACCGAGATGGACCTCGAGGACGCGCTCGCGACCATGCGGGCCGCCGGGCGCCACGTGGCCCGCGCCTTCGACGCGGACGGCCGCACGATCGGCGTGCTCTTCCTCGAGGACATCCTCGAAGAACTGGTGGGCGAGGTCGAGGACGCGACCCGACGCCGGTAGACGCACCGGCAGACGGACGGGAGGCCCGTGGCGACACCGCCACGGGCCTCCCGTCCGTTCGTAGTCGCGTCCACGGCGTCGGCGTGCGTTTCGCGCTCAGCGACACGTCACGCACAGCGCCGCCCGTGAACTGTCGCTCAGCGCGAAAGTCCGGCGGGCGCTACCAGCTGACGGGCAGGGGCTTGCCCTCCTCGTACCCGGCGGCGGACTGGATGCCGACCAGGGCTCGCTCGGAGAACTCGGCGAGGGACGACGCGCCCGCGTAGGTGGCGGAACTGCGGACGCCGGTGGTGATCATGTCGAGCAGGTCCTCGACGCTCGGGCGCTCCGGGTCGAGGTAGATCGTCGACGACGAGATCCCCTCGGCGAAGAGCGCCTTGCGGGCTCGCTCGTACGGGTCGAGCCGCTCGAACCGCTCACGCACGGCCTTGGCCGAGGCCATGCCCCAGCTCTCCTTGTACGCCTTGCCCGCGGCGTCACGACGCAGGACGCCGGGGGCCTCGAGCGTGCCGGCGAACCACGAGCCGATCATCACGGCGGACGCCCCGGCTGCCAGCGCGAGGGCGACGTCGCGCGGGTAGCGCACCCCGCCGTCCGCCCAGACGTGCGCGCCGAGCGAGCGGGCCGCCGCCGCGGTCTCGAGCACGGCGGAGAACTGCGGACGACCGACGGCCGTCATCATGCGGGTGGTGCACATGGCACCAGGGCCGACGCCGACCTTGATGATGTCCGCTCCGGCCCCGACCAGGTGCGCGACGGCGTCGGCGGTGACGACGTTGCCGGCGACGAGCGGGATGCCGAGCTGCAGCGACGCGACCGTGCGGAGTGCGCGGAGCATGCCGTCCTGGTGTCCGTGCGCGGTGTCGAGGACCAGGACGTCCACGCGCGCGGCTGCCAGCGCCTTCGCCTTGGCGGCGACGTCGCCGTTGATGCCGAGCGCCGCGGCGACCCGGAGCCGGCCGGAACCATCGACGGCGGGCGAGTAGATGTCGGAGCGGATCGCGCTCGTCTGGCTCGTGGTGCCGACGACCCGGCCGTGCCGCATCACCGGCGCGAAGTCGACCTCGGCGGCCGAGAGCACGTCGTACACGTGCCGGGGCGTGCCGGCGTCCTCGGCGTCGATCGCGGTCGAGGCGCCGTGCAGCAGGTCACCGAGGACGGCGTCGGGGCCGGCGGTGCCGAGGCGTGTCGCGGGCACGCAGCCCAGGTACTCCCCGTCGGCGTCGCGGACGACAACACCGCGGCCGGCCACCGGCAGGAGCTGCTCGAGGGCCTCGGCGACGGTGGTCTGCGCGCCCATGTCGTAGGCGGTGTCGAAGTCGACCGGCTGGTCCTTCACCCAGCGGATCGCGGCGTCGAGGTCCTGCAGGTGCATGTCCTGCGGCAGCACGCCCAGACCGCCGCGGCGGGCCAGGGTGGCGGCGAGCCGGGGGCCGGTGACGGAGTTCATGTTGGCGCTGACGATCGGGATCGTGGCACCGCTGCCGTCGTTCGCCGCGAGGTCGACGTCGAAGCGGCTCGTCACGCCGGAACGGCTCGGGACGAGGAAGACGTCGGAGTAGGTCAGGTCGTGCGTCGGCCGCGTCTCGTAGAACCTCATGCGCTCCACTGTACGGCTCCCGTCAGGGCCCCGACCGGGTGCTCGGGGGCTGCCGACTCGCGCCGCGGCTGACACGGAACGGACATGTCGGAGCGGCTAGGCTTGGCACCTGTGCGGCGCAGGGTTGCTCCGCACGACACACACGAGCATCTATCGACGGAGAGTGGGCGATCGGCTGTGTCGAGCCATCTGACCGGAACGGACGAGACCGCGGGCGAATTCGGGGCGAACGAGTGGCTCGTCGACGAGCTCTACGAGCAGTTCGTCGCGGACAAGGAGTCGGTCGACAAGTCCTGGTGGCCGGTCCTCGAGAGCTACCACCGCACGCAGGTCGCTGACGCTCCGGCTCCGGCGGGGGCCCCCGCACCGCAGACGGCGGCCGGGCAGCAGGCGACGACGCAGCAGCAGTCCTCGACGCAGCAGCCGGCCACCGGGGACACCCCCGGCGAGGCGAAGTCGGGTCCGATCCAGGCGAAGACCACCTCGCGCCAGCCGGCACCGCAGCCGATCCCGGCCGAGGCGAACGACGCCGCCGACGACCACGAGGAGACCCACGAGGACGTGGCGACCCCGCTCCGGGGCATGGCCAAGACGCTGGCGTCGAACATGGACGCCTCGCTGACGGTCCCGACCGCCACGAGCGTCCGGACCATCCCGGCGAAGCTGATGATCGACAACCGGATCGTCATCAACAACCACCTGCGACGCGCCCGCGGCGGCAAGATCTCCTTCACGCACCTGATCGGGTGGGCGATGGTGCAGGCGATCAAGGACTTCCCGAGCCAGAACGTCTTCTACGAGGAGCGCGACGGCAAGCCGTTCGTCGTCGCCCCGGCGCACGTCAACCTCGGCATCGCGATCGACGTCCCGAAGAAGGACGGCACCCGCTCGCTCCTGGTGCCGAGCATCAAGCGCGCCGAGACCCTGACGTTCGGGCAGTTCCTCTCCGCCTACGAAGACCTCGTCAAGCGTGCCCGTGACAACAAGCTCACCCCGGCGGACTTCCAGGGCACGACGATCTCGCTCACCAACCCGGGTGGCATCGGCACCGTGCACTCGGTCCCGCGTCTGACGAAGGGGCAGGGCTCGATCATCGGCGCCGGTGCCCTCGAGTACCCGGCACAGTTCCAGGGTTCGGCGTCGAAGACCCTGGTCGAGCTCGGCATCGGCAAGACCATCACCCTGACGAGCACCTACGACCACCGCGTCATCCAGGGCGCCGGTTCGGGTGAGTACCTGAAGCACGTGCACGAGCGCCTCATCGGCGAGCACGGCTTCTACGACGGCATCTTCGCCGCGCTCCGGATCCCCTACAAGCCGATCCAGTGGGCGAACGACATCAACGTCGACCTGGCGCACCGGGTGAACAAGACCGCCCGCGTGCAGGAGCTCATCAACAGCTTCCGCGTCCGTGGGCACCTGATGGCCGACATCGACCCACTCGAGTACCGCCAGCGCACGCACCCCGACCTCGAGATCGAGAGCCACGGGCTGACCTTCTGGGACCTCGACCGCGAGTTCGTCACCGGTGGGCTCGCCGGCACCACCTCGGCACCGCTGCGCGACGTCCTCGGGATCCTGCGCGACGCCTACTGCCGCACGGTCGGCATCGAGTACATGCACATCCAGGACCCGGAACAGCGTCGCTGGGTGCAGGAGCGCATCGAGGTGCCGTACTCGAAGCCCTCGAAGGAAGAGCAGCTCCGCGTCCTCGGCAAGCTCAACGAGGCCGAGGCGTTCGAGACCTTCCTGCAGACCAAGTACGTCGGCCAGAAGCGCTTCTCGCTCGAGGGCGGCGAGTCCACCATCGCCTTCCTCGACACCCTGATCCAGCACGCCGCCGGAGCCGGACTGGCCGAGGTCGCGATCGGCATGGCCCACCGCGGCCGCCTGAACGTGCTGACGAACATCGCCGGCAAGACCTACGGGCAGATCTTCCGTGAGTTCGAGGGGTCCTCGCTGCCGGGCACGGTGTCCGGTCAGGGCTCCGGGGACGTGAAGTACCACGTCGGCACCGAGGGCGTGTTCCGCACGTCCGACGGCTCGAGCATCCCGGTGACGATCGCCGCGAACCCGTCCCACCTCGAAGCCGTCGACGGCGTGCTCGAGGGCATCGTCCGCGCCAAGCAGGACCGCGAGGCCCCCGGCAGCTTCGGTGTGCTCCCCGTGCTCGTGCACGGCGACGCGGCGATGGCCGGCCAGGGTGTGGTCGTCGAGACGCTGCAGATGTCGCAGCTCCGCGGCTACCGCACCGGCGGCACGGTCCACCTCGTCATCAACAACCAGGTCGGGTTCACCACCCCGCCCGAGTCGGCGCGCAGCTCGGTGTACTCCACCGACGTCGCGAAGACGATCCAGGCGCCGATCTTCCACGTGAACGGTGACGACCCCGAGGCCGTCGCCCGGGTCGCCGAACTCGCCTTCGCGTACCGCGAGGAGTTCCACCGCGACGTCGTGATCGACCTGATCTGCTACCGCCGTCGTGGGCACAACGAGGGCGACGACCCCTCGATGACGCAGCCGCTGATGTACAACCTCATCGAGGCGAAGCGCTCCGTCCGCACGCTGTACACCGAGGCCCTCGTCGGCCGCGGTGACATCACGCAAGAGGAGTACGACGAGGCGCACCGCGACTTCCAGGACCGCCTGGAACGCGCCTTCGCCGAGACGCACGAGGCACAGACCGGCACCATCCCGGTCATCGAGGTCGACGACGACGGTGCGGTGCAGGGGCTCGAACGCCCGGCCGCGCAGCGCGACGACTCCGAGGTCGAGGTGCACGAGACCGCCGTGTCCGAAGAGCTCGTCCGGGCGATCGGCGACGCGCACAGCAACCCGCCCGCCGGGTTCTCCATCCACCCGAAGCTGCAGCAGCTGCTGACCAAGCGCACCGAGATGACGCGCAACGGCGGCATCGACTGGGCGATGGCCGAGCTCATGGCGATCGGGTCGATCCTGGTCGAGGGCAAGCCCGTCCGCCTCGCCGGACAGGACGCCCGACGTGGCACCTTCGTCCAGCGCCAGTCGGTGTTCCACGACCGGGTGAACGGCCAGGAATGGCTGCCGCTGTCGAACCTCACCGAGGACCAGGCCCGGTTCTACGTGTACGACTCCCTGCTGAGCGAGTACGCGGCGATGGCGTTCGAGTACGGCTACTCGGTGGAGCGCCCCGAGTCCCTCGTGCTCTGGGAGGCACAGTTCGGCGACTTCGCGAACGGCGCCCAGATCGTCATCGACGAGTTCATCTCGTCCGCCGAGCAGAAGTGGGGGCAGCGCTCCGGCCTCGTCCTGCTGCTGCCGCACGGGTACGAGGGTCAGGGGCCGGACCACTCGTCGGCACGCATCGAGCGCTACCTGCAGCTGTGCGCCGAGGACAACATGATCGTCGCGCGCCCGTCGACCCCGGCGTCGTACTTCCACCTGCTCCGCCGTCAGGCGTGGGCCCGGCCGCAGAAGCCGCTCGTCGTGTTCTCGCCGAAGGCGATGCTCCGGCTCCGCCAGGCGACGAGCGCGGTCGAGGACTTCACGACGGGAACGTTCGAGCCCGTGCTGGACGACGCTCGGATCACCGACAAGGGTGCCGTGCGCCGCGTCGTGCTGCACTCCGGCAAGGTGCACCACGACCTGCGTGCCGAGGTCGACAAGCGCGGCATCACCGACGTCGCACTCGTCCGGCTCGAGCAGCTCGCCCCGCTCCCCCTCGACCGCCTGCTCGAGGTGCTGGCGGGCTACCCGGACGCCGACGTCGTGTGGGCGCAGGAAGAGCCGGAGAACCAGGGCGCCTGGCCGTTCGTCTGCATGAACCTGTCGCCGCACCTGGGCGGCCGCCCGTTGTCCGTGGCGGCCCGCTCGGCGAGTGCCGCACCGGCCACGGGTTCCTCGAAGCGCTCCGCACAAGAGGCCGCCGAGGTCATCAGCACCGCGTTGAGCGCGTCGGCCTAGCCACGAGGAAGCGCCCCGTGCGGGAGTCCGAGGGACTCCGGCACGGGGCGCTTCGACGTTCGCCGGGAAGCGGCGGCGCTACGCGATCTTCGTGTACCGCACCCCGGCGTCGTGGTACCCGCGCTTCTGGTAGAAGCGGTGCGCGCTGTCCGTCGCGGCCGCACTGACGGCACTGAGGCGACGCGCGCCCTGCTCGACCGCCCATGCTTCGAACGTGCCGATGAGCGCCGAACCGGTGCCGAGCCTCCTGGCCGTGTCGTCGACGACCAGCAGCAGCAGCTGCGCCGTCGGCTCGTCGCTGGCGTACGCCCACGTGACCTGCGCGCCGGCGACGGCGACGACCCGTCCGTCGTCCCCCCGGACCACCCAGGTGCGGTGCCCGGCTTCGGGGGTGAGCCGGTCGAGGCGGGCGCGCATCGACGCGTCGTCGACGTCATGACCGAGCAGGCGGACGAGGGCGGCGACGTCGGCGACGTCCGTGTCGGACCAGGTGGTGGTCGACTCGACGGAGAGGGTCATGTCGGCCAACCTACCCGGGCCGTCGGTCGTGTTGCGACGGGCTTCCATAACAACTGATATTCATATACTCTGCTGTCATATCACCCGCCGGGTGAACCAACCGACAGGACAGCCATGCACATCACCTCCCGCCACGGCCGCACCGCCGCCTGGATCGCCTTCCCGCTCGCCGTCGTCGCCAGTGGCGCACTCATCGCCACGGCCTCGTACGCCGCCTTCTCGAGCAGCACCGACAACGCCGCGAACAGCTGGCGCACCGGTGCCGTCTCCCTCACCGACGACGACCAGGGCGTCGCGATGTTCGACGTCGACGACCTGGTGCCCGGGTCCGCCGGATCGAACTGCATCACCGTGACGGCGAACACCACCAACGCCTCGACCGTGAAGCTCTTCACCGCCAACGCGGCCGACGACGACGCGCTCGCCGAGCACGTCGGCCTGACGGTCGAGCGCGGCAGCCTCGGCACCCCCGACGACTGCAGCACGTTCACCACGACGACGACCGTGCACGACGGCACGCTCGCCGGCCTCATGGAGTCCGAGTCCTTCGGCACCGGCGTCGACGCGTGGAAGCCGGCGACGGGTACGGCGAGCACGACCTACCGCGTCAGCTACGACCTGAGCGAGGGTGCCCCGAACACCGTGCAGTCGTCCGAGGCCGGCACCTCGTTCGTGTGGGAAGCGCAGACCGACTGATCCCCGTCCCGATCCGTCCCACCCGACCCGCCCGTCCCGCCCGTCCCGCCCGACCCGAGGAGCAGCCGATGCCGAACGTCGCCACCCGCCGTCACGTCCGCTGCGTCGGAGACCTGCCCCGGCTGCTCCTCGCGGTCGCGGCGCGCACGGTCCTCTGGTCGGTGCTGCTGCTCGCACTGTGGGCGTCGCTCCCCGCGGCGTTCGGGTGGCACGTCACGACGGTCGTCTCCGACTCGATGGCCCCCGGCATCCGGACCGGGGACGTCGTCGCCGCGATGCCCGTCGACCCGGACGACCTCGAGGCCGGACGGGTGCTGCTCGTCGAGGACCCGGACCACCGGGATCGTCTCCGTCTGCACCGGCTGGAGCGCATCGAACCGGACGGGGGCCTGCGTCTGCGCGGGGACGCGAACCCGACGGCCGACCGCACGGCCGTCGAACCCGCGGCGGTCCTCGGTGTCGGGGTGCTGCGGTTCCCGTGGATCGGGCTGCCGGGCGTCTGGATCCGCGGGGGCGACTGGACGTCCCTGCTGCTGGCCGGCGTCGTCACCGCCGTGCTCGTCGTCGCCGGGCGAGCCGATCGGGACATCGTCGCCGGTCGCCCGTGCGACACCTGCGGCACGCCGCGCCGTGACCTCCACTCACCCGTCGTCGCGGAGCCCCGGACGGCGACCGTCACCGCTCCGACGTCGACCACCGTGCCGGTCGCGGTGTTCACGGCAGCGGCCATCACCCTCACGCTGGTTGCCGGCGCGGGCGCGGGTGCCGGGTTCAGCGGCTCGACCGGGACCGCCTCGGCGCTCGGCACCGGCGGCTTCGGGTGCTTCCACCAGCCCGTACCCGGTACGTCACTGGCGTGGGACTTCGCCGAGAAGAGCGGCCCACGGGTCGTCGACTCGAGCGGGTCCGGTGCCGACGGGGCCTTCACGCCCGCCGCTGCCGCCCGGGTCGACGCGGACTGCGCGACGAACCCCTACGCGACGTTCTGGACCGAGGACGGGGCCGAAGGGTGGGCGGTCACGGACACCGCGGTCGACGCGCCGAACGCCTTCACGATCGAGGTCTGGTTCCGCACCCAGGACACCGACGGTGGGCGGGTGTTCGGCTTCGGCTCGGACCGCTCGGCGGCGTCCCAGTACCGTGACCGGCACCTCTACATCGGCGCCGACGGAGTCCTGCGCTTCGGCGTCGAGGGCTCCGGATCGCAGTTCAAGTTCACGCTCGGGTCGGCCGCCACGGTCACCGACGGAGCCTGGCACCACGCGGTCGCCACCTTCCAGGCGCGCTCGATGGCGCTCTGGGTCGACGGCGAGCTGCAGGGCACCCGATCCGACGCCGTCACCCTGCGGCAGTACTCGGGTCACTGGCGGGCAGCACGCCAGACACTGGCGGGTTGGCCGAACGCCGGCGACTACGTCTACACCGGCGACGTGGACACGGTCCGGGTGCACGAGCGCGTCCTCGACGCAGCGGCGATCACCCGCGCGTTCCAGGCCGGCCGCTGACGCCCGGCCGTTCGACGGAGCCGTGCTGTCAGTGCGTCGCCTGCTCCACCCGGATGCGCGCGAGGATCTCGCTGCGCAGCTGGTCGGGAGCGGTCTCCTTGCAGGCGCGACGGACGGTCTCCATGAGCACGACGCCGACGCGGTGCTCGGTCTGGCAGTCCTCGCACCCGTCCATGTGCTCGCGGATGTCCGCAGCGTCCTCGTGGCGGAGCTCGTCGTGCAGGAACTCCTCGAGCTCGGCCTTCGCCTTCGAGCAGTCGCAGCCGCTCATCGTGCGTCCTTCCGTCCGGTGCGACCCGTGGCCGCGGTTGCCTTCGTCGTCTGTGCCGCGCCTCGTCCCCGTCCACGCATCGTCGCCGTCGACGCTGCGTCCGGGACGATGCCGGTCTCACGGGCGTGGTCCGCCAGGAGCCCACGGAGGAGCCGGCGGCCACGGTGGAGGCGGCTCATGACCGTCCCCACTGGGGTCTTCATGATGTCGGCGATCTCCTGGTACGAGAAGCCTTCGACATCGGCGAAGTACACGGCCATCCGGAAGTCCTCCGGGATGGCCTGCAGTGCGTCCTTCACGGCCGAGGACGGCAGGTGGTCGATCGCGTCGGCCTCGGCGGACCGGGCGGAGATCGACTGGGTGACGCTCTCCGCGCCGCCGAGCTGCCAGTCCTCGAGCTCGTCGATGGTGCCCTGGTACGGGTTCCGCTGGTTCTTGCGGTACGTGTTGATGAACGTGTTCGTGAGGATCCGGTACAGCCAGGCCTTCAGGTTCGTGCCCTGCTTGAACTGGCGGAAGGCGGCGAAGGCCTTGACGAACGTCTCCTGCACCAGGTCCGACGCGTCGGCCGGGTTGCGGGTCATCCGCATGGCCGCACCGTAGAGCTGGTCCATGAAGGGCAGCGCCTGGTCCTCGAACAGGGACCGCAGCTCCCCCTCGGAGACGGTCTTCGCGTCCACCGGCTCGTCTGCGGCGTCGTCGAGGGCTTCGCGCTCCTCTTCGACGGCGTCGAGCTGCACCTCGGTCTCGTCGACCAGGTGGTGCGGAGCTGCCTGCGGTTCGTCGGTCGTCATCGCCGCCAAGTCTAGGCCGAGCGTGCCGAGCGTCGTCGGCACCGCGGTCAGCACGGTTGCCGTGCCGGTCCGCTCTCGTGCGAGTGTTGCTGTCGCCACTGATCCTCCCGGTGCGTTCAGTACCCTGGTGAACCGATGGCAGACACGACGCATTCCCACAGCGGGGCCCAGCCCGCCGACCCCTGGATCGCCCCGGTCGCAGGGGGTCCGCTGCGCGGCGACGTCGCGCTGCCCGGGTCGAAGTCGCTGACGAACCGGGAGCTCGTGCTCGCGGCCCTCGCGGACGGCCCCTCGACGATCCGGCTCCCGCTGCACTCCCGTGACTCGGCGCTGATGATCGCGGGCCTCCGTGCGCTCGGCGTCGGCATCGAGGAGCTCGAGCCGGCGGCCGGCACCGCCCCGAACCCCTACGGCCCGGACCTCCGGATCACGCCCGCCCCGATGCACGGCGACGTCCGCCTGGACTGCGGGCTGGCCGGCACCGTGATGCGCTTCCTGCCGCCGCTCGCCGCCCTGGCCGCCGGGCCCGTCACGGTCGACGGCGACCCCTACGCCCGCAAGCGGCCGATGCACGCCATCGTGCAGGGACTCGTCGACCTCGGTGTCGACGTCACCGACGACGGCGGCGGTTCGATGCCGTTCTCGTTCACCGGCACCGGCTCGGTCCGCGGTGGCGCCCTGACGATCGACGCCTCGGCGTCCTCGCAGTTCGTCTCCGGGCTGCTGCTGTCGGCGCCCTGCTTCGCCGAGGGCCTGCACCTCACCCACGTGGGCGAACGTCTGCCGAGCATGCCGCACATCGAGATGACCGTCGCGGCGCTCCGAGCCCGCGGCGTCCGCGTCGACGAACCGTCGGTCGGCGAGTGGGTCGTGCACCCCGGCCCGATCGGCGCGCGCGACGTCACGATCGAGCCCGACCTGTCGAACGCGGCGCCGTTCGCCGTCGCCGCGCTCGTCGCCGGCGGCACGGTCCGCATCCGCACCTGGCCCACCGAGACGACGCAGGTCGGTGCCGACCTCGAGACGCTCCTGCCCCTGTGGGGGGCGAGCGTGGCCCGTGACGGTGACGACCTGGTCGTCGACGGCGGCGTCGGGATCCGGGGTGGGGCCTCCTTGCCGGGTCTCGAACTCGACCTGAGCCGCGGCGGCGAACTCGCCCCGGCGCTCGTCGCGCTGGCCGCGCTGGCGGACGGCCCGAGCGAGATCACCGGCATCGGTCACCTGCGGGGGCACGAGACGGACCGCCTGGCCGCGCTGGCGGCGGACCTCAACCGGTCTGGAGGCGCGGTGCACGAACTCGACGACGGCCTGCGGATCGAGCCGGCGCCGCTCCACGGCAGCGCCTGGGGCGCGTACGACGACCACCGGATGGCGACCGCGGGGGCGATCGTGGGCCTCGTCGTCGACGGCGTCGCCGTCGACGACATCGGGTCGACCGCGAAGACGCTGCCGCAGTTCCCGGAGCTGTGGGCGGCGCTCGTGGCGTCCTCGGTGGCCGCTGCACCGGTGAGTGGGGACTGACGCATGAGCTGGTGGGACGACACCGACGGTGACGACTCCGACGCGGACGAGCCGTACGGGCAGTACGACGAGTCGAGCGTGCGGGTGCGCCCGAACCCGAAGGGCAACCGACCGCGCACGAAGACCCGTCCGACGTACGACGACGCCCCGGTCGGCTGGGTGACGAACGTCGACCGCGGGCGGTTCGGCGTGCTGATCGACGACCACGTCATCACGGCGACGAAGGCCCGCGAGCTCGGCAAGAAGTCCGTCGTCACGGGCGACCACGTGTCACTCGTCGGGGACGTCTCCGGCGACCCGGGCTCGCTGGCACGCATCGTGAAGGTCGCCGAGCGCACCACACTGCTGCGGCGGAGTGCCGACGACTCCGACGAGGTCGAGCGCGTCATCGTGGCGAACGCCGACCAGATGCTCATCGTGGTGGCCGCCGCCGACCCCGAGCCGCGCACCCGCCTGATCGACCGGTACCTGGTGGCCGCGTTCGACGCCGGCCTCGACCCGATCCTCTGCATCACGAAGACCGACCTCGCCGACCCCGCTGCGTTCCTGGCGCACTTCGCGTGCCTCGATCTGCGGATCGTGACGAGCCGGTCGGACGACGTCCCCTTCGAGGCCCTGCACGAACTGCTCGACGACAAGGTGACCGTGACCGTCGGGCACTCCGGTGTGGGCAAGTCGACCCTGGTGAACGCCCTGACCGGGTCGACGCGCGCGATCGGCCTCGTGAACTCCGTGACGGGTCGCGGGCGGCACACGTCGTCGTCGTCGATCGCACTGCGGGTCCGCGACGGCGGGTGGATCATCGACACGCCCGGTGTGCGGTCGTTCGGGCTGGGGCACGTCGACCCCGCGAACGTGTTCCGGGCGTTCGCGTCGCACGCCGTGCCGGTGCTGCCCGCGCGGGACGGCATCCCGCTGGCGCAGGCGCACGACTGGGAGATCGTCGACCGGGTGCAGGACGGGGAGCTGGGGCCGACCGGCGTCGAGCGGCTCGACTCGTTCCGGGCGCTGCTGACCGGGATGGGTGCGTCCGACCCCGGTTCCGAGTAGCGCGCGGCGGTGCTGGCCGGCGCTGGCCGGCGCTGGTCGGCGCTGGTCGGGGTTGGTCGGCGGCTGGTCGGCGGCTGGTCACGACACCCCGCCGTGTGTGCGTCGAGCGGTCACGAACTGTCGACTGGCGACGCGGTACCCGACAGTTCGTGACCACACGAGCGCCGGCGCGCGGTGAGTCGTGACCACTCCGGTTCCCGCGCCCCTCGCACCGCGCAGACCTCGCACCGTGCAGACCTCGCACCGTGCGAGGAGCACACGAACGGTGCGAGGTTGCGCACTCCGTGCAGGCTCGCGCGCCTCGCACGGAGTGTGCAACCTCGCACCGGACGACGCCTCGACACCGGGCCGGCGTCGACAAGCGCGCATCCGGGTTGTACAGTTGCGGTCGTGTCTGAAGTTGCAAAGTACAACTTTGCGCCGACCCCCGCTGTCGACGCCCCGTCCCCGAGCACGACGACGACGTCGCACGCGCACCACTCCCCCACCCACAAGTCCCCACGAGCCCCGAAGCCGCAGCGGTCCGACAGCGTCCTGCGCCCCGCCGGCCTCGGTCGTGTGCTGCTGACGTTCGCCTCGCACATCCTCGTGCCGCTGTTCCTGGCCGCCGGCATGGGTCTGGCCTACCTCGGTGCCTTCCACGCCCCGGCGCCGCAGGAACTGCCCGTCGGCATCGTCGGCCAGGGCGCGGCCACCCAGGTGTTCGCCCAGACCGTGACCGACCAGTCCGACGGCGCCCTCGTGGCCCACGTCGTCGCCTCGACGAAGGCGGCCGAGCAGCAGGTGCGCGACCGCGACCTCGCCGCCGTGTACGCGCCGACGGCGACGGGTGCCACGCTCTACGTCTCGACCGCCGCGTCGGAGACGACCGCGAGCGCCGCGCAGAAGGTCTTCCTGCCGATCGCCTACGACCAGCACGTGCCGTTCCGGGTCGTCGACGTCGTACCCACGGGCGACCAGGACACCACCGGCCAGGGGCTGTTCTTCCTGCTCGTGGCCCTGAGCGTCGGCGGGTACGCGTCCGCGATCGCCGTGGCCTCGGTCGCGACGAAGCTCCGTGCGGTGTGGACCGCGGTCATCGGGCTCGCCACCGCGGCGGTCGTCGCCGGCATCGGCGTGGTCGTCGCCGGACCGATCTACGGCGTCATCACCACCCACCACTGGCAGGTGTTCCTGTTCGCCTGGCTCTACGACGCGATCATCGTCGCGCTCGGCGTCGGGCTGCACCCCGTGCTCGGCCGGTGGACCACCCCGATCCTCACGATGCTGTTCGTGATGCTGAACTTCACGTCGTCCGGCGGGATCTTCCAGCCGGCGTTCCAGCCCGGGTTCTTCGCCGCCCTGCACACCTTCTGGAGCGGTGCCGCGTGGCTGCAGGCCGCACAGGACCTGCAGTACTTCCCGGACGCCTCGCTCGGGCGTTCGTCGCTCGTGCTCGCCCTCTGGCTGGCCGCCGCACTCCTGCTCTGCGTCGTCGTGCACGGACTCGTCGCCCGCCGGACCCGCATCGCCCGCGAGCGCGAGGTCACCCGGCTCGAGGAAGAAGAGGTCGTCGCCGCGTAGCGACGGTAGGTTGGGCGACGTGGACCTCAGCGCCGACCTGGACTTCGCCCGCTCCCTCGCCGACACCGCCGACGCGATCAGCCTTGAGCGCTTCCGTGCCGCCGACCTGCACGTGACGAAGAAGCTCGACAGCACGCACGTCACCGACGCCGACCAGGCCGTCGAACGGGCCCTGCGCGAGCGGCTCGCCGCCGAGCGACCGGACGACGCGTTCCTCGGCGAGGAGACGACGGCGGACACCGGGGCCGAGGCCGTCAGCGAAGGGCACCGCCAGTGGGTGGTCGACCCGATCGACGGCACCGCCAACTACCTGCGCGGCGTACCGGTGTGGGCGACCCTCATCGCGCTCGCGGTCGACGGCCGCCCGGTGCTCGGCGTCGTCAGTGCGCCCGCCCTCGGCAAGCGCTGGTGGGCGGCCGAGGGCTCCGGCGCGTTCTCGCTGGACGGACCACTCCGGGTCTCCGGGGTGTCCGAGCTCGCCGACGCGAGCCTGAGCTACAACAGCATCCAGCAGTGGGACGACGACGACCGCCTCGAGTCGCTCGTCGACCTGTCGCGCCGGGTCTGGCGCACCCGGGCCTACGGCGACATGTGGTCGTACATGATGGTGGCCGAGGGCGTCCTCGACGTCGCCGGCGAACCGGACCTGAAGCCGTGGGACATCGCGGCCCTCGTCCCCATCGTCGAAGAGGCCGGCGGTCGCTTCACCTCGCTCGACGGCGACCCCGGGCCGTGGCACGGCAGCGCCCTCGCCTCGAACGGCCTGGTGCACGATGCCGTGGTCGAGGTCATCCGCCGCGACTCCTAGGACCGGTCGGCGCGCCGACCACCCCGCTCGGCAGACCCCGCAGCCGTGCCAGGGTGCTCGGACTCCCCGTCGGACCGCCGCGCCGCCCGACGACGCGCCACCAGGTCCGCACCGGCCAGCACGAGCGCCAGCGCCATCAGCGACACCGTGAACGTCGTGCCGCTGCGGAACGCGTCGTGGTACGCGTCGAGACGCCCGCCCGAACCGCCGGATCCCGACCCCGCCGCCTCGCTCCGCACGATCCCGTAGAAGATGCTGGTCGCGACCGCGGTGCCGATCGCCGTGCCGACGCGCTGGCCGAGCTGTTGCATCGACCCCGCCACCCCGGACTGCTCGACGGGGATCTCGGCCAGGGTCAGGGTCTGGTTCGGCGACACCACGAACCCACCACCGAGTCCGCCCACCAGGAACGCGCCGGCCATCGCCCACGGCGTGACCTCCGGCGGGGTGGCGACGGCGGCGACCATGAGCAGCAGGAAGCCGACGACGACCATCCCGAGCCCGGCGACCACCAGCGCCCGCCCGACCCGGTCCACGATCCGTCCGCCGATGTAGGAGCCCACGGCACTCGTCGCGGCGAAGGGGATGCTCACCATGCCGGCGAACAACGGCGACAGCCCGAGGCCCTCCTGCAGGTACAGCGTGACCATGAGGAACGACGCCGGCAGGGCCGCGAAGTAGACGGCCACGATCGACAACCCGTTGCGGTACGACGACAGCCGGAACAGCTCGAAGTGCACCACGGGCGACTTGCCCTGCCGCTTGAACCGCTGCTCCCAGAGCACGAAAAGCACGAGGAACACCGCGAAGCCGACGAGCCAGAACCAGCGGCTCGCGGAACCACCGCCGCCACTGGTCAGCACGAACGGCAGCATCAGGGTGATGATGGCGGCACCGAGCAGCAGGATGCCGACGACGTCCAGTTCGCGGTCCTGCGCCTTCCCCTGGGCACCCTTCGGCAGCAGGCGGACGGCGAAGAGCAGTGCGGCGATCCCGAGGGGCACGTTCATCCAGAACAGCAGCCGCCAGCCGGACTCCTCGCCGCCGATCGCGATGAGGCCACCGCCGATGGTCGGCCCGAGGGCGGTGGAGATGCCGATCATCGCCCCGAACAGCCCGAACGCGCGGCCCCGCTCCGGTCCGCGGAACAGCTGCTGCACCAGTCCGATGACCTGGGGCATCTGGATCCCGGCGGCGAAGCCCTGCAGGATCCGGGTGACGATGAGGACTTCGATGTTCGGGGCGACGGCGCACAGCAGGCTCGATCCGGTGAACGCGCTGAGGCCCACGATGAACATGACGCGCCGGCTCTTCAGGTCGCCGAGCCGACCCGCGGGCACGAGGGCGAGACCGAACGCCAGCGCGTACCCCGCCACGATGAGCTGGAGCGACGAGCTGGTGGCCCCGAGGGACTGCTCGATCGAGGGCAGCCCGACGTTCACCTTGGACAGGTCGAGGATCGTCAGGGCCGCGACCGCCACGCAGACGGCGAAGGCCCGCCACCGGGTGCGGTCATCGAGGCGGGCGTCGGTCGGTTCGGCGTTGGACATCCCGTCCGTGCTACACCTGCGACGACGAACGAGGTCCGGACAGACCTGTACCCCGGTTCCGTCCGGCGGACCCGGATCGGGGTGCAGAGGGCGGGTGCCACACCCCCCTCGTGGCCCCCCGTACTGGGGGCACCGTTCTGGACATCTGCTCACCAGAGTCCGCTCGGCGAGCCGGTACCTGAGTTATCGTGCTCCAGACGGCAGGTCACGTGATGCTCTCGGATTCCCTAGATCCGGACGGCGGAACAGACCGGTCGTGTTCGTCCGAAGACCCTAACCCGAGGGGTGATACAGACGATGACATCATCGTTCCCGAGCGGAACCGAGTGCACCCACACTCGTCGACCGCATCCAATCCACGACAGTTCCGGCGCGCGCTCAGTCGCCGCCGCTCGTCCGCACTCCGCCACGGTCACCCGCCGTGCAGCAGTCCGGTCCGCCTCCGTGCGCCCCGTCGCAGCGACCCCCGTGTTCGCCGACGCCCTCCTCGCAGCATCCGCCTCCGGACCCGGAGGCCGGTGAGTCATGGCACTCACCGGTCGACGTCTCGAGGTCGACCGGATCGCGACCCTCGCAGTGCTCCCACGGGAGTCCGCGATGGTCGTGGTCGGCGACCCTGGTTCCGGACGCAGCAGCGTCCTCGACGCGGTCTCGAACCGCGTTTCCCTCCCCGTCGTCCGGGTCGGTGTCAACGGGAGTGAATCCCGCTGGCCGCTGGCCGGGGTGACCTCCCTGTTCACCGCGCTCGACGACCCCCGAGCGACCGCACACATCGCCCACCTGCTGCAGGCCGGCGGGACCGCGGCCGCCGTGACGGCCGGGCTGGCGGCGGCGCACGACTTCCTCGACGCCGTGCACGCCCTGACCCTCCCGCCGACGCTCGTCCTCATCGACGACCTCGACCGGATGGACACGGAGAGCCAGGAGCTCATCGCGTTCCTCGCCGGACGACTCGCGGGCACCGCCCTGCGCGTCGTGGCGACGGTCCGTTCGGTGCCGTCGGACGGTCCGCTCGCGGCCCTGCCGATCCTGCGCATCGAACCGCTGCCGTCGGACGAGGCCCTGGTCCTCGCCCGGGCCATGGCACCCGCCGAGGCGAACGACGGCGTCCTCGCCGTCCTCGCCGAGGAGACCGGTGGCAACCCCGGCGCGCTCCGCGAACAGCTCGCGGTGCTCACCCGGGAGCAGCTCACCGGCGCGGAGCCGATCGTGCTCCCGCTCCGACCCACTCCGACGACCGAGGCCATCGCGGCGCTCGCACTCGGGCCCGCCGCGGGACGCGATCTGGACGTCCTCGCGAAGCTCGCCCTGGTGCCCGTCGCGAAGACCACGGCGTGGGACCGCGACGAGCTGGACGACCTGGTCGGGGCCGGTCTCGCGACCGTCCGCGGGCAGAGCGTCACCGTCCGGCACCCGCTGGTCCGTTCCGCGCTCTACTGGCGGATGCCCGCCCGTGACCGTCGTGCGGCACACGCCGAGCTGGCCACGGCGAGCGCGGAGACCGACCCGCGGTCGGCTGCGTGGCACCGGAGCTTCGTCGACGACGTCCCCGACGTGGTCGCGCTGCTCCAGGCTGCACGGTCGTACGTCGTGGACGGCAACGTGCACGCCGCGATCGCGCTGACCGAGCGTGCCCTGCACATCGGCGGTGGGACCGAGGACGAGCACGTCGCGCTCCTCGGGGTCGCGGAGGCCATGCTCGGCAAGCGCCTGCTCGGCTTCGCTGCGCGGTACCTCGCGGCGCTCCGTCCGTTCCGGACGACGCCGAACGAGGTCCGCCGGCTCCGGCTGCAGTACTCGGCCGAGTACCTCAGCGGTGACGCCGTGCACGCGGACGAGCTGCTCGTCCCCGTCGACGCGACGGACCCGGCCGAGGTGGACGCCGTCGCCGGGCTGATGGCCATGGTGGCGTGCTTCCGTGCCGAGGCATGGGAGCTCGACCAGGCGAAGGACCTGCTGCACCGGATCGAACCGCTCGAGGGTTCGGCGTCCGCGCACACCCTCGAGATCGCGACGACCGCGCGGGAGCTCATCGCCGCCGTGGACGGCGTGCTGCCGCCCGACACCGAGCTGCACGACGGGCTCGCGACGTCGGAGCTCGTGGCGATGTCGGACCCGGCTCTGCTGCTCCTCGCCCACGCGCTGAGCATCGGCGAGCGCTACCGGAGCGCGCGACGGGTGTTCGCACTCGTGCTCGCCCGGGGGCAGGAGACCGCGGCGGTGTGGACCGAGGCGGCCCGCTACCTGACGTCCGAGAACGAGGTGCGCTCCGGCAACTTCCGGCAGGCGCTCCGCGCGATCGACGTGTGGGAGTCCGGTTCGTCCGTCGCCGAGCGCTTGCGTGAGCCCTCCCGGGCGATCGCCGTCGCGTGGCGGCACTTCGCCGAGGGCCGTTCCGCCGAGGCGCTCGACGTCGTGGACCGGTGCCTCGAGCACCGTTCGACGAGTCGGCTCTGGGGTGCGACGGCGAAGCTGCACGCGCTCCGCGGCAAGGTCCTGCTGCTCGACGGCCGCCTCGACGAGGCAGCCACCGCGCTCGAGGCCGCCGACGCCATCGGTCGGTCGCTCCGGAACCCCGCGGTGCTCCGGCACCTCGGCGACCTGGTCGAGGCGTACGTGCGTCTCGGACGGACCGACGACGCGCGGACGATCACGGCCCGCCTGGCGGCGGACCACCATGCCCGTCCCGGGCGCTGGGGTGCCCTCGTGCTGGCGCGGAGCCTCGCGCTCGTCGCCGACGACACCACCCGCGAGACGGCTCGTCGCCGTGCGCTGGAGCTGTTCCAGCCGCACGACTCGCAGTACGAGCGGGCTCGCACGTTCGCGGCGCTGGCCGCGGTCGGCAACCCGGCGGAGCGTCCGCGCCTCGGTGCGGCGGCCGCAGCGGCGTACGAGGCGGCCGGCCTGCGTCGACCGCTGGTGACGCCGGCGCCGGCTGCGGCGATGCCGCAGTTCGGCACGGGCTCGTCGTCGATCCGGTCCGGACCCGTGCTCTCGCCGGCGTTCCCGGGGACGCCGCGCAGCGCCCCCGACGCGTCGGCGGTGCTCACGTCACTGACCGCCGAGGAGCGTGCGGTGGTGCAGAAGGTCACCGAGGGCTACCGCAACCGCGAGATCGCCTCGTCGCTGTTCATGTCGCAGCGCACGGTGGAGCTGCGGCTCACGCAGATCTACCGCAAGGTCGGCGCGCGGTCGCGATCGCACCTGGTCGCGCTCCTCACGTAGGAGACGCACCACAGGACGGAAGGGAGGCCCGGTACCAGCTGGTACCGGGCCTCCCGTTCGCGCGCCCTCCGCTTGGTGCGACGGCGGTTGCGGGAGTCCGCACGCGACCGCAGCGCGGTGTGCCCCCGCACGCGGGGAACCGCAAGAGCGTCCGACGGGTGTTGCCGTGTGGTCGGCGGCGGGTGAGGCTTCTCCTGCACCGACCGCCGTGCCCCTCCCCCGGGGGCCAGCCCGCGGTACCCCGTCCGGTACCCGAACCCCTCGGCCCAACGACACCGACGTCCGTCCTCGCCTGATCCGAGGACGGGCGTCGGTTCCCGGGCCGGGAGGCCCCGGACGCGCGGCAGACCCGACGGCGGTCGGTGCCGCACCAGTCCCACCTCCCCGTTCCACCCACCCTCGTTCCCCCGAAGGGACAGCCGATGTGCGGCATCATCGCGGCCCGCGTGTCTGACGACGCGACCCCCTACCTGCTCGACGGACTCGAACGACTCGAGTACCGCGGGTACGACTCCGCCGGCATCGCCGTCCGGACGGCCGTCGGCCGCACCGAGACGATCCGCTCGGTCTCCCGCGTCGGCGACCTGCGCACCCTCGTCGCTGCACGCTCCGGTGACGCGCTCACCGGCGTCGGCATCGGCCACACCCGCTGGGCCACGCACGGTGCCGTGCGCGAGGCGAACGCGCACCCGCACGCCGACTGCACCGGCCGGATCTCGATCGTGCACAACGGCATCGTCGAGAACGCGGACCGGCTGCGCCAGACGCTCGAGGCGCAGGGCCACCGCTTCCGGTCCGACGTCGACTCCGAGGTCATCGCGCACCTGGTCGAGCGGGCGTTGGCGGTCGACCCGGACCTGATGCTCGCGGTGCAGATCGCGACGGCGCAGCTCGAGGGCTCGTGGGCGATCGTGGTCCTGGACGCCCGGGACGGCCGCATGGTCGTGGCGGCGGACCGTTCGCCGCTCGTCGTCGCCCGCTCCGGCCGCGGCGACTTCGTGGCGAGCGACATCGGCGCGATCGCCGAGTGGTGCGAGACGTTCGTGGCGCTGCGCGACGGCGACGTCGTCGAGCTCGGTGAGGCCTGGACCTGGTCGTCCGACGGCATCACGGTTCCCGTGCCGTTCCCGACGCCGTCCCCGTTCGCCGCCGCCGCGCTCGACCTCGGCGACCACACCGACCACATGGCGAAGGAGATCGGCGAGCAGGCCGACGTCGTCGCGACGATCCTGGACCGGGTGACCCGCCGCACCGCCGACGGCAGCATGTGGGTGGGCCTCGGCCTGGCCGGCTTCCACCGGCTGGCGATCGTCGCCTGCGGCACGTCGCTGAACGCGGGCCAGGTGATCGCGACCGCCCTGCGCGGGATCGGTGGTGTGCCGACCGACATCGTCGTCGCGAGCGAGGCCGACCAGGCCGTGCTCGGTCCGGGCACCCTGGTCGTCGCGATCAGCCAGTCCGGTGAGACCGCTGACGTGCTCCGCGCCCTGGACCGGTTCGAGGACCGCCACCCGGTGCTCGCTCTGACGAACAACATGCACTCTTCGCTCGCCCGACGGGCCGACGCCGTGCTCGACTGCCACGCCGGCCCGGAGATCGGGGTCGCCGCCACGAAGACGTTCACGGCGCAGGTCGTCGTCGGCGTCGCGGCGATGATCTCCGCGATGGTGGCCTCCGGCCGTATCGAACCGTCGCGCGCGCAGGTGCTCGTCGACGAGCTGCTCGACCTGCCGGCACGGATCGAGCACGCCGCGCGGGTGTCCGCCGAGCGGATGCCGCTGCTGGTGTCGAGCGTCAAGGAGGCGACGGGCTTCCTGTTCCTCGGCCGCGGTGCCGGACTCCCGTACGCCGCCGAGGGCGCCCTGAAGCTCAAGGAGCTCAGCTACCGCTGGGCCGAGGCGTACCCTGCCGGCGAACTCAAGCACGGGCCGCTCGCCCTGGTGGACGACGGCACCCCGGTGGTCGTCATCGACCACGGTGAGCCGAAGATCCAGTCGGCGATCGCCGAGGTCCGGGCCCGCGGTGGCTTCGTCATCACGATCGGCGGCGAGTCGGCGGACATCCCCGCGCTCGGCCGCCGTGGCACCGGCGACCTGGCCTGGGGTGCGATGACCGCGCCGTGGGGTCCGCTCGAGGCCGTCGTGCCGCTGCAGATGCTCGCACGGGAACTGGCCCTGCAGCTCGGGTGCGACGTCGACAAACCCCGGAACCTCGCGAAGTCGGTGACGGTCGAATAGCCGGGCGCCGACGCGTGAACCGCCTGACGGTGTTCCTCGCCGTCCTCACCGCCCTGGCGATCACCGGCACCGTGGTCCTGCTCACGGTGGTGCTGACGACGCCCGTGCTCCCCTGACGCCGGTCCCGCAGGGTCTTCCTGGGCGGGGCTGCGATGCTGGTCACTTGACCACCGCAGCCCCGCCCCTCGTCTTCGTCGCGCTCCTCGTCGGCGCCGTCCTGCCGTTCGTGCCGTTCGTCGGCCGGGTGGCCCGCATCGCCGCGACCATCGCCCACGAGGTCGGGCACGCGATCGTCGTCGTGCCGTTCGGCGGGCGGATCCAGCGGATCGAGCTGCACCCGGACGGGTCCGGCGAGGCCTGGGTCCAGCTCGGCCGGGTGCCCGGCGGCATCCGGTGGCTCGTCCGGATCCTGAACCTGTACGCCGGGTACAGCGCACCCCTGTGGGCGGGGGTGCTCCTGGTGACCGGGGTGCTGCACGGCTCCCGCTGGCTGCCCGTGGTGGTGCTCGCGGTCATCGGGCTCGTCGCGCTGGCGTTCGTCCGGAACTGGTTCGGCCTGCTCGTCGTGCTCGGCTTCGACGCCCTCGCCCTGTGGGTGGCCGTCCGCCCGTCCGAGACGACCGTCCTGGTGGTCGCCGCCGTCGGGGCCTTCTTCGTCGTCGACGGCCTGCGCTCGGTGGTGCAGGTCGGCCGCTGGCTGGTCACCGGCGCACGGGTGCAGACCGACTTCCACATCGCCGCGGCCGAGATACGGGTGCCGGCGTCCCTGTGGTTCGTGCTGTTCGTCGCCGTGAACGCCGTCGCGGTGTGGCTGGCGCGCGAGCCGCTGCTCCAGGTCTGGGACACCGTCGTCGCCGGGGTCCGCGCGCTCGTCTGAGGCTGCGCTCGCGTAACCGGGGGCCGCAATCGCCTGTCCGCGCCGAGGGGCTGCGAGGCTACCGCCAGACGACCCCCGGAGGTGTCCCATGGCGACCGACGACCACGGCTTCGCGACCGAGCAGGTACACGGCGGCTTCGTGCCCGACGCTGGGCACGGCGCCCGGGTCCCCGCGATCCACATGTCCTCCGGGTTCCTGTTCGACGACTTCGACCAGGCCCGTGACCGTTTCGCCGACACCGACGACGGCTACACCTACACGCGCCTCGGCAACCCCACGAACGCCGACGTCGAGCGTCGCGTGGCGCTGCTCGAGCGCGGTGTCCAGGCGATCCTGGTCGGCAGCGGTCAGGCGGCGGCGACCGTGGCGTTCCTCGGCCTGCTGCAGGCCGGCGACCACGTCGTCAGCGCCCGGAGCATCTACGAGGGCACGCGCGGCCTGCTGCTGCAGAACCTCGGCCGGCTCGGCATCGAGGTCGACTTCGTCACCGACGCCCGCGACCTCGACGCCTGGGCCGCCGCTGTCCGACCGAACACGAAGGCGTTCTTCGCCGAGACGATCCCGAACCCGAAGAACGACGTCCTCGACATCACCGGCGTCGCCGAGACCGCACACCGCGCCGGCGTCCCGCTGATCGTCGACAACACCCTCGCCACGCCGTACCTGGTGCGCCCGGTCGAGCACGGCGCGGACATCGTCGTGCACTCGGCGTCGAAGTTCCTGTCCGGCCACGGAGCCGGACTCGGCGGCGTGGTCGTGGACGGCGGCCGGTTCGACTGGACCGCCGCCCCCGAGCGCTGGACGCACCTGACCAGCCCCGAGCGGTCCCTCGGCGGCGAGAGCTACGCCGAGCGGTACGGCAACCGGGCGTTCGCCGTGTTCGCCCGCGACGTCGTCGCCGCACGCATCGGTCCGGCCCCGTCCCCGTTCAACGCGTTCCTGCTCCGCCAGGGCATCGAGACGCTGTCGCTGCGGGTGGAACGCCACTGCGCGAACGCGCTGGCCGTCGCGTCCTGGCTGGACCAGCAGCCGGAGGTGACGAGCGTCGACCACGCGGGCCTGGCCTCCAGTGGGTTCCACGACCTCGCCCAGCGCTACCTGCCCCGTGGAGCCGGGTCCGTCTTCGCCTTCACGCTCGCCGGTGGCGAAGCCGCCGCGCGGGCGTTCATCGACGCCGTGCAGCTGTTCAGCCGGATGACCCACCTGGGTGACGTCCGCTCGCTGATCCTGCACCCGGCCACCACCACGCACGCCGGCCGCACGCCGGAAGAGCGCGCCGAGCAGGGCATCAGCGACGGCCTGATCCGCCTGTCGGTCGGCATCGAGGACGTCGCGGACCTGCTCCGCGACCTGGAACGCGGGTTCGCCGCGGTGCGGTCCGCAGACGCCGCCGTCGGCCTGGAGGCACGTGGAGCGTCGGACGCGCGGCGCACGGCCGCCGGTGGGCCGGCCCTCGACCGGCAGGAGCGCTGAATGATCGAGCTGCAGCACTTCGGGTACTTCTTCTCGCGCGGCTTCGGCCCGCAGGCCTGGGGACGGTCCGACTGGGACTGGGGCCACGACTGGACGAAGCCGGACCTGTACCAGCAGTCCGTCCGGACGCTCGAGCAGGCCGGCATGGACCTGGTCATCGCCGAGGACGCCGTCTCGCTCGGCTCCCCCGCAACCCTCGACCTGCGCATCCGGCAGGCGTACGGCGGCCCGAAGCACGACCCGCTGCTGCTCGCCCCGTACCTGTTCGCAGCGACGTCGCACATCGGCATCGCCCCGACCGTCAACGCGGGCATCACCCCGCCGTACCTGGCGGCACGGCAGTTCGCCACCCTGGCGCACCTGTCCTCGGACCGACTGGGCATCAACGTCGTCACCGACGTCGGCAGCGCACGCCACGCCGGCCTGCCGCCGCTGCCGCACGACCAGGCGTACGACCGCGCCGAGGAGTGGATCACCCTGCTCCGCCGGCTCTGGCACTCGTGGGGCGACGCGTACGTCGGCGCACCGGACTCGTGGCACTTCGCGGACGGCGACGCGCTCGACGCGTTCCACCACGAGGGCACCCACTTCACCGCCGACGGTCCGCTCAACGCCCTGCCGCTGGCGTCGGACCCCGTGGTCGTGTCCCCAGGTGGCTCGGGCCGAGGGCTCGCGTTCGCCGGCACCCACTCGGACGTGCAGCTCGCGCTCGCGCCGCTGTCCGCCGCCGCGGTGACGGACTACCGTGCCCGGGTGACCGCGGCAGCCGAGGCGGCAGGGCGGTCCACCGCGGACCTGCGGATCCTGTTCGTGCTCAAGCCCGTCATCGTGTCCTCACCGGAGGAGGCCGACCGCATCGTCGCGGCGTCCGAGCACCCCACCGACGACGCCCTGCGTGCGGCGGCGATCGCGTGGTCGAGTGACTCGGAGACCGACCTGCTCGCGCTCGACCTGGACGCCCCGGTGCCCGACGGAACCTTCGGTGAGCACGTCTCGGCCGGCACGATCCGCGGGCTGCTCGGGGACACCCCGGACGCACCGCTGCGGGAGCTGCTCGCCCGCAAGGCACGGCAGGGGCGGATCGCGTCACGCTCGGGGTTCGTGGGGACCGCCGACGAGTTCGCGGACTTCATCGAGGAGCTCGGCAGCGACGCCGACAACGACGGGATCATCTTCTCGGGCGACCTGCACCCGGCGCAGATCCACCGGACGTTCGGCGACCTGGTGCCCGTGCTCCGGCGCCGTGGGCTCCTGCGACGGGAGTACGGCGCCGGAGGCATCCGGGCGAACCTGTTCGACTTCTAGCGGGAGCGGCCGCGAGCTACTTCTTCTTCTTGGACTTCTTCTTCGCGTCGTCGTCCTTCTTCGACTTCTTCTTGTCGTCGTCCTTCTTGGACTTCTTCTTGTCGTCGTCCTTCTTGGACTTCGCCTTGCTCGCACCCGTCGGCAGCGGCAGGACGGCCGACACGGCCTCCGGCTCCGCCTGCGAGGCGTCGGCGTCGTCGGACGCAGCCTCGGTCTCCAGCGACTCCACCCCGTCGATCGGCTCGACGACCACGGCCGACCCGGTGTCCAGCTCGACGTCGACCGCGTGCTCCTCGAGCACCGGTGCCAGGGCGTCGGCGACCCGCTCGACCGTCAGGACCGCGTCCGCCTCGGCGAGCCGGAGCAGGGCCTGCGCGGTCCGCACCCGGGTGGTCGCCTTGCGCGCGAGGACGTCCGACCGTGCCCCCTCGAGGAACGTGCGCAGGGCGCGTTCCACGGCGGAGCGTCCGCGCGGGGCGGCGCGGTCGAGTCGATCGAGTTCCCCGGCGACCCCGGAGACGTCGTCGGCGACGTGCTCGTGGCGGACCGACTCGATGAGCGCGGCGATGGCGGCGGCGGCACGTTCGACCCCGGCGGAGCGCTGGTCGAGCACGACGAGCATCTCGACCACCGAGCCGTAGGTGACGGTCTCGAGGCGGACCGGCTCCGCGCCGCGGCCGCGAACGACCAGGCGGGTGTCGGGGTTCGGCAGCCATGCGGCGAGGCCGGCGACCGTGGCGACGGAGCCCACGATCCGCTCGTACTCGCTGAGCACAACTCGTTCCTGCTCCCGCAGACGGACACGGATCGCGATCTCCTGCACCACGTGCTGACCTCTCGTTCGGGTTCGACGCGAGCGTGTTCTGCGCGCCTGCTCCGGAGCGTAGTCCTCGGACGTGGCGGAACAGCGAACGCCCCGGCACTGTCCAGGGGACGGTGCCGGGGCGTTCAGGTGGCGCAGCGTGACAGCGGTTCGTCGTTCGGCGAATGGTGGAGATGGGGGGAATCGAACCCCCGTCCATCGCTGCAATTCGACGTCTTCTACGGGCGTATCCGGATAGTTCGTTCTGCTCGGCCCCGTCCTTTGCTACCGGCTTCTAGGACGACGGGCCCAGTCTCAGTGCAAGTCCCGCACGGCCCTGAGGCGCAACCGTGCAGCAAGTCCTCTGGATGACGTCGGGATCAGGTTAGAAGACGGTCACCTGGCCGACGGACTTCATGTGCTGGGCTGCTTACGCAGCGAGAGCGAAGTCAGTGCGCTTGGAATTGGCACTTGTTGTTTTCCACGGATCGTTTACGAGATAACCGTGGGTCCTCGGCCCGCTTCCCGTCGGCACACAGGCAATGTCGAAACCGATCATCCCCATGCGGGCCGGACGTGCGAGCCGCTGTCACGCTGTTGAGTTGCCAATGCCCCTGTCGGAGCAGTCCCTCAGTCTAGCCGAGGAGATGCGTCAGCGCTACTCGCCGACGCGGTTCCGGGTGCGCATGGCCCGCTCGGCCTCACGCTTGTCGGTCTTCTCGCGCAGCGCCTGGCGCTTGTCGAACTCGCGCTTGCCCTTCGCGACGGCGATCTCGATCTTGGCCCGACCGTCGTGGAAGTAGATCTGCAGCGGCACGAGGGTGTACCCGCCCTGGGCCGTCTTGTGCGAGATCTTCACGATCTGCTGCTTGTGCAGGAGCAGCTTGCGCTTCCGTCGGGGCGAGTGGTTGTTCCACGTGCCCTCGGTGTACTCCGGGATGTGCACGGCGTCGATCCACGCTTCGCCACCGTCGATGTAGGCGTACCCGTCGACCAGGGAAGCCCGACCCATCCGCAGGGACTTCACCTCGGTGCCGGACAGGACCATGCCCGCTTCGTACGTGTCCTCGATGAGGTAGTCGTGCCGGGCGCGACGGTTCGTTGCGACGATCTTCTCCCCGCGTTCCTTCGCCATGACGACTCCTCTCGATGGTGACCGGTGCAGTGCGCTGCGTGGGTGGTTCCGCGCAGCCCTACAGACTACTCAACACGAAGCAGGCGGCGCACCTTCCCGGCGCGCCGCCCGCTCGCGGATGCTGTGCTGCGTCAGACCTTCAGGTACCGGCGGATGGCGATCGACGCCGACGCTGCGGCGAGGAGCACCCCGATCACGATCACCGCGGGGACCACGATGGCCGCATCGCCCATGCCGATGAACGCCGTGCCGGTGAAGCGCTCCGCCAGGAAGTTCCGGACGAAGAACCAGACCACGGCGGTGATCGCGCCACCGGCCAGGACGGCTCCGATGGCGGCGGCGATCACCCCCTCGAGCACGAACGGTGTCTGGATGAACCGGTTTGACGCACCGACGAGCCGCATGATGCCGAGCTCTCGCCGTCGACTGAACGCCGACAGGCGGATCGTCGTCGCGATGAGCAGCACCGCCGCCACGAGCATGAGCGCCGCGATGCCGATCGCCGTGTACGACGAGGCGTTGAGCAGGTTGAAGATCGGCTGCAGGTACCCGCGTTGGTCGACGACGCTCTGCACGCCGGCGACCTTCGACAGGCTCTCGACCAGGACGTCGGCCTGCGACGGGTTCTTCAGGTTCACCCAGAAGGTCTCGTTCAGGTACTCCGGCTTGACGAACTCCGTCGCGGCCGAGTCCTTGAACTGCTCCTTGAACCGGGTGAAGGCCTGGTCCTGGTTCTCGTAGTAGGTCTTCTCGATGTACGGCTTGAGCGTCGACGAGTCGAGCTGCGCCTGGACCTGCTCGCGCTGGTCCGCGGTGGCCTTCGCGCCGGTGCAGTTGCCCGTGGTGTCGGTGTCGGTGCACAGGTAGACGGCGACCTGCGCCCGGTCGTACCAGTACCCCTTCATCTGGTTGATCTGCATCTGGAGCAGGATCGCCGTGCCGACGAAGGTCAGGGAGATGAAGGTCACGAGGACGACGGAGACGACCATCGACGCGTTGCGTCGCAGGCCCGAGCCGACCTCGGACATGACGAGCCCGAGCCTCATCGGATGAGCCCCGGGATCGTCTGGATGCCGGTGGTGTTGGACACGGTGCCTCGCTGGATCGGGACGGCCTGGGTCTGGTAGCCGCCGGACTGCTCGTCGCGCAGGACGGTGCCGTTCGAGAGCTCGATGACCCGCCGCTGCATCTGGTTCACGATGCTGGCGTCGTGCGTCGCCATCAGCACGGTGGTGCCTCCCTGGTTGATGCGTTCGAGGAGCGCCATGATGCCGGCGGACGTGGTGGGGTCCAGGTTTCCGGTGGGCTCGTCGGCCAGCAGGATCGCCGGCTTGTTCACGACGGCGCGGGCGATGGCCACACGCTGCTGCTCACCACCGGAGAGCTCGTGCGGCATGCGGGTGGCCTTGCCGGCGAGCCCGACGAGCTTCAGCACGTCGGTCACGGCCTCACTGATGAAGCCCTTGCTCTTGCCGATGACCTGCAGCGAGAACGCCACGTTGTCGAACACGTTCTTGTTCGGCAGCAGACGGAAGTCCTGGAAGACCACGCCGAGGTTGCGGCGGAAGTACGGGACCTTCCGCGATGCCAGGGACCCGAGGCGCTGCCCGAGCACGTGGATCTGCCCGCTGGTGGGCTTCTCCTCCTTGAGCACGAGGCGCAGGAAGCTGGACTTGCCGGAACCGGACGCGCCCACGAGGAACACGAACTCGCCCTTGAGGATCTCGAGGGTGAGGTTGTCGAGCGCCGGACTCGGGTTGCCCGAGTAGACCTTGGTGACCTGGTCGAATTTGATCATGACCGGATCAGGGTAGGTCGCCGCGCTTGGAAAGCAAGCGAGGCGCGCGGCTCACGAACCCCTACTCGGCGGCGGATTGCTTGCGCCAGCGGATGCCCGCGTTGATGAAGCCGTCCAGATCGCCGTCGAACACGGCTGAGGGGTTGTTCACCTCGTGCTCCGTCCGGAGGTCCTTGACCATCTGGTACGGCGCCAGGACGTAGGAGCGGATCTGGTCGCCCCAGCTGGCCGTGATGTTGCCGGCGAGTTCCTTCTTCTTCGCGTTCTCCTCTTCCTTCTTCAGGAGGAGCAGGCGCGACTGCAGCACGCGCATGGCGGCAGCACGGTTCTGGATCTGCGACTTCTCGTTCTGCATCGAGACGACGGTGCCGGTCGGGATGTGCGTCAGGCGCACCGCGGAGTCGGTCGTGTTGACGGACTGCCCGCCGGGGCCCGACGAGCGGAACACGTCGACGCGGATGTCGTTCTCAGGGATGTCGATGACAGCGGTCTCCGGCATGAGCGGGATGACCTCGACCGCGGCGAAGGACGTCTGGCGCTTGCCGGCGGCACCGAACGGCGACATCCGCACCAGGCGGTGGGTGCCGGCCTCGACCGACAGCGTGCCGAACGCGTGCGGGGCGTCGATCTCGAACGTCGCGGACTTGATGCCCGCTTCCTCGGCGTACGAGGTGTCCATCACGGTGGTCTTGAAGTTGTGCTGCTCGGCGTACCGGAGGTACATGCGGAGGAGCATCTCGGCGAAGTCCGCCGCGTCGACACCGCCCGCACCGGCGCGGATCGTGATGACGGCCGGACGGTCGTCGTACTCGCCGTCGAGGAGCGTCTGCACCTCGAAGTCGCCGATCATCTTCTGGATCGCCTTGAGCTCGGCGAGCGCTTCGTCGGCGGACTCCTGGTCGTCGCCCTCGTTCGCCATCTCGACCAGCACCTCGAGGTCGTCGATGCGCTGCTCGGTGTCGGTGATCTTCTTCAGCTCCGACTGGCGGTGCGAGAGCGCGCTCGTCACCTGCTGCGCGTGGTCGACGTCGTCCCAGAGGTCCTGGGCCCCGGCCTGCTCGCTGAGGTCGGCGATCTCACGCTGCAGGCGGTCGACGTCGACCACCGAGCGGATGTTGCCGAAGGTCTCGCGAAGGGCGGAGAGCTGCTCGGTGAAGTCCAGTTCGACCATGGTCATCGATCCTACCGGCGCGAGTCCGACTCGGCCGACCGGGGTCAGTAGTCGATGTGCTCCGTCCGTGCCGACGACAGGGCACGAGTGGCTGCCTCGGCGATGGCCTGGGCCCTGAGCCCGTCCTCCAGGGAGACCGGCGGCTCGGATCCGGACTCGAGCGACGCGACGAAGGCGGCGAGCGTCGCGGCGTAGGTGGGCTGCACGCGCTCGAACCAGCCGTCGTGGAGTCCGTCCGCGACGATCTGCCCGTCGGTGTAGCGAGCGACGTTCCCGCGGTGGTTCCGCCGCGACTCGACGAGTCCGGACGACCCCATGACCTCGATGCGCTCGTCGTAGCCGTAGCCGGTGCGCCGCACGCTGTCGATCTGCACGAGCGCGCCGGAGGGCATCGTGAGGGTCATGACCGAAGTGTCCACGTCGCCGAACTCGCGGATGGCCGGGTCGACGAGCGCCGCACCCGCGACCGCGACCGTCACCGGGTCCTCGCCGGTGATCCACCGCACGAGGTCGAAGAAGTGCACGGTCTGGTCGCGGAGCTGGCCGCCGGAGACCCGCAGGTAGTCGAGTGGCGGCAGGGACGGGCCGCGGGAGCTGAGCTGGACGAGTTCGACAGCACCGATCTCCCCCGCGGCGACGATGCGTTGCAACTCGGCGTGGTCGCGATCCCACCGCCGGTTGAAGTCGAGCATCGCCGGCACGCCGCTGGCACGCACGTGCTCCACCACCGCGACCGCGTCGGCGTACCCGGCAGCGATGGGTTTCTCGCAGAGCACGGCGATCCCGGCGTCGGCGGCAGCGCGCAGGTGCTGCGCGTGCGTGTCGGTGGAGGAAGCGACGAAGACCGCGTCGACCTGCGCCGCGTCGAACGCCTCGTCCTGGGTGAGCGCCCACGTGCCGTGCCGTGCCGCCAGCGATGCAGCGCGGTCACGGTCGACGTCGTGGATCCCCACGAAGTCGACGTCGGGGTGCGCTGCGAGGGACGCGGCGTGCACGCCGCCGATGAACCCGGCACCGACGAGTGCGAAGCGTTGCGTCATGATCAGCCCACCAGGATCGCGGTCAGGTCGTGCATGGTGCGTGCGACGACGGCGGGATCCTGTTCGTTCGCCCGGTCGGAGAACATCTCGGTGACCCACCATCCGTCGTACCCGGTCGCCTTGATCGCGTCGACCCACTGCTGCAGCGGGATCGCACCGCCCCCGATGACGACGTTCCGGTGGACGGCTTGGTCGGGAACCGTCCGGTCGCGGTCCAGGTCGAACCCGTCCGACAGGTGGACGGCCTTGATGACCGACGCGGGCAGCGCTCGGACCTCGGCCAGCGTGTCCCCGGTCGTCCAGAAGTGCCAGGTGTCGAGTGCGATCCCCACGTTGTCGCGCCCGGCCTCCTCGATGATGTCCAGCGCGTGCCGGCATCGGTTGAGGTGCGCCCAGGCGAGGGGCTCCAGGTAGACCTCGAGCCCGTGATCCGCGGCGATGTCCGCCGCCAGACGGACGTTCGCACCGGTGATGCGGACCGCTGCGTCCTCGTCGAGTCCGAGCGTCGCCCGGTACCGGGTGTCGTCATCGGCCAGTCGGCCAGCGCGGTGGTCACGGACGACCGCGGAATCGACCGGCCCGGTGCACAGCTGCACGATGGGCGCACCGACGGCGGTGGCCACACCGCACATGCGCTCGACCTCCGCGACGAAGTCGTCGCGACCGGCACCTTGACGCTCGATGTCGAGCACGGCACCGAGCCCTGTCACTTCGAGACCCTCGAGCAGCGGCGGCAGTGTCTGGACGTCGTACCCGGCGTCGAGGTACCGGTAGAGCTTCGGGCTCTGCAGCTCGATGCCGCCGTAGCCGGCCTCCTTCGCGAGGCGGACGTCCTGGACGACGTTGCCGTGGAACGTCGTCGTGACGTTCATGGAGATCTTCGGGGGCATCTGCGCTCGCTTCGTTGGACAGCACTGGAACAGTCTGGACCGGTCCAGAATAGGACTAGCCTGCTCTCATGTCGAGACCGAACCACGCTCCGACCATCCGGGACGTCGCCGAGCGCGCCGGGGTCTCGAAGTCGCTGGTCTCGCTCGCGCTCCGCGGCGACCCAGGGGTCAGCGACGCCCGTCGGGCGGCCGTCGAACGAGCAGTCGACGAACTCGGCTACCGACCGAACCGCGCAGCCAGGAGCCTCGGCGAGCAGCGGACGGGCACGGTCGGAGTGCTCCTGAACGACCTGCGGAACCCCTGGTTCGTCGACCTGCTCGCCGGCCTCACCGCGACACTCGACACCGTCGGACTGGCACCCATCCTGGTCGACTCGGCGACCACACGGCGCGTGGGCGGTTCGCCCGTCGACATGCTCCTGCGACAACAGGTGGACGGCATCGTCGTGGTCGGCACCACAGAGGACGACGCCGCCCTCCGTCGGGCGGTCCAGGAGGTGCCGGTGGTCCTCGCTGGGACGTACGAGCCTGACGACCTGCACGCCGACGTGGTCGTGAACGACGACCATGCCGGCGCATCGATCGCGACCGAGCACCTCCTCGCGCTCGGACACACCCGGATCGGTCACCTCGTCGGCCCGGGGCGCGTCGGAGAGCTCCGCGAGCAGGGTTTCCGCGCGACCATGACCCGCCACGGTGCCGACGCCGTCGTGGTGCCGGCCGGCATGAGCGAGGAGAGCGGGTACGCGGCGGCCCGACGAGTCCTGGGCACGGCCGACCGTCCGACCGCGCTCGTGGCCTACAACGACCTCGTCGCCATCGGCGCGTTGTCCGCCGCCGACGACCTCGGCCTCGTCGTCCCGGACGACGTGTCACTCGTCGGGTACGACGACACCTACCTCGGCAGCATCCGGCACATCTCGCTCACCACGGTCGACAACGGGACGTTCGCGATCGGGGCCCAGGCGGCACGGTGGCTCGGTGAACGCGTGCAGGGGCGAGACCCGGAGCCGCGCGTGCACCGAGTGCCGGTGTCACTCGTGGTGCGGCGCACCACGAGCGGTCCGAGACCGACGGACGGCGACCGCTGACGACGGCGTCGCCGACGGTCCGGGGTCCCAGCGCGCCCGCCTGCCCGGCGCGCACCCGGAAGGCCGACCTGGAGGCCCGGCGCAGGTCCGTCCCGCTGGTCACGGGGACGTCGACAGCGGCACCAGGACCGGATCGACCGGGCATCCACTGAGCGCGGGTTCGCGTGAGACGGCGACACGTGTTCCTCGGGGATCACCGCCCGCCCCTCGCTACCCGGGCCTCCGGTGCGACCTGGCGATCGCGTACCGCCGCAGCCGCACGCCCCCGCGGCGCTCGGTCGACAGCAGGACGGCGTCGTAGTGCTCCAACACCCCGATGGAGCCGTCGTTGTCATCGCGGCAGACGGTGATCACCGGGTCGATCCCGACGCGCGAGGCGTGCGCGAGCACCTGGCCCAGCGCCCAGGTCGCCACGCCTCGGCCCCTCGCCGACGGTCGGATCCCGTACCCGACGTGGCCGAACCGCTGCACTCCGGCGGCGTCTCCCGGTGCCCGGAGTGCGATCCCGCCCAGGACGCGTCCGTCCTCGACGATCCACCAGAGCGCCCCGGGTCTGGCGTGCAGTCGGCCGACCCAGGTGCGGAACCCGTCCTCGTCACCGACGGCGTCGTGGGTGGTGATCCCGAACCCGTCCTCGTGCGCGCCCGGCCCCCACTCGGCATGCGCTTCAGCCCACGCCTCGTACAACGCCGTCTGCGGTCTCACCAACTCGAGCATGTCCAAGTATCACAACGATGCGGCTCGGTGGCGATCCCCCGTGAACATCGCGTCGGGCGCTCGGGCTGCGTCGCGAGGCACCGCCGAGTGATCGTCGCGCCCCGGCTGGAACGGGTCTGCTCGCGGCGAGCGCGCGGTCCTGCTCGTCTTCGGTGCAGAGCCCGACCCTGTCCGCGGCTAGTTCCGCCTGCGACGGTCGGATGTCACGACGGCCAGCAGGGCAACGGCGCCCAGACCGATGACGGGGAACGCGCCGACCGTCAGCGTCATCGCCGCCGGGTCGTCGGGGGCGAAAGCGAACCAAGCGACACCGACCAGTGCGATCCCGGCGACCGCGAACGCGGCCCCGATCGCGAGCACGGCGGCTCGGGCTGACCTGCTCATCATGACCGACTCCTTCCGCTTGCGCCGTCACGCTCCGACCGCTCCGTCGTGCATGCTGGAATATTAGCGGCCCGATCACTGCGGGAGTCAACCGTCGGGATCGCGGGCGGCCTACCGCCCGAGCAGCGGCTCCCTCGATGCCATCCCCGCGGCACCAGCCCGTGCGACGGCATCCGGCAGCGCCGCCAGGAACGCGTCGACGTCGGCATCGGTCGTGGTGTGGCCGAGCGTGATCCGGAGCGCACCACGGGCGTCCTGCTCGGACAGCCCCATCGCGAGCAGCACGTGCGACGCCTCGGGCACGCCGGCCTGGCACGCCGACCCGGTCGAGACCGCGACCCCGGCGGCGTCGAGCAGGAACAGGAGCGAATCGCCCTCGCACCCGGGGAACGTGAAGTGCGCGTTGCCCGGCAGCCGGTCGACGGGGTCCCCCATCAGCACCGCCGACGGCACAGCCGCACGCACCCCGGCGATCAGCCGGTCCCGCAGGGCGACGAGCGACGGGTGCGGCATCGGCTCGGCGACGACCGCGCCGGCCGCCACGCCGAAGGCCGCAGCCGCCGGGGCGTCCTGCGTGCCGCTGCGCACCTGCCGCTGCTGCCCACCACCGTGGATGAGGGGCTCGACGGTGGCCTTCCGTCCGAGCACGAGCGCACCGATGCCGACGGGCCCGCCGACCTTGTGCGCGGAGACGCTGAGGGCGTCGAGGCCGGACCCGGCGAACGACACCGGCACCTGCCCGTAGGCGGCGACCGCGTCGCTGTGCACGGGCACGCCGGCGGCGTGCGCGAGCTCGACGATCCGCGACACGGGCTGGATGGTGCCCACCTCGTTGTTCGCCCACAGGAACGTGACCAGGGCGACGTCCGAGGCGTCGGCGAGCCGCGCCTCCAGTCCGGCGAGGTCGACGCGACCCTGCGCGTCCAACGGGACCACGTCGATGACGGCGCCCTCGTGGGTCTCCAGCCAGGTCAGGGTGTCGACGGTGGCGTGGTGCTCGCCACCCGGGACGACGATGCGGGGCCGCTGGCGGTCGCGCTGGCGAGCCCAGAACAGGCCCTTCACGGCGAGGTTGATGCTCTCGGTGCCGCCGGAGGTGAACACGACCTCCACCGGGTCGGCGTCGAGCGACCGGGCGACGGCGGCGCGGCCGTCCTCGAGCAGCATCTTGGCGCGCTGACCGGCGCTGTGGATGGACGACGGGTTGCCGACGGTGCCCAGGGCATCGGTGAAGGCGGCGAGCGCCTCCGGCAGGATCGGCGTCGTCGCGGCGTGGTCGAGGTAGACCGACAAATGCACCCCCTGGATCGAGCAGTGTCCAGGATACGCGCCGGTCCTCGTACCCTTGTCGCGTGCACGAGACAGCGATCGACCTCACGCCGGGGTTCTCCCTGGGCGGGACCGTCCCCCGGTTCACCCTGCGGTCCGCGACGGCGACGGACGTCGTCCTGGTGGTGGCGAGCGCGGGAAGCGCCGACGGGGCCGACGGGGAAGACCGCTCCGACGGCCGACCGACGCGGCACCCGCTCGAGCGTGTGCCGGACACGGACGTGTGGACCGGCGAGGTCCCCGGGATCGTGCCCGGCGACCGCTACCACCTGCTCGTCGACGGGCCGGTCGGGCCGCGGCACGAGTTCGACCCGACGCGTCCGTTGCTCGACCCGTACGCGCGGGGCATCCTGCCGACCGGCGACGGCGAAGCGGTCGGCCCTCGCTGGACCAGCGTGGTAGTCGATGACGCCTTCGACTGGGGCGGCGTCGTGAAGCCGCAGGTCCCGCTCGACCGCGCCGTCGTCTACGAGGCGAACGTCCGCACCCTGACGGCCGCGAACCCGCACCTGCCGGAGCACCTGCGCGGCACGTACGCCGGGGTCGCCCACGAGAGCACCATCGCGCACCTGCACCGCATCGGCGTCACCACGCTCGAGCTGCTGCCCGTGCAGGCGTTCGACACCGAGCGGTGGCTCCGCGACGCCGGCCGGCAGAACGCCTGGGGCTACAACACGCTCGGGTTCTTCGCCCCGCACGCCGCGCACGCCTCGTCGCCGGCGCAGCAGGAGGGCGCCGACGCCGTCCTGCGGGAGTTCAAGGGCATGGTCCGGCTGCTGCACGAGGCCGGCATCCAGGTCGTCCTGGACGTCGTGTACAACCACACCGCAGAAGAAGGACTGGGTGGTCCGACGACGAGCCTGCGTGGCATCGACGGCGCGAACCGCTACCGCTGGGCGCAGACCGACCCGCCCCGCCGGGACACCTACTACGACACCACCGGGTGCGGGAACACGCTCGACACCTCGGTCGAGGCGACGGCGGACCTCATCGTCGACAGCCTGGTGTACTGGGCGCGTGAGGTGCAGGTCGACGGGTTCCGCTTCGACCTGATGGCCGCCCTGGCCCGCGACGGCGAGCACCGGTTCGACCCGTCGCACCCGCTGCTCGAGCGCATCCGGAACCACCCCGACCTGCAGGACACCCTGGTGATCGCCGAGCCGTGGGACGTCGGCCCGGACGGCTGGAAGACCGGGGAGTTCGGCGCGGCCGGCCAGCGCACGAGCGAGTGGAACGACGGGTTCCGCAACACCGTCCGCCAGTTCTGGCTCACCGACATCGCCGAGGAGCGCCGCACCGGCCTGCCGCAGACCGGGATCGGCCGGCTGGCTGAGGCGTTGTCGGGATCGAGGAGTGTCTTCGGCGCCGACCGCGGCCCGCTGGCGAGCGTCAACTTCGTCACCGCGCACGACGGCTTCACCCTGCTCGACCTGGTGTCGTACGACGGCAAGCACAACGAGGCCAACGGCGAGGACAACCGCGACGGCTCGAACGACAACCGCTCGTTCAACCACGGCATCGAGGGTGACACCGCCGACCGCGGGGTCCGCGCCGCGCGGGGTCGGTCGATGCGCAACCTGGTGGCGACCCTGATGCTGTCCGCCGGGGTGCCGATGCTCACCGCGGGCGACGAGCGGAGCCGCACGCAGCACGGCAACAACAACGCCTACGTGGTGTCCGACGACCTGACCCCGGTGGACTGGTCCGACGACGAGGACGCCGAGACGATGACCGAGGCCGTCGCCGCGTTGGCCCGGTTCCGGCAGGCGCACCCGGCCCTCCGCCCCACCCGCTTCGGCGTCGAGGGGCAGGAGACCCCCGGGGCCTCGCGGATGTCCTGGTACGGGCCGGACGGGCACCCGATGACGATCGAGGGCTGGGACCAGCCGGTGCACCGCGCCCTGCAGTACTTCGTCGAGTCGACGCCCGAACACGAGCCCTTCGACCGCGTGCTGGTGGTCGTGCACGGCAGCGGCCGCACCCGCGACCTGACCCTGCCGGTGCGCGAGGACGTCCTCGGGTACCGCCTGGCCTGGTCGAGCGAGAAGCACCGCGACCACGAGCGCCTCCGACCTGCCGGGCAGGTCTTCACCGCCTACGGCCCCGGCATCCACCTGTTCGAGGTGGCGTAACGCCGAGCAGTCGGGTGCGGCCCGGCGTCGCGACCGACCGACGGACGGGAGGCCCGTGGCGGCCCCGCCCCGGGCCTTGCGTCCGGTCCTCAACAGGCTCCACGGCGCGCCCGGCCCTCCACAGCGGGCCGATTCCGGGGAACGCGGAGCCGCCCGCCGGGTAGCGTCGCTTCCGTGGCCACCGCAGACCGACCCCGCCGCCCGAAGATCGGGCGCATCCCGATCACCGAGCTCGCCCCGAGGACGCCGAACGGCTTCCCCGGCAAGGCATTCGACGGCGAGGTGATCACGTTCGGTGCAACCGTCTTCCGAGAAGGACACGGCATCATCGGCGCCGACCTCGTCCTCGAACGCCCAGACGGTGGAACACGCACCGTCCCCATGACCCTCGGTGCCCCCGGCACCGACCGCTACGAAGCCACCGTGCAGGTCGACCACGTCGGCGTCTGGACCTGGCACGTCGAGTCGTACTCCGACGACTGGGCGAGCTGGCTGCACGGCGCACGCCTGAAGATCGCGGCCGGCGTCGACACCGAGGCGACCCTGCTCGACGGTGCCGTGCTGCTCGACCGGCTGGCCGAGGAGACCGACTCCCCCGCCGCCACCCGTGCCGCCGCACGCGTCCGTGACACCGACCTCGACCCGGCCGAACGCCTGGCCGCCGTCGACGACCCGCGCATCGTCGCCGAAGTCGAGGAAGCCCCGCTCACCTCGCTCCGCACCCACTCCGCCACCCAGCTGCTCGACGTCGAACGCACCCGCGCCGGCGTCGGCGCCTGGTACGAGTTCTTCCCCCGCTCCGAAGGCGCGAAGAAGAACCCCGACGGCTCCTGGAAGAGCGGCGACTTCCGCACCGCGGCCCGCCGCCTGCCCGCCGTCGCCCGGATGGGCTTCGACGTCATCTACCTGCCGCCGATCCACCCCATCGGTACCACCGCCCGCAAGGGGCCGAACAACACGCTCACCCCCGGGCCGAACGACCCCGGCAGCCCCTGGGCGATCGGCTCCCCCGAGGGCGGGCACGACGCGATCCACCCCGACCTCGGCACCGAGGACGACTTCCGCGACTTCGTCGAGACGGCGAAGAACACCGGCATGGAAGTCGCGCTCGACTTCGCGCTGCAGTGCTCCCCCGACCACCCCTGGGTCACCCAGCACCCGGAGTGGTTCACGCAGCGCGCCGACGGCTCCATCGCGACCGCCGAGAACCCGCCGAAGCGCTATCAGGACATCTACCCGATCCAGTTCGACACCGACCCCGAGGGCCTGGTCACCGAGGTCGAGCGTGTCCTGCGCCACTGGATCGCCTTCGGCATCCGCATCTTCCGCGTCGACAACCCGCACACAAAGCCGCTCTGGTTCTGGGAACGCGTCATCCGTGAGATCCGCGACGAGCACCCCGACACCGTGTTCCTCGCCGAGGCGTTCACCCGCCCGGCGATGATGCGCGCGCTCGCCGAAGCCGGGTTCCAGCAGTCGTACTCGTACTTCACCTGGCGCAACACCAAGGACGAGATCGAGGACTACTTCACGGAGCTCTCGCACGAGACGAGCGACTACCTGCGCCCGAACCTGTTCGTGAACACCCCCGACATCCTCACCGAGTACCTGCAGTTCGGCGGCCGTGCCGGCTACAAGGTGCGTGCGGCGCTCGCCGCCACCGGTGCACCGACGTGGGGCATGTACGCCGGCTACGAGCTCTTCGAGGACGTCGCCCGACCGGGCTCCGAAGAGAACATCGACAACGAGAAGTACGAGTACAAGCCGCGTGACTTCGCCCTGGCCGAGGCCGAGGGGGCGTCGCTCGCGCCGTACGTCACGATGCTCAACCGCTTCCGTGCGGCGCACCCTGCCCTCCGGCAGCTGCGGAACCTGCACGTGCACGCCGCCGAGGACCCGGCGATCGTCGTCTACTCGAAGCACCTGTCGGGCGAGTACATCCGGTCAGGACGCCCCGACACCGTGATCGTGGTCGCCAACGTCGACCCGCACTCCGCCCGTGAGACCACCGTGCACCTGGACCTCGCCGCACTCGGTCTGCCGACCGAGGGCCTGTTCGACGTCCGTGACGTCGTGACCGGTCAGCGCTGGACCTGGGGCGCGTCGAACTACGTCCGCCTGGATGCGTTCCAGGAGCCCGTGCACCTGCTCGTCGTGGAAGGACCCCACCGATGACCCCCGAACCGACCGACCCCACGAAGCGCGGACCGGCCGTCCCGCCGGTGCCGCCTCCGCCGCCGGCCGTGCCGCGGTACGAACCGAAGGTCTCCGCGCCCGACGAGGACCTGCCCGGCGCCCCGCCGGTGCAGCGCGAGGCTCCCGACCGCGGGGTGGCGGAGTCCGCCACGCTCGCCGGGCACCCCGCCGACCCGACGCACCCGCGGCAGCCGTCCGTCGCAGCCGCCTCGGCGTCCGATGCCCCGACGGCACCGACCGGGGGCGCCGCCCCCGTGGTCCGGCCGGCCTCCGTCGAGGCTCCGGCCGCCCCCACCGTTGCTGCTTCGGCGCAGGCTGCTGCCTCGGCTCCGGCCGCCTCCGGTACGGCCACGGATCCGCGTCCGGCTCCGATCGAGGACTGGCTGCGTCTGCAGGTGGCTGAGGGCCGCTGGTCCCAGCCGCACGACGTCCTCGGCCCGCACCCGGTCGACGGCGGCACCAGCGTCCGCGTCGTCCGGCACCTGGCCCGCGCGGTTCGGATCGTCCGCCCCGACGGCGACGACATCGAGCTCACGCACGAGGGCGACGGCCTCTGGGCCGGCGCCACCGCCGAAACCCTCGGTCGCTACCGCGTCGAGTCGGAGTACGACTACGACGAGTCGACGGACGAGGACGACGCCACGTGGACCACCGACGACGCGTACCGGTTCGCCCCGACGCTCGGCGAGCTCGACCTGCACCTGTTCGGCGAGGGCCGTGACGAGCAGCTCTGGCACCACCTCGGCGCACACGTCCGCACCGTCGACGGGGTCGACGGCGTTGCGTTCGCCGTCTGGGCACCCCGGGCGACCGCCGTCCGCGTGATCGGCGACTTCGAGGGCTGGGAAGGCCGCACCACCGCGATGCGCCGTCTGAGCGACCTCGGCGTCTGGGAACTGTTCTGGCCCGGCGCCGTCGTCGGCCAGCGCTACAAGTTCCAGATCCTCACCGACTCCGGCTGGGTGGAGCGTGCCGACCCGTTCGCCCGCGAAGCCGAGATCGCCCCGGCGACGGCCTCCGTCGTCACCGAGTCCACGTACACGTGGTCCGAGGGCGACGCCGCGTGGATGGAGCGCCGCGCGCAGACCACCACCCACGACGCCCCGATGAGCGTGTACGAGGTGCACCTCGGCTCGTGGCGCCCCGGCCTGTCGTACCGCGAGGTCGCCGACCAGCTCATCGGGCACATGGAGTACACCGGCTTCACCCACGTGGAGTTCCTGCCGCTCGCCGAGCACCCCTTCGGCGGCTCGTGGGGCTACCAGGTCACCGGGTACTACGCACCGACCGCGCGCTTCGGTTCGCCCGACGACCTGCGCTACCTGATCGACCGGCTGCACTCCGCGGGCATCGGCGTGATCATGGACTGGGTTCCCGGGCACTTCCCGAAGGACGAGTGGGCCCTCGGGCGCTTCGACGGCTACGCGCTGTTCGAACACCCGGACCCTCGCCGCGGCGAGCAGCTCGACTGGGGCACCTACGTGTTCGACTTCGGACAGCCGCAGGTGCGCAACTTCCTGGTCGCGAACGCGCTGTACTGGTTCGAGGAGTTCCACATCGACGGCCTGCGGGTCGACGCGGTGGCCTCGATGCTGTACCTCGACTACTCCCGCACCGACTGGCTGCCGAACATCCACGGCGGCCGCGAGAACCTCGACGCGATCTCGTTCCTGCAGGAGACGAACGCGACGGCGTACAAGCGCTACCCCGGCATCGTGATGATCGCGGAGGAGAGCACCTCGTGGCCGGGCGTGACCCAGCCGACGAGCGCCGGTGGGCTCGGCTTCGGGCAGAAGTGGAACATGGGCTGGATGCACGACTCGCTCGAGTTCGTGCAGCGCGACCCCGCGTACCGCAGCTACCACCACGACGAGATCACGTTCTCGTTCGTCTACGCGTTCAGCGAGCAGTTCACGCTGCCGATCAGCCACGACGAGGTCGTGCACGGCAAGGGCTCCCTGTACGGCAAGATGCCCGGTGACGAGTGGCAGAAGCTCGCCAACGTACGTGCCTACCTGGCGTTCATGTGGGCGCACCCCGGCAAGCAGCTGCTCTTCATGGGCCAGGAGTTCGCGCAGCCCGCCGAGTGGTCCGAGGCGAAGGGCCTCGACTGGTGGCTCCTCGACCAGCCCGGTCACCGCGGCGTGCAGGACCTCGTCGCGGAGCTCAACCGCGTGTACAAGGACTCCCCGGCGCTCTGGACGCACGACTCGACGGCCGACGGCTTCGAGTGGCTCGAGGGCGGTGACGCACCGCACTCGACCCTCGGGTTCCTGCGGAAGGACGGCGACGACCGGGTCGCGGTGTTCGTGAACTTCTCCGGCGTGCCGGTGGAGCGTCGCTTCGGGCTGCCGACCGCTGGCGAGTGGCACGAGGTGCTCAACACCGACGCGGCCGAGTACGGCGGCTCCGGAGTCGGCAACCTCGGCGTCGTCACCGCCGAGGACACCCCGTGGGCGGGCCGCCCGGCCTCAGCGCACCTCGTGGTCCCGCCGCTCGGTGCCGTCTGGCTGAAGCTGGCCCAGTAGCCCGGCCAGCGTCCGCGACGCGACCGACCGACAGACGGGAGGCCCGGT
>NZ_MJGL01000003.1:658629-692459 GCF_001864855.1 Curtobacterium sp. MCBA15_005
CGAGACGCCGCCGGATCCGGCGGCGTCTCGGTGTGACGACGGCGTCTTCTTCGCCGCGCCGACCCTGCGGGCCTAGTACAGGGCGTTCGCCAGGCGGCGACGCGCCGCGACGACGCGCGGGTCCTCGCTGCCGATGAGCTCGAAGTACTCGACGAGCCGGACACGCAGGGCCTCGCGGTCATCGCCGAACACCGTCGGCACGAGGTCGAGCAGACGCCCGAAGGCATCGTCGACGTGCCCACCCGAGATGTCGAGGTCGGCGACCGCCAGCTGTGCCTGGACGTCCTGCGGACCGGCGGCTGCTGCCGCACGGATCTCGTCGGCCGTCCGACCGTTGAGCCGGTCGAGCAGCGACACCTGCGCGAGTCCGGCGACGGCCATCTGGTCGTGCGGGTCCTGCAGGATCGCGGTCTTGTACTCCTCGACGGCGGTGGCGTAGTCGCCACGCTCGATCGCGTCGTACGCGGCCTGGTGGTGCGGCGGGAGCGGCTCCGGCTCCGGCTCGCCCTGCTCGGCGTCGGTGGGGGCTGCCGCGCCGTCGACGGTGACGCGACCGGTCACGCCGTTCTGCTCGGCCGCCTGGAGCACCTGCTCGTAGACGTCGCGGACCTGCGCCTCGGGCAGTGCCCCGACGAAGAGCCCGAGCGGGCGCCCGCCGATCACGGCTGCGACGGTCGGGATCGACTGCGCCTGGAACGCCTGCACGAGCTGCGGGTTCGTGTCGGCGTCCACCTTGGCGAGCACCACGCGGCCGTCGTACTCCGCGGTGAGCTGCTCGAGGATCGGCGAGAGCTGCTTGCACGGCCCGCACCACTCGGCCCAGATGTCCACGATGACCGGGACGACGGTCGACAGCTGCAGGACGTCCTGGAACGTCGCGTCGGTGACGTCGATCACGAGCGACGGGACGGTCAGGTCAGCGCCGTTCACGGTGCCGGCTTCGGTGCCGGGGACGGCACCGCCAGGGGAACCCGCCGGGGCCGGAGCACCGGACGGCTGGGCCGGCCGCTGTGCGCGGTCGACGAGGGACGACAGGTCCACGGCTCCGCGGAGCCCGGACGGGGTCAGGGGGATGTTGCTCATTGCACCTCACTCGCTGCGGTCAGGCCCTGTGTGAACCCGAGCAGGACCACTTTGCCATCCGAGGCGACCGGCGGCACGTAGAAGAGCAGCTGGACGCTGTAGGTCGCGCTGATGCCCTTCTTGCTCGTGTCCACGCCGGACAGTGCCTTGACGGCACCCTCGGTGTTCACCTCGGCGCCGGAGGCGGTCGGGGTCACCTTCTCGACCTCGTCCAGGTCGGCGGAGACCAGGGCACCGGCGTCGTCGGTCGCGATGGCGACGGCGGAGTCGGCCGGGACCTCGGACGAGTACTCGATCTTCGCCGTGTCCGGCAGCGCCTTGGCCTTCTTGTCCTTGTACGCCTTGCCGATGGTGGTGCGGAGCGCATCGCCCTCGGTCGCGAACAGGTCGGCGTACTCGCTGGCGGTGTCCTTCGACAGGATGTCGCCGTACGCGGTCGCGACCTGGTCGGGCTGGATCGTCAGGAGCTTCGACTCCGGCGCGAGCAGTGCGGCACCGATCGTCGTCGGCGCGAGGCTCGGGATCTTCGCGTCGGCCTCGAGCGAGACGTCGTACGCCACCTTGTACGGATCACGGGCGCTGTCCTGCACCAGGGTCAGGGCCTGCGGCGCCGACTTGGCGTCGCAGTCCTCGGCGACGATCGTGAAGACCGTGCGCGGCCAGCTGTCGGTCTGCTGCGGCAGCGCGACGCACACCTGCGCGGCCGAGATCGCCGGGGGCGCCTTGACGTCCGCGTCCTTCGCGCGGATCGCGTAGTTCGCCTCGCGCAGTTCGAGCGCGGCACCCGTGAAACGGGTCCCGGCGAGCCTGCTGTCACGGGTTTCGTCGGCCTGCTTCGCCACGGCGGCGGTGCGCTGCACGACGCGGGTGATCTGCTGCTTGGTCGCAGCCGTCGGCTCGGTCGTGTCCGCCGCCCCGGTGGCAGTGGCCGTCGGCGTCGCGGTGGCGAGCGACGGGTCGCCACCCTGCGGCCAGTAGTCCGAGGAACAGCCGGCCAGGGTCAGGGCACCGACGAGCAGCACCGGGACACCGACGAAGGCGCGCGAGCCACGGCGACCAGGACGCGGCACCTGCGCGCCGGCTGCGGCAGCCCGGCGCGAGGCGCGCACCCGCGGCGGCCGGCTGCCCCCACTGCGACGACGGGGGCCGCGGCCGCGGCGCTGGTGCAGGAACGCGAGGACGAGCAGCACGAGGCCTCCGACGACGAACACGCCACCGGCCACCAGCAGCGGACCGACCGCCGGGGTCGCGGTGTCCTGCGGCCAGGTGACGGACACGTCGCTCGGGGCCGCGGCCTTGCCGTCGCTGACGACGAGCACCGAGACGTCCTGCGGCAGACGCACGGTGAACTGCCCGGCACCGTCGTACTCCTGGTACCAGAGGTCACTGCCCTTGGGCGAGGGAACGCTGGTCTCGCTGCCAGTGGTCGACCCGACCAGGGATCCCTTCTCGGCGTCGAAGCGGAGCGTGGTGTGCTCGGCCTCACCGATCCAGGCGTCGACGTCGGCGGTCTTGCCGTAGGCGGCGAAGACCTTGCCGGAGCCGGACACGTTGATGCGCTGGTAGCCGGGGTTGGCGTTGAGGGTCGTCCCCGGGATCACCGTCACCGGGGCGGAACTGGTCGTCGAGCTCTCGGCCACGAGCGAGGACGGCGGCGCGAACACGGTCCGCTGTCCCACCGCCAGCGCCACGAGCAGCAGACCGATGACGAAACTGACGATCGCCAGGACGAATCGCACGAACTCTCTCCCTACCGCGCCGGGGTGGGGATGTCGGCGCGCGAATCAGCGACTCAGGATAGCGAGCAACGCTGGACAGTGCATCAATCCGCGCTGTCGCCGGACTCAGACGCCCCGCTCCGGCCCCCACTACAATCGACCGCGGGCCGAACCTGGCCCGCTGCCGACCCCAGGAGCGACACGTGGCGAACGACGAGGCCGAGTTCGGAACCGAGCTGCGCGGGTACCGCCGCGACGAGGTGGAGCGTTCGCTGAACGACCTGCGACGCGAGCTCATCAAGTCGAACAACGACCGCGCCGACGCCGCGAAGGAGATCCGTCTCCTGCAGGCCCGGGTCTCCGAGCTGCAGGGTGAGCTCGACGAAGCCGGCACCCCCACGTACAGCGGACTCGGCACCCGCCTCGAGTCCACCCTGCGCGTGGCCGAGGAGCAGTCGACCCGGCTCATCAGCCAGGCGGACATCGACGCCCAGCGGCTCCGTGCCTCGAGCCGCGCCGAAGCCGAGCGCACCGTCCGCGAAGCACAGGAAGAAGCGCGCGACACCCTCGAGGACGCCCGCACCCGCGCCACCAACGAGCTCACCCTCGCCCGCGCCGAGGCAGCCGACACCGTCGAGCGCGCCCGCGCCGAGGCCGGCCTGCTCACGCAGGACGCCCGCAACGAAGCTGCCGCGATCCGCGGTGCCGCCGTGACCGAGGCCGCCGAGGTCCGCTCCATCGCCATCCGCGAGACGAACGCCCTGCGCGCCCAGGTCGAGCACGAGGTCGCCGAGCTGCGCGAGATCGCCCAGCGGGAGTCCGCCGAGGCCCGCACCGCCGCCGCCCAGCTCGACCGCGAGACCGAGCACCGCCGTTCGGTCTTCGAGGCCGACCACACCCGCCGAACCGAGGACCTCGACCGCGAGGAGACGACCCGACGCGAGGCCCTCGAGCGCGAGGTCACCGAGGGTCGTGCCGCCTGGCACCGTGAGCGTGACGAGGAGCAGCAGGCACACGCGCTGGCCCTCGAGACCGGTCGCGCCGAACTCGAGTCCGAGGTCACGCGTCGCCGCGCCGAGCTCGACACCGAGGTCGCCGACCGCCGCCGCGAGCTCGACGAGGAACTCGCCGCCGCCCGCGCCCAGTGGGACCGCGAACTCGCCGCCGCCCGCACCGCACTGGAGCAGGAGATCGAGGCGGCCCGCGCGCAGCTCCGCGTCGACGAGGAACAGACCCGCGTCGAGAACGCGCGCCTGGTGCAGGAGACCGCCGACCGGATCGCCCGTGAGCTCGAGGAGCACGACGCCCGGATCGCGCAGGAGCGCGCGGAGGCCGAAGCGGCAGCCGAACGTGCCCTCCGTGAGCACGAGAACGCCATCGCCGCCCGACGCGAGCGTGAGCACGCCGAGGTCGACACCGAGATCGCCGACCGCCGCACCGCCGAGCTCGGGGTGCTCGAGGCCGAGCGCACCGCCCTGCGGCAGGAGATCGACACCGCCCGCGCCGCCCTGGTGAAGGAGCGCGACGAGGTCCGCGCCGAGATCGCCCGGGAGCGCGACGAAGCCCGCACGACGCTCGAGTCGGAGCTCGCCTCCCGACGTGACGACGCCGAGCAGGACTACCTGCGGAAGCACCACGAGACGGTGACCGAGACGCAGAAGTACCTGGACGAGGCGAACCTGCAGCTCGCCGAGGCCACGCGTCGTGCGACCGAGGCCCGTGAACGCGCCGAGCGCCTGCAGCAGGAGGCCGACGACCTCGAGCGCACCAGCACGGCCGAGGCGCAGGAGCACGCGCGCACCATCGTCGCCGACGCGCAGGACCGGGTGCACCGCATGGTCGCCGACGCCGAGGAGCGCACCGCTGGCGTCATCGCCGAGGCCGAGGACCGCCTGGCGGCGATCCGGACCGAACGCGAAGCCGTCGCGGGGTACCTCGAGAACCTCCGCGGGGTCCTCACCAACGCCACCGGCCTGCTCGGCACGGCACCCGCCGCAGCGTCCGATGCGGACGCTGACGACGACGTGGACGCGACCGAACGCTGACGGTCCACTGCCTGGAGGCGCGACCCGCGCCTCCAGGCAGTGCCACCTGGTGCAGATGGCGGGCCGCAGGGCGTCTTCCGGGCGTCGTCAGACCGGCCAGTGGGTCGGCAGCGGCGCGCTGCCCGGCACGACGAGGTCGGCGATCGCGTCAAGGACGATCCGCACGTACCGCTCCCCCACCCACAGGTGCTTCGCGCCCGCGACCGGCACGACCCGGACGTTCGGGGCGAGTGCGAACCGTGCCGCCGCGGCCTCGGGCTGCAGGAAGTCGTCGTGCTCCGGGACGAGCGCCACGACCGGGACCCCGACGGCAGCCCAGCGGGCGAGTTCCTCGTCCGAGGTACGGTGCAGCGGCGGGGACAGCAGGACGACCCCGGCGACCGTGCCGGCCCCGACGTGTTCGAGCGCGTGCTTGAGGATCACCTCGGTGCCGAAGGACCACCCCACCAGCCACGGGGTCGGCAGGCCGCGGTCGACGACCTCGGCGACGGCGGCTCGCAGGTCGAAGCCCTCGGACACGCCCTCGCCGAAGACGCCCTCGGAGGTGCCGCGCGGCGACGTGACGGACCGGAAGTTGAACCGCAGCACCGCGATGTCGGCGAGGGCAGGCAACCGCGCGGCGGCCTTCTTGAGCACGTGTGAGTCCATGAACCCGCGCGCGGTGGGCAGCGGGTGGAGCGTGACGATGGTTCCACGGGCCGAGGTGTCGGCGGGCTCAGCGAGCTCACCGACGAGCGTCAGGTGGTCGTCGGTGACGAGCTCGACCTCGGTGCGCCGGGCCGGCAGCTCGGTGGCGGATCGGATCTCGGTGTCGTGATCGGTCATGCGATGCTCCAGCAGTGGTTGTGCCAGTGCCGGCGTGACGCCAGGTCGGCGGCGTCACCGAGCACGCCGTCCGCGCGCCAGACGACCACGTGGGCGGTGCCGGGCACGACGGTTCTGCCGCACGCCGGGCAGATGTACTCCTTCTGCGCCGACGCGGCCGAGATCGGCTGCACCTGGTACTCGCGACCGTGACGGACCTCGGTGCGCTTCCACGAGCTCATCAGCCGGTCGAGGGTGGTCTCCTCGTCAGGCTCGACGTCGCGACCACGGGGACGCCGCGGTCGGTTGCTGCGCGGCACCCGAGCAGCCGATCAGTACCAGTTGTTGGCCTGGCTGTGCCCCCAGGCACCACAGGGGGTGCCGTAGACGCCGGCGATGTAGTTGAGACCCCAGGTGATCTGCGTCGCCGGGTTGGTCTGCCAGTCGGCGCCCGCCGTGGCCATCTTGCTGCCGGGGAGGGCCTGCGGGATGCCGTACGCACCGCTGGGGTTGTAGGCGTTCACGCGCCAGCCGGACTCCTTGTTCCACAGCGAGACCAGGCAGTTGTACTGGTCGGTCCCCCAGCCACGAGCCGTGACCTGCTGCAGGGCGATCGCCTGCGCGCTGCCCGGGTCGGGCGTCGCGGCGGTGGCGGCCAGCGTGTTGGCGGCCGAGACCGGCTGGGTCTCGGTGGCCGCGGCGTCCGCGGTGTCGTCGGTGGTCTCGGCGTCGGCCTCGTCCTCTTCGACGACGGGCTTGACGACCTTCGGGGCCGGGACGGTGACGTCGTAGCCGTCACGGTCGGCGGCGGCCACGGCGTAGGTGCCGTGCGCGGTGTACTGCTGCGGCGCCGGCGGGGTCTTCACGAGCACCGGGGTGTCGACCGCGGCCTGTGCCACGTCGGCCTGCAGCGGGTTGAACAGCGAGCCGCCGACGAACAGGAACACACCGACGAAGGACATCATCGGGGCCGTCGCGCGCTTGCGGGCCACGCCGTTCACCGACGAAGCGGCGGGCTTGCCGAGCTTCGGCGTCGCACGGCGCTGCACCGTCGCGGTGCGCTGCTTCGCGGGACGCTCGTCAGAGTCGACGAGGGCGTCGTGCGCGAAGGACGCCACGCGCTCGTCGGACACGCGGTTCGCCGCCACCGACTTCGGCGTGGCGACCGGACCCGTCGTCGCGGGCGCTGCCTGCGGGGTCACCCCGAACGCCGACGTCTCCGTCGTACGGGTTCGCTGCATTGCCGCGCGGCGCTCACCGGAAGCCTGGAGGCTGAGGTGCTCGCGGGTATCGCGGTCGGAGCTTGAGTCTGCCGTGTGCCTGCCCATGAGTAGGACCAGGGTAACGGAACGATCACGGAAAGCGAAGCACCTGGGGACAGCGCGTCGTCACCGGACAGCGAGCATCACTTCGACGACGGCGTCGAGCAGCGCGTCGACCTGCGCCTCGCGGTACCCGCCGTGCTTCGGGCGGAAGACGATCGAACGGACCTCGGTGAGGCTGAGCGGCTTTCCCTCGCGGAAGTACCCGGCGAGCCGGGCGGCGAACGCGTCGACGTCCTTCGGGTGGTAGCCGGTGCCGAGCACGTTGACCCGGCTGAACCGCTGGCCGTCGGGCCGCTCGAGCCGCGCCACGACGTCGGATGCCTTCGTCCGCGCTTCGGCGTACCAGGCCTTCTTGCCGACCTCGCTCATCTCCCGCTCACGCTCACGGGCCGCGAAGGCGTCCTCGAGCCGTTCGAGCGCAGCGTCGACGTGCGACGTGGAGTACCCGCCCTTGCGCATCGAGAACGCCGTGGCGCGGATCTTCGCGGCCTCGATGCCGGGGGCGCTGTCGTCGGCGGAGTACGCGCGCCGGGCGTCCTCGAGGAAACGCTCGACTTCGTCGACGTCGTAACCGAGGGCGGAACGGGCTGCGGTCGGGAAGGTGGTGGCCACGGCGTCATTCTGCCAGTCCGGACCCGTGGCACAACCTGGACGCGCTGAGTGCGGCGTTCAGCCCGACACGAGCGCGGTCAGTGGTTGACGATCAGGTACAGCACGTAGGCGACCGCGGCGGACGGCAGGATGCTGTCGATGCGGTCGAGCAGGCCGCCGTGTCCGGGCAGGAACGACGAGATGTCCTTGATGCCGAGGTCGCGCTTGATCATCGACTCGGTCAGGTCGCCGAGCGTGGCCGAACCGGAGATGAGCACACCGAGCAGGACGCCCGTCCACCAGGGCAGCCCGAGCATGAACAGGGCCACCAGGATGCCGACGACGATGCTCGCCGCCACGGACCCGGCGAAGCCCTCCCACGTCTTCCTGGGGCTGATGCGCGGTGCCATCGGGTGCTTGCCGAGGTTCAGCCCGGTGGCGTACGCGCCGGTGTCGACCGCGACGACGACGAGGATGAACCCGATCACCCAGAGGTTGCCGTCCGGCTGGGCGGAGAGCAGCACGACGCAGGCGCCGAGCAGGGAGATGTAGGCCTGGACGAACAACCCGTTGGTGAGGTCACGGGCGACGTTGCCGGCCGGGGGCTTCTGCCGCGCGACGGCGACCTCGACCAGGCGCCAGACGCTGATCAGGACGATGCCGCCGAGCAGGGTGAACAGCGCCGCCACCTGCCCGACCAGGAACGCCGCCGGCACGATCGCGATCGCGACGGCGACGCTCGGGATCCGCGGGACGTCGCGCCCGGCGAACCGCATCGCGCTCGTGAGCTCGTAGACGCCGACGCCCAGCAGGAACGCCGCGACCACCATGAACGACGGCGGCCAGAGGAGCAGCGTGCCGAGCATCACGACGGCGAACGCGAGCGCGATGCCGATCGCTGCCGGCAGGTTGCGCCCGGTCCGCGCGGTCAGCGCCTCGTTGCGCGCGCCGAAGTCGGCCTTGCGCTGGCGGAGCTGCGCCTCGAAGTCGGTGCGCGCCGCTCGTGCACGCGCATCGAAGTCCTGACGGAGCCCCTTCTTCACGGGCCCGCTCGACGCGGGCCCGTGCTCTGCTGTGGGGCGGTCATCGCCCTGGTCGGAGCGACGCATCAGACCTCGAGGAGTTCGGCTTCCTTCTTCTTCAGCGACTCGTCGATCTGGTCGACGTGCTTCTTCGTCAGGACCTCGAGGTCCTTGTCGCCGCGCGAGATCTCGTCGTCGGAGATCTCACCCTTGAGTGCGTCGAGGTCGTCCTTGGCCTTGCGGCGGATGTTCCGGACGACGACCTTGTGGTCCTCGCCCTTCGTCCGCACGAGCTTGACGAACTCCTTGCGGCGGTCCTTGGTGAGCTCCGGGATCGTCACGCGCACGATGTCGCCGTCGTTCGTCGGGCTGGCACCGAGGTTCGGGAAGGTCGCGATCGCGCGCTCGATCTCCTTGAGCGCCGTCTTGTCGTACGGCGTCACGATGAGCGTGCGGGCCTCGGGGGTCTGCAGCGACGCGAGCTGCGCGAGCGGCGTCGGCGTGCCGTAGTACTCGACCGGGATCTTCTGGAAGAGCGCCGCGTTGATGCGGCCGGTGCGGACGGTCGAGAAGTCGTCCTTGGCGACCTCGACAGCCTTCGCCATCTTCTCGGTGGCTTCGGTCAGGACATCACTGATCACGGTGTTACTCCTTCGGTACTGGCGTCGAGTCTAGTCAGCGCGGGGGTCAGTTGCTGACGACGGTGCCGATGCGCTCGCCACGGATCGCGGCCTGGACGTTGCCCTCGCCCTCCATGCCGAAGACGTGCATCGGCATGCCGTTGTCCATGCAGAGCGAGAACGCGGTGGCGTCGACGACCTTGAGGCCCTTCAGCAGCGCGTCCTGGTAGGTCACGTGGTGCAGCTTCTCGGCCGAGGCGTCCTTCTTCGGGTCGGCGGTGTACACGCCGTCGACGCCGTTCTTGGCGACGAGCACCTCGTCCGCCTTGATCTCGAGCGCACGCTGCGCCGCGACCGTGTCCGTCGAGAAGTACGGCAGTCCGGCACCGGCGCCGAAGATGACGACCCGGCCCTTCTCGAGGTGCCGCTCGGCGCGCCGCGGGATGTACGGCTCGGCGACCTGGGTCATCGCGATGGCGGACTGCACGCGGGTGGCAGCTCCCGCCTGCTCGAGGAAGTCCTGCAGCGCGAGTGCGTTCATCACCGTGCCGAGCATGCCCATGTAGTCGGCGCGACCGCGGTCCATGCCGCGCTGCGAGAGCTCGGCACCGCGGAAGAAGTTGCCCCCGCCGACGACGATCGCGATCTCGACCTCGCGCGCGGCGACGGCGATCTCCTTGGCGATGGTGCCGATCACGTCGGGGTTCACGCCGAGGGAGCCGGCGCCGAACGCCTCTCCCGACAGTTTCAGCAGAACGCGGCGTCGTCCGGTCTTCTCGTCGGTCATCTGGTCCGCACCCTTCGTCGTGGTCTCGTGGAAATGTACTCGCGGATGTGTCGCACGCGTGCCGTGCCGGTGCGCGCGAAAAACGGGGCCAGGAACCTCGTTGGTTCCTGACCCCGTCACGGGTTCGTTACGCGCCGACCTTGACGCGGGCGAAGCCCTGGATCGTGATGCCGGCGTTCTCGGCGGCCTTCGCGACGGAGATCTTGTTGTCCTTCGCGTAGTCCTGGTCGAGGAGCGACACCTGCTTGATGTAGGCGTTCACCCGGCCCTCGACGATCTTCGGGAGCGCAGCCTCGGGCTTGCCCTCTTCGCGCGTGATCGCCTCGACGGTCGCACGCTCCTTCTCGATGGCCTCGGCCGGGACCTCGTCGCGCGTCAGGTACGTCGGGTTCGCGAACGCGACGTGCTGCGCGATCGAACGTGCCTCGGCGGCGTTGTCACCCTCGTACGCGATGACGACGGCGATCTGCGGCGGCAGGTCCTGGCTGGTCTTGTGCAGGTAGATCTCGAAGGCCGAGCCCTCGACACGGCGGACCGTGCGGACCTCGAGCTTCTCGCCCAGCGCGGCGGCCGACTCGTTGACGACCTCGAGGACGGTCTTGCCGTCGAGCGGTGCGGCGTTGGCGGCAGCGACGTCGGCGGCACCGGCAGCGGCGACCGCGCCCAGCACCTTGTCGGCGAGGGTGGTGAACTTCTCGTTCTTCGCGACGAAGTCGGTCTCGCTCGCGAGCTCGACGACCGTGGCGGCGCCGTTCTCGGAGGTCGCGACGACGATACCTTCGGAGGTGGCACGGTCGTCGCGCTTGGCGACGGCCTTGGCACCCTTGATACGGAGCAGCTCGACGGCCTTGTCGTAGTCGCCGTCGGCCTCGACGAGCGCGTTCTTCGCGTCCATCATGCCGGCGCCGAGGTCCTCGCGGAGCTTCTTCACGTCAGCAGCGGTGAAGTTTGCCATTGACTGGAGTCCTTTCTGGACTGTACGTGTGTGGAGAGTGGAGTGCAGTCGGGGCGCCGGACCCGGTGGGGTCCGGCGCCCCGGCGACTCACTCGGCGGGGGTGGTCTCCGCGGCTGCCTCGGCCTCGGCCGTCGGCTCCGCGTTCTTCGCCTCGTCGGCGATCGGCTCGCCGATCTCCTTCGCGGCGACCTGCGCATCAGCGTCGTTCTCCTCGACGGGGGCGGCGGGCGCCTCGGTCGTGGCGGCGGTCTCGCCACCGAGGAGCTCCTGCTCCCACTCGGCGAGGGGCTCGCTGGCCTCGTCCTCGTCGCCACCGTTGTGGCGGGTCTTCAGGCCCTCGGCCGCTGCGTCGGCGACGATGCGGGTCAGGAGACCGACGGAGCGGATCGCGTCGTCGTTGCCCGGGATCGGGTACGTGATCTCGTCGGGGTCGCAGTTGGTGTCGAGGATGCCGATGATCGGGATACCGAGCTTCTGCGCCTCGTCGACGGCGAGGTGCTCCTTCTTGGTGTCGACGATCCAGAGCGCGCTCGGGGTCCGCGTGAGGTTGCGGATACCACCGAGGGTCTTGTGGAGCTTGTCCAGCTCGCGCTTCTTGATGAGGAGCTCCTTCTTGGTGAAGCCCTTCGTCGTGTCGTCGAAGTCGATCTCCTCGAGCTCCTTCATGCGCGCGAGGCGCTTGGAGACCGTCTGGAAGTTCGTGAGCAGACCGCCGAGCCAACGCTGGTTGACGTACGGCTGGCCGACGCGGGTCGCCTGCTCGGCGATGGAGCCCTGGGCCTGCTTCTTGGTGCCCACGAAGAGGATCGTGCCACCGTGCGCGACCGTCTCCTTGACGAAGTCGTACGCGCGGTCGATGAAGGCCAGCGACTGCTGCAGGTCGATGATGTGGATGCCCGAGCGCTCGGCGAGGATGAAGCGCTTCACCTTCGGGTTCCACCGACGGGTCTGGTGTCCGAAGTGGACGCCGCTGTCGAGCAGCTGGCGGATGGTGACGACGGCCATGTGCCGTCCTCCTTCTGTGTTCTCGGCGCGCAGCCGTGCTCTCGCACGTCGCTGCGGACCTGTTGCGGTTGTGTCGATCACGACCGTCGGTCGTGGTCCCTGGTGTCCTGGCACGCGACCGCCCGCTCGTGAGAGCAGGACCGGTGGTCGGGTACCGAGCCCGTGAGGGCTTGGTGGACACGCGAAGTCAGCGCGCATCAGCACGCTGCTGGATAGATGCTAACAGAAGGGAGGCCCGGATCACGCGCGCCTCGCGGCTGACGTGATCCGGGCCTCCTGTCCGGCGATCCGTGCGGAACGGACGCGGTGCGCGACCGGCCGATCAGGCCTTGGCGTCCACGGTGTCGCCGTCGGCGGAGATGCCCATCTCCTCGAGCGAGCGGCCCTTGGTCTCCGGGATCTTGGCGATGACGAAGAACAGCGACAGCAACGCGAACAGCGCGTAGATGCCGTAGGTGACCGTCAGGTTGAAGCCGGACAGCACCGGGAACGAGATCGTGACGATGAAGTTTGCGATCCAGTTGGCGGCCGAGCCGATGCCCAGCGCGGTGGCGCGGATGCGGTTCGGGAACATCTCGCCGAGCAGCACCCACATGAGCGGACCCCACGTGGCGCCGAAGGACACCACGAAGAGGTTCGCGAAGATCAGCGCGATGACGCCCCACGAGCCGGGGAGGCTCGGGCTGCCGTCGACGATCGTCGCCTGCGAGAACGCGATGGCGACCATGGTGAGCGAGACGAACATGCCCGCCGAGCCGGCGACGAGCAGCGGCTTGCGGCCGACCTTGTCGACCAGGAAGATCGCGATGAAGGTCACGGCGACGTTGACCACCGAGGTGATCGTGGAGATGAGGAACGAGTCCTCCTCCTTGAAGCCGACGGCCTGCCAGAGCGTCGTCGAGTAGTAGAAGATCACGTTGATGCCGACGAACTGCTGCAGCACGGCCAGGATGATGCCCACCCAGACGATCGGCTGGAGCCCGAAGCGGTTGCCCCGGATGGAGCCCTTCTTCTCGTTGGCTTCCTTCTCGATGCCGTCCTGGATCTCCTCCAGGCTCGTGTTCACGGTGTCGCGCGGGACGATCTTGCCCATCACCACGCGCGCGTCGTCAGCACGACCCTTGGTGAGCAGGTAGCGCGGGGACTCCGGCAGCGTGATCGCCAGGACGCCGTAGACCACCGAGGGGATCACCCCGACCAGGAACATCCAGCGCCAGGCCGCGAGACCCCAGACCTCGGCCGAGGCGCTGCCCGCGGTGACGGCGAACAGCTGGTCGGACAGGAGCGCGGCGAAGATACCGAGCGTGATCGCCAGCTGCTGGAACGAGGCCAGCCGTCCGCGGATCGCCTTCGGGGAGACCTCGGAGATGTACGCCGGTGCGATGACCGAGGCGGTACCGATGCCGAGACCGCCGACGAGACGCCAGATCACGAGGTCCCACGTCGCGAACGCGAACGCCGAACCGATCGACGAGACGAAGAACAGCACGGCGGCCCAGAACATGATCCGGGTGCGGCCGTAGCGGTCGGCGAGGCGGCCGGCGAAGTAGGCGCCGAACGCACAGCCGATCAGGGCCGAGGCGACGGCGAAGCCGCTGGCCGCGTCGGAGAGGTTGAACTCGCCCTTGATCGCGTCGACGGCGCCGTTGATGACGGACGAGTCGAAGCCGAACAGGAAGCCACCGACCGCCGCCGCGATGGCGAACAGGGTGACCTTCCCCTTGAACGCACGGTCTTCGCCGTGCCCGGTGGTCGTGGTGGACACGATGCTCCTGGGTTCTGCCGCCGTGCCGGTGTGCAGCACGGTGCCCCGGCGGTCGGCTGGTTCGCCGTCCGAGCGGCGTTGCGTGTTCCGGAGCGGCCCCGACTGTACTCCTCGCTCGGGATCTGGTCATAACCGGGGCGTGATCGGGACGGGCGGGCCCTGCGCGCCGACGCTGGACGACACTGTCGCCGTCGTACGACGTCGATTCTGTCGCTTCCGTCGGCCGCACGTTCCTCCCCAGGCCTGGAGGCGCGACTCCCCCTCCACAGATCGCCCCCGTCCGCCCCGGGGCCGGGTTCCACTGCCCAGGCTGGGGACATGCGATCGAGCGCACGTCCCGTCCTGCTGTCCGTGGTGGTGTGCGTTGCGCTGCTGAGCGGGACGGTGCCGAGCGGGACCGTGGTGTTCGGTGCCGCGCCGTCGACGGGAGGCGGGGCGACGGCGGGCTCCGGGGCGTCGGTGGGTGCCGGGGCGTCGGTGGACACTGTGACCGAGCCGCGCCGGGTCGAGGCTCGCTGGGTCTGGCCCACCGGATCGCGGGTGGTCGAGCGCGCATGGGAGGCACCGTCCTCGGACTACGCCGCCGGCCACCGGGGCCTCGACGTCCCGGCCGCCCTCGGCAGCCCTGCCTCGGCGGTGGACGACGGCACCGTGGCCTTCGCCGGCGCGGTCGGTGGCCGCACCGTCGTGACCATCGACCACGGCGACGGGCTGGTCAGCACGCTCGACTCGGTGACACCCCTGGTCGCCGCCGGGGACGAGGTCGTGCAGGGCGCGCCGGTCGGGCGCGTCTCGGTCGGGCACTGTCCGGCGTCGGCGCCGTGCCTGCACCTCGGTGCTCGTGTCGACGGTCGCTACGTCGACCCGATGGCGTACCTGCCACCGGCCGAGTGGCCGGTGCTGCTGCCCGAGTCGGCCTGGCCCGGGTGAGCGGAGCCGACCGGGACCGACCGGGAACCGACCGGAACCGGACCGGACGCACGTCGGCGCAGGGTCAGGCGCGCGGGTGCGCCGTCCGGTAGACCTCACGCAGCCGGGCCGACGACACGTGCGTGTAGATCTGCGTCGTCCCGAGGCTGGCGTGACCGAGGAGTTCCTGCACCGCGCGCAGGTCCGCTCCGCCGTCGAGCAGGTGCGTCGCCGCGGTGTGCCGGAAGGTGTGCGGACCGCTCGGGCCCTCGCCCGGCAGGTCACCGAGCAACCGCGCCACCACGCGGTAGGCACTGCGGACGCCGAGTCGGGCACCACGGTCGCCGAGGAACAGCGCCGTGCCTGCAGGCCCCTCCGCCCGTGCGGCGAGGGTGGGCCGTCCGCGCTCGAGCCACGCCTCGAGTGCGTCCCGCGCCGGAACCCCGAACGGCACCACGCGTTCCTTGCCGCCCTTGCCGAGCACCCGCACGGTCAAGCGTCCGCGATCGACGTCGGTCACATCGATCCCGACGAGTTCGCTGACCCGGATGGCCGCCGCGTACAGGAGCTCGACGAGGGCCAGGTCCCGCAGCGCCGTCGGGTCGTCCGTCGCCGCCCGGGAACCGAGTCCGTCGAGCAGGGCGCGCACCTGGTCGGCCGACACCACGCGAGGCAGGTGTGCCCCACCCTTCGGGGCGCGGAGCCGGACCCCGGCGTCGGTCGTCGTCACCCCGGTCTCGCTCGCCCAACGCGTGAACGCCCGCACGGACGAAGACCGCCTGGCGATGGTCGACCGGGCGAGCCCCCGGTGGTCGGCATCCCACAGCCAGTCGCGCAGGAGCTCGAGCTCGACGTCGGCGACGCGGTCGATGCCGCGACCGTCCGCGAACGCCACGAGCTGCTCGAGGTCGTTGGCGTACGCGCGGAGGGTCTGCTCGCTGAGGCCACGCGCGTGCCGGGCGTGGCCGAGGAAGGCGTCCACCGCCACCACGAGTCGACCGTCCGTCCGCGCAACCACGACGCCAGCGTACGGCGACCCGACGTCATGCCCGACCCCACCCGCCGCCGCTGGCGACCACGAGTCCCTGCAGCTGTGCGAGCGCGAGCGCGTCGGCGACGTCGGCCGTCGACATGCCGGCCCGGCGGGCAATCTCGGCCTCGGGCAGGGCGCGACGGCCGAGCGCGTCGAGCACCCGGAGCACCTCGGGGTCCTGCCTGCCGGACAGGAGCGGTTCGTCCGGCACCGCTCCCCCGCTGGTCCCGGTCGCGGGCCTCGCCGCCGCTGCCGGATCCCCGGGGTGCACGACGATCTGCGCCCGCCCCTGCGCGATGAGCCGATGGCACCCGACCGAGGCCGAGGACGCGAACGCTCCCGGCACCGCGAACACGGGCCGGCCGAGCTGTGCGGCGTGGTGGGCCGTGTTGAGCGCCCCGGACCGGGCGCCCGCTTCGACCACGACCGTGACGTCGGCCAGCGCGGCGATCAGCCGGTTCCGGGCGAGGAAGCGCCACCGCGTCGGTCGTGTCCCCGGTGCCGACTCGGCGAGCAACGCCCCCTGCCGGGCCACGTTGTGGAGCAGTTGCGCGTTCCCCACCGGGTAGAGCTGGTCGATGCCGCCGGCCAGGACCGCCACAGTGGGCGTCCCGGCGGCGACGGCGACACGGTGCGCCACCGCGTCGATGCCGTAGGCACCCCCGCTCACGATGCGGCACCCGGCGTCCGCCGCCGTCGAGGTGATCTCCGCCGCAGCCTCGGCACCGGCCACCGTGTTCGCCCGGGACCCCACGACCCCGAGCGCCGGCATTCCGTCGCCGAGGTGCGCCCCCGAGCTGCGCGTCCAGAGGACCACCGGGGCGTGCGGCCCGAGGTCGTCCATCGCCGACGGCCACCCGTCGCTCCCGGGGACCAGCAGACCGGCTCCGACCGCACCGGCCGCCGCGAGCACGTCGCCCACCTCGACAGTGGCCAATCGGGGCCGCCACCGTTCCACCGCGGTCTGCAGCACACCGAGCAGCACCGCTGGGTCCTCCGCACCCGGCACCTCGGCGTCGACGCAGCATCCCAGCAGCGAATCGAAATCCTCGTCCGCGGCGAGCAGCACCGCACCGAGCGCACGCTCCGGTCCGAGGCCGGCGAGGAGCTCGCCGGCGACGGAGTCCCCCGGTTCGACGACGGCCGACCACGCGACCCGCGCCGCGGCCTGCACCGGGTCCACCGCGGCACCGCTCGGCCCGAGCAGGCGCGCCACCGTGTCGAGGAGCTCCGTGCCCGCCGGGATCACAGCGCGCTCCGCAACGCGAGGGCACCGCGGACGTGCGCACCCGTGGGCCGCTCCACCGCATCGAGGTCGGCGAGCGTCCACGCCAGTCGCATCACGCGGTCCCAGCCGCGCATGGTCAGGGTGCCGAGGTCGAGAGCCCGGTCGAGGTCTGCCGTCGACCCCGGTTCGATGCGCCCCTCGGCCCGGAGCCACGCCCCGGTGACCTCGGCGTTGCGCGACCATCCCGTCCCGTGCAGGCGCTCCGCCATCCGGGCGCGGGCTGCCGCGACCGCCGCACGGGCGACCGCCGTCGTCGGGGTGCTGCCGTCCGCGTCCCGCATCCGACCCGTCGTCACCCGCGGCACCAGCACCCGAATGTCCATCCGGTCGAGCAGTGGCCCCGACATCCGACCGAGGTACCGGCGCACGGTGCTCGCCGAGCACTCGCACGGCTGCCCGTGCGCACCACCGGCGTTGCCGCACGGGCAGGGGTTCGCTGCCAGGACGACCTGACAGCGTGCGGGGAACTCGGCTGCACCCGCCGCACGGTGGATCGTGATCCGACCGGACTCGAGCGGCTGCCGGAGCGCGTCGAGGACGGCCCGCGGGAACTCCGGCGCCTCGTCGAGGAACAGGATGCCCCCGGTGGCGCGCGACACGGCTCCGGGGCGCAGGACCCCCGACCCGCCGCCGATGAGCGAGACCGCCGACGCGGAGTGGTGCGGGGCTTCCCACGGTGGCTTCGTGCTCCACGAGGCGGGACCCAGCCCGGCGACGGACCGGACCGCGGCGACCTCGAGCGCGGTCTCGTCGTCGAGGTCGGGCAGCAACCCGGGCAGCCGCTCGGCGAGCATGGTCTTGCCCGCGCCCGGTGGCCCGAGCAGCAGTGCGTGGTGTCCCCCGGCCGCCGCGGCGATGAGGGCTCGGACGCCGACCGGGTTCCCCACGACGTCCGACAGCTCGGCCACGGGACGCGGCACCGACGTGACCGGGACCGGCAGCACCGGATCGACCTCGACCGCCGGCAGGAGCGCCCCGGCGTCGATCGCCGCCGCCCGCAACGAGTCCACGCCGCTGATCCGCACCCCGCCGACCACGCGGGCCTCGGTCAGGTTGCCGACGGGCAGCACCACGCGGTCCGCACCGGCGTCGCGCGCGGCGACCAGCATCGGGATGACGCCGGGGACCGGACGAACCCGCCCGTCGAGCCCGAGCTCGCCGATGTAGACGATGCGCTCCGAGACGTCCGGCGCGAGACCGGCTCCGGCGAGCACGGCCATCGCGATGGCGAGGTCGAACCCCGAACCGCGCTTCGGGATCGCCGCCGGGGTCAGGTTCACGGTGATGCGACGTGCGGGCAGCGGGCACCCCGCGTTCGTCGCCGCGGATCGCACGCGTTCCCGTGCCTCTCCCAGTGAGGTGTCCGGCAGACCGATGATGCTGAACGCCGGGAGCTGACTGGTCAGGTGCGCTTCGACCTCGATACGGCGACCGGTGACCCCGAGCAGCGCGACCGCGGCAGCGCGACCGATGCCCGTCACAGCACACCCGCCAGGTGCTCGACGACCGTGCGGGGACCGTCGACGTGGACCGCGACGACGTCCACCCGGACCGCGCGCGCCGAGACCTCGGGATGCGCGTCGAACCACTCGGGCACGAGTCGTCGCATCCGGGTGAGCTTCGCAGCGGTGATCGCCTCGAACGGGTGGCCGGTCGCGGCCCCGGAACGGGTCTTCACCTCGATGAACGCGAGTGTGCAGGAATCCCACGCGACGATGTCGATCTCGCCCCGGGCACACCGCCAGTTCCGCTCGAGCACGCGGAATCCCCGCGCCTCGAGCCAGACCACCGCTCGTTCTTCACCGAATCGTCCGAGTCGACCGTTCCGGAGCGACCGCCCCGGTGGACGTTGCACGTCTTGTTCCATGTCGTTGCCTCCACGACAACGATCTCCGGAACGAACGCCCCGATCGGCGGAGTCGGAGAGTCTGTGGAATCAGCACGGCCGAATTGCCCTCTGTGGAGGAAAGAAGAAGGACCCGGGCGATCGAGATCACCCGGGTCCTGCTGCGACGAGCGTCAGTGCGCTGCTGCGTAGGCTTCCTGCACCTGCGTCGAGATGCGGCCGCGGGACGAGACCTCGTACCCGTTCTCCTTGGCCCACTCGCGGATCTTGCCGAGCTCTTCCGAGTTGCCACGCTTCGGGGCGGACTTCGGGGCGGAACCGCCGCCGGTGCGACGACCGGAGACCTTGCGCGCTGCGGCGATGTAATCGGAGATCGCCTCGCGGAACTTGTCGACGTTGTCGTTCGACAGGTCGATCTCGTACGACGAGCCGTCGAACGCGAATTCGACCGTCCGACCTTCACCGGTGGTGATGGGGGAATCGTCGAGGTCGTCGACGAGCTGGACGGTGACCTTCTGTGCCATGGGGTGCTCCTGTTCGTGGGGCGGTTAAATCCCCATCAGAATAGCGCGAACAATTCACCGCCGGTCCGGATCAGCGGCGATTCACCCAGAAAGAAGCAGAAGAAAGTAAATTGACGATCACTCGTCGAGTGCGAGTTCCTTCGGCAGTTCGAGTTCCCGCGTCGTGAGTTCCTCGACGTTCACGTCCTTGAACGTGAGTACCCGGACACCCTTGACGAACCGGTCGGAACGGTAGACGTCCCAGACCCAGACGTCGTTCATCGTCAGTTCGAAGTAGAAGTCGTGCTCCGTGTCACGGCGCACGAGTTCGACCTCGTTCGCCAGGTAGAAACGGCGCTCCGTCTCGACCACGTAACGGAACTGCGACACCACGTCTCGGTACTCGCGGTACAGGGCCAGCTCGACCTCGCGGTCGTAGTCGTCGAATTCGTCCTCATCCATTGCGCCCACAGTCTACGGCGACCCAGGGCCGAGCGGGCGACGGGCTCAACCCGCGACGGCGTCGAGTTGGTCGAAGCCGTCCAGCGCGACGCTCGAAGCCTGGTGCAACCAGGACTTCCGGTGCAGCGCGTGCGCCCCGATCGTCCGGATCGCGTCGTAGTGCGCCGTCGACCCGTAGCCCTTGTTCGACACCCACCCGTAGTGCGGAGCCTCGTCGTGCGCCGAGACCATGAGCGCGTCACGGGCGACCTTCGCCACCACCGACGCCGCGGCCACCGAGGCACAGTCGCGGTCGGCCTTGACCCGGACGACGACCTCGAGCGGATCGGCTGCCGGACGGAGCGACGCGGGCAGGGCGCGGCTCAACCAGTCGAACGAACCGTCGAGCACCACCACCGCGCCGTCGAGCGACACCCCGTCGGCGACCAGGGAGCCGAGCGCCTGCGCACCCGCTGCGCCGAGGGCCGGGACGATGCCCTGCTGGTCGACGAAGTCCGCCGATGCCATGCCGACCGCCGTGCGTGCCCAACGCTGCACGACGGGCACCAGGTCGGTGCGGCGCGCTTCGGAGAGCAGTTTGGAATCAGCGAGCCCCTGGGGCACACGACCGATGTCGAGCGTCACCGCGGCCACACCGACGCCGACCGGACCGGCGATGGCGCCACGGCCGACCTCGTCCATGCCGATGACCGTCACGCGGCCCTCGGCGAGCAGACGTTTCTCGAGCCGGAGCGACGGACGGACGGCGGTCACTCGTCGCGCTCCTCCACGCCGGCGAACACCTCGGGATGGTCGTCGAGCCACGTCCAGCGGCTCGCCGGCCAGGAGATGACGAACGCGCGGCCCGTGACGTCGGACATCGGGACGAAGCCCTTCGACGGGGTGTCGCCGTTGTACCGGGAGTCCTTCGAGTCGTTCCGGTTGTCGCCCATCACCCAGATGGTGCCCTTCGGCACGGTGACCGAGAAGTCGGTCGCCGACGCCGGGGCGCCGGCGGGGAGCTTCAGGTACGGCTCCTTGATCGGCACACCGTTCACCGACATCTGCCCGAGGTCGTTGCAGCAGGACACCTTGTCACCGGGCAGACCGATGACGCGCTTGATCAGGTGGTCGTCGCTGTCGCCGGTGCCGAGACCGACCTGGGTCAGGGCCCAGTCGATCGCCTTGGCGGGCTGGGTGTCCGGCGTGACGCTCGGCACCTCGGATCCGGTGAGCCAACCGCCCGGGTCCTTGAACACGACGACGTCTCCCCGCTTCAGCGCCACGGCGCCGGGGACGAGCTCGTTGACGATCACCCGGTCGTTGATCTGCAGCGTGTTCTCCATCGACGCCGACGGGATGTAGAACGACCGGATCAGGAACGTCTTGACCAGGAACGACACGAGCAGTGCCGCGATGAAGATGATGACGAGGTCGCGGAGGAATGTGAGGACACCGTTCCGTTGCTTCTCGGCACGTGGCCTGCGCCCGGAATCCTCTGTCGTGTCCGTCATTTCCGCTCTCGTTCGAACCACTGACTCCCCGCAATGGGAAGAGCCCCCCGTCGATGCACAACCGTACATGGACGAGGGGCTCGCAGCGTCGTCCGGCTCGCGGACGTTCACTGTGAAGGCGATCAGGCGTCGCGCTTCTCCTTGATCTTGCGGCGGGCCGCCTTGCCGCGGAGCTCGCGCAGGTAGTAGAGCTTCGCACGACGGACATCACCCTTGGTGACGATCTCGATGTGGTCGATGATCGGCGAGTGCACGGGGAACCAGCGCTCGACGCCGACCTGGAAGCTCACCTTGCGGACCTTGAAGGTCTCGCCGATGCCGTGGCCCTGACGGCCGATGACGACTCCCTGGAAGACCTGGATACGCGAGCGCGTGCCTTCGATGATGTTGACGTGCACCTTGATGGTGTCGCCGGGACGGAAGTCCGGGACGTCGGTACGCAGCGATGCTGCGTCGACGTTGTCGAGGAGCTGGCTCATGGTGGGTTTCACTCTCTGCGGACGCGCACGGGTCGCCGCGGATCGAAGGTTCGGAAAGTGGTGGTGCGTGCCCGGTGTCGGCGACTCCCCCGTGGCAGAGTCCAGCCAGGGCACAGCGTTCAATACTGCCACAGAGAGCGCGGGAGACAAAACGACGAGGATGGACCCATGATCGAACTCCGCACCCCCGCCGAGCTGGACGGACTGCGCGTCGCTGGCCGGTTCGTGGCCGACGTCCTCGACGAGCTGCTCGAGACCGTCGACGTCGGCGTCAACCTGCTCGACCTCGACCGCGTCGCGGCCCGGATGATCGCCGAGCGCGGGGCGGAGAGCTGCTACGTCGACTACCACCCGTCGTTCGGCATGTCGCCGTTCGGCAAGAACCTCTGCACCTCGGTGAACGACGCCGCCCTGCACGGCCTGCCGCACGACCGCACCCTGCAGGACGGCGACCTGGTGAGCCTGGACTTCGCCGCGAGCGTGGACGGCTGGGTCGCGGACTCCGCCGTCAGCGTCCAGGTCGGCACGCCGCGCGACGAGGACCAGGCCCTGATCGCCACGGTCGAGCGAGCACTCGCCGCCGGCATCGCCCAGGCGGCTCCCGGCAACAAGCTCGGCGACGTCTCGCACGCCATCGGTCACGTCGCACACGAGGCCGGTCACGACGTGAACCTGCAGTTCGGCGGGCACGGCGTCGGTCGCACCATGCACGGGGACCCGCACGTGCCGAACGACGGCCGTCCGGGTCGCGGCCTGAAGCTCCGGCCGGGGCTGGTCGTCGCGATCGAGCCGTGGCTCATGCAGACGACCGACGAGCTCTACCAGGACGACGACGGCTGGACCCTGCGCAGCGTCGACGGCTCACGTGCCGCGCACGTCGAACACACGGTCGCGGTCACCGAGGCCGGCCCCGAGGTCCTGACCCTGCGTCGCGCCCAGCGCGCCGACCCGACCGCCTGACGGACTGGAGGCACGGTGCGGGCCCGCCCCGTGCCTCCAGGCAGACCCGGCGGGGCCCGGTTTCGTGCTCAGCGACAGTCCACGCGGAACGAACCGCGAGGAGTGTCGCTCAGCCCGAAAATCGTCCAGCAGGCAGGCGCGCCAGCCGGTCAGGCAGGCGGCAGCAGGTCCGGACGGACGCGCCGCGTCCGCTCCAGCTGCTGCTCGTGCCGCCAGGCACCGACGCGGGCGTGGTGCCCGCTGAGCAGGACGTCGGGGACGTCGAGGCCGCGCCACGACGCGGGCTTGGTGTACGAGGGGTACTCGAGCAGGCCGTCCTCGTGGGACTCCTCGACCAGCGACTCGGGGTTGCCGACGACGCCGGGGACGAGTCGACCGACGGCCTCGATCATCGCCATCGCGGCGACCTCGCCGCCGTTCAGCACGTAGTCGCCGAGCGAGAGCTCGACGACGGTGGCGCGCGACGCCGCCCACTCGAAGACGCGGGCGTCGATGCCCTCGTACCGCCCGCAGGCGAACACGAGGTGCTCCGACGTCGACGCGAGTGACCGCGCGATCGACTGCGTGAAGGGCGTGCCGGCCGGCGTCGGGACCACCAGGGTCGACGAACCGTCGGGCCGGAAGAGCGCCTCGAGCGCCTGCGCCCACGGCTCCGGCTTCATCACCATGCCGGCGCCACCGCCGTACGGCGTGTCGTCGACGGTGCGGTGCCGGTCGGTGGTCCAGGACCGCAGGTCGTGCACGTGCAGGTCGAGCAGTCCGCCGGAGCGGGCCTTGCCGAGCAGGGACACGTCGAGCACGGAGAAGAACTCCGGGAAGATCGTGACGATGTCGATCCGCACGGGGACTAGTCCGTGACCGTCTCGGGGCGCGAGGTGTCCTCGGGGTCCTCGAACAGCCCCTGCGGCGGCGTGACCGTGACGGTGCCGGCCGCGATGTCGACCGCCGGCACGATGGCCGAGACGAACGGCACGAGGACCTCGCCGCGGGACGGCGTGTCGATCGCGAGCAGGTCCTGGGCGGGCATGTGGTCCACACGGGCGACCGTGCCGACCTCGACGCCGTCACGCAGGACCTTGAGCCCGACGAGCTGGTGGTCGTACCAGGCGTCGTCCTCACCGGTCTCGGCGTCGGCGTCCTGCTCGACCCAGAGGATGATGCGCGCCAGGGACTCGGCTGCGGTGCGGTCGTCGATCCCGGCGAAGAACGCGACGGGGTGACCGTTGTACCAGCGGAGTTCGTCCAGCTCGAGGGTCTTGCCCGACCACGGTGAGTCGTCGGGGACCTGGAGCGTGAAGGTGGCGCCCGGGGTGAACCGACGATCCGGGTCGTCGGTGTAGAGCTCGAGCTTGATGCCGCCCTTGAGCCCGTGCGCCTTCGTGATTCGACCCACCCGGAGCTGGGTCGTCTCCCTAGGAATCGGTGTCCACCACGTCGACCCGCACGCGCTTGCCGTCGGCCAGGGCCGTGACGAGGGTGCGGAGCGCCTTGGCGGTGCGCCCGGCGCGACCGATCACGCGGCCGAGGTCCTCGGGGTGCACGCGCACCTCGAGGACCTCGCCGCGTGGGGAGGTGGAGCTGGCGACGCGCACGTCGTCAGGGTGATCGACGATCCCCTTGACGAGGTGCGTCAGCGCGGATTCGAGCAAGGACTACGCCTCGGTCGTCTCGTCGGCGGTCTCGGCGTCGTCGGCCTTGGCGGCGGGAGCCGTCTTCTCCGACTTCGGCTTGAGCACGGCCTTCTTCGAGGAGTCGACCTGGAAGGCCGGCTTCGGCTCGGCGACCTTGACCTTGGACTCGGTGTCCTTCTCGCCCTTGAACTTGGCCCAGTCGCCGGTCAGCTTGAGGAGGGCCGCGACCTGCTCGGTCGGCTGCGCGCCGACGCCGAGCCAGTAGAGCGCACGCTCGGACTCGATCTTGATGACCGAGGGCTCCTCGGTCGGGTGGTACTGACCGATCTCCTCGAGGACACGACCATCGCGCTTGGTGCGCGAGTCGGCGACGACGATGCGGTAGTAGGGCGCACGGATCTTACCGAGACGCTTCAGACGGATCTTGACAGCCACAATTGCTCCTGTTTGCTTTCGTTGTGGTTGAACTGGAACCGCGGGCGTGGGGGCACACACGGCGAAAGCTCGAGAGAGATCGCTCACAGCTGGATAGAGGGTCGAGCTGCGGCGATTCGACCGTTCATTCTTGCAGATTCCCGGCCGTGATGCGAGCCGACTCGCTACGGCGCGAGGCGCCGCACCGCTTCGAGGGCCTCGGACGTCGCCCGGACCGCGTCCACGCTCCGTGCGTCCCGCGCGCCGCCGACGACGGCGTACGGCACGCCGGCGGCCTGGAGGCCCGTGGCGAGTCCGTCAGGCGCGTCGCCCTCGGCGTCGGTCGCGCGCTCCTGCCCGGCGCAGACCACGACGGTGTCCGCCGGCACGCCGACCTCGTCCCCGTGCTCGTCGCGGATCCAGAGCACCCCGGGTTCGATGCGCAGGTACTCCTGCACGCCGCCGACCATCCGCACCCCGGCGTCCCGCAGCCGGCCGATCGCGACCCAGCGTGAGGTGATTCCGATCCCCTGGCCGAACTTGCCCGAACGCCGGAGCACCGTCACCTCGGACCCCGGTCGGGTGGTGCGCCGTGCCGCGGGGAGCCGCTGCGGCACGTCGCCGACGAGCTCCTCGGACACGTCGACGTCCCAGCGGGCCGCGAACTCGGCGGCCCGGACGACCTCGTCGGGTGACTCGGTCAGGAACGCCGCGGTGTCCACGCCGATGCCACCGCCGCCGATGATCGCGACGGTGCCCTCGGGTACGCCGTTCCGCAGGGCCTGCTCGTACGACAGCACGTGCGGCAGGTTGCTGCCGGGGACGTCGATGCTCCGCGGGACCACCCCGGCCGCGAGCACGACGGCGTCGCTGTCGACGAGGTCCCGAGCCGTGGCCGGGCGTCCGAGGTGGATCGTGGCGCCCCGCTCCGCGAGTTCGGCACGGGCGGACCTCACCGTGGCGGCGTAGTCCTCCTTGCCCGGGACGAGTGCGGCGAGGCCGAACTGGCCGCCGAGGCGGTCGGAGGCCTCCCAGACGGTGACGTCGTGGCCCCGACGGGCGGCGTCCACCGCGGCGGCGAGCCCGGCCGGTCCGCCACCGACGACGTCGACGCGCTTCGGGTCCGCGGTCGGCCGGGCGGGGAAGGCCACCTCGCGGGCGGCACGGGGGTTCACGAGGCAGGACACCGGTGCGCCGATGATCGAGCGGTCGAGGCACGCCTGGTTGCAGCCGATGCAGGTGTTCACCAGGGCGAACCCGCCCGCGAGCGAGCGCGACACGATGGCGGGGTCGGCGAGGAACGGCCGGGCGAGCGCGACGGCGTCGATGAGGCCGTCGCTGAGCACGGCCTCACCGTCGCGCAGGTCCGTCATCCGGTTCGAGGCGATCACGCGGACGTCGGGGTACGCGGACGAGCGCACCACCGCGGCGATCCGTGCCGCGTACGCCAGCCAGGCCCCGTGCGGCACCGAGGCCTGCACGGTCGGGGTGCGGGACTCGTGCCAGCCGATGCCGACCGAGATGCCGTCGAGCCCGAGCGGCAGCAGGTCGTGCACGAGCGCGTCGACATCGTCGTCGGTCGACGAGCCGGGCATCAGATCCGCGCCGGACAGCCGGATCGTCACGGCGAGCTCGGGCACCGCGGCGCGCACGGCCCGGACGACCTCGATCGCGAAGCGCCGACGCCGTTCCGCATCCCCGCCCCACTCGTCGTCGCGCAGGTTGGTCAGCGGCGACTGGAACTGGTTGATCAGGTACCCCTCGGACGCCATGATCTCGACGCCGTCGAACCCGATCGCGCGGGCGGTGCGGGCTGCGGCGGCGAAGTCCTCGATGGTCCGCTCGACCTCGGCCGACGTCAGCTCGGTCGGCACCACACCGCGGGCGGCCGCCCACGGCAGGGCCGAGGGTGCCACGACGCGCTGCGGGTCGCCGTGCCGGTCGACCATGCCCGACGCCAGCGCGTACCGCCCGGCGTGGAACAGCTGCGCGAGGATCGTCCCGCCCTCGTCGTGCACGGCGTCGACCGCCACCCGGAACCGCTCGTCGGCTCCCCCGACGCCGAACACCGCGAAGTCCGGACCCCCGCGGGCCTCGTCGTTCACCGCGATGCCGCCGGTGATGATGCACGCCGCCCCGCCGGCCGCCCGTTCGCGGTAGAAGGCGGCCATGCCGGCTCCGCCGTCGTCGTGCACCTCGAGCCCGGTGTGCATCGACCCCATCACCACCCGGTTCGCCAGGTGCAGGGGGCCGAGGGTCCAGGGTGACGCGACGGTCCGGAGGGACTCCGGCACGACGGGGGCGGAAGCGACGCTGCTCATGCGCCTATTCTGCGGTGTCCGCGCCCGGAGCGTCGGCCGGCAGCACCGCGTCGCGGAGGGGCGACGTCGTGTCCGACCAGTACGGCGGGGCGATGACCGTCAGACCGCCGTCCACCGAGAGCACCTGCCCGGTGATGTACCCGGCCTTGTCCGACAGCAGGAAGTCGACGGCGTCGGCCATGTCGTCGGCCGTCCCGGGGCGCTGCAGCGGGAGCTTCTCGAGGACGGTGTCCATCGGCGCCTGGCCGGGGACCTTCGTGTAGAAGTACTCGAGCGAGTCGGTGTCGATGAGGCCGCCGTTCACCGCGTTGACGGTGATCTGGCGCGGACCGAACTCCACCGCCATGTACTTCATGTACGCCTCGCTCATGGCCTTAGCGGCACCGAGTGCGGCGTAGGTCGGGAACGCCCGGAGCGATCCGTACGACGTCACGACGACGATGCGGCCACCCCGGTCCATCAGTTCCGCCGCGCGCTGGGCGCCGAGCACGAACGAGCGGGCGTTCGTGGCGTAGCTGCGGTCGAGGTGGTGCAGCTTGAGGTCGGCGACGGGCTTGAACGCGCTGGCCGCGGCGTTCGCGACGAACATGTCGAGGCGTCCGTAGGTGTCGCGCACCAGGTCGAACAGGGCGTCGATCGACTCCGGCTGCTCGATGTCGACCTGCGCCGTGATGCCGTCGCCGCCGGCCGCCCTGACGTCGGCCAGGGACTCCTCGGCCAGGTCGGCGTTGCCCTTGTACGTCACCACGACGGTGACGCCGCGCTGGCCGAGCTTCTGCGCGAGCAGGCGGCCGATGCCGCGCGAAGCGCCGGTGATGAGTGCGATGGGTGCGTTGGTGCGGTCGGTCACTGCAGTCCTTTGCTGACGGTGGTGGGAGACGGACGGGAGGCGCGGGGCGGGCCCGCCACGGGCCTCCAGTCCGTCGTCGGTCGGTTTCAGAACCCGGCTGCGCCGGTCACGACGGCGCGGCCGACGATCAGCTTCTGGATCTCGTTGGTGCCCTCTTCGAAGCGCTGCGCGCGTGCGTCGCGGTAGACGCGCTCGATGGCGTTGCGCTTCCAGTAGCCCTGCCCGCCGTGCACCTGCAGGGCCTTGTCGGTGACCCGGGCGAGCATGTCGACCGCGATCATCTTCGAGGCGCTGGAGAGCGTCCCGGCGTCGGGGCGGTCGTCTTCGTAGGCGCGGGCGGCCTCCAGCACCAGGGCGCGGGCGGCGGCGATGTCCGCGTAGTTCTCGGCCAGGTAGAACTGGATCGCCTGGCGGCTGGAGAGGCGCTTGCCGAAGGTCTCGCGCTTGTTGGCGTACTCGACGGCGAGCTCGTTCGCCCGCTCGGCGAGGCCGACGGCGCTCATCGCGACGGACACCCGGCTCGGCAGCAGGAAGCCGCCGAGCGCGACCTCGAGGCCCTGGCCCTCCTCGCCCAGGCGGGCGCTGGCGGGGATCGGGGTCTCGGTGAACCGCAGGATCGCGTGATCGGTGCCACGGATGCCCATGGTGTCGGAGTCGTCGATCACCTCGGCGCCCGGCAGCCCGGAGTTCGGCATCAGGAACGCGACCGTGCCGTCCTGGCCGCTCGTCCCCTCGAGCCGAGCGGCGATGAGCCAGTGGTCGGCCTTGACCCCGAAGGTGATGAGGTGCTTCTCGCCGTTCATCACGTACGTGTCGCCCTCGCGCCGGACCGTTGTGCGGATGTCCGCTCCGGTGCCCGCGGTGGCCTCGGTCAGGGTGAACGCGACGAGCGTGTCACCGGCGACGGACGGCTTGACCACCTGCTCGATCTGCTCCGGCGTCGCGTAGGGGGCCATCGCGCGCCAGGTGCCGTTGATGACGTGCACGAGCATGCGGATGGAGGCGTGCGAGCGGGAGACGACCTCCATGATCTCGAGGTAGCGCGAGAAGGGGATCGCCCGTCCGCCGAGCTCCGTCGGGGCGGCGAGGCTGAGCCACCCGTTCTCCTTGAGCTCCTGGAACAGCTCGGGGGCGACCCGGCCCGTGCGCTCGATCTCGTCCGCCCACGCCTCGCCGGGGCCGCGGACCCACTCGGTGACCTCGGCCTTGAGCTGCTGGAAGGCGGCTTCGTCGAAGCCCGTGCTCGTCTGCTCGACGATCGTCATCGTGTCTCGTTCTCCTTCGTCGCGACGAGCGCGGCCGCCTGCTCGCGCAGGATGTTCTTCTGGACCTTGCCGACCGCGTTGCGCGGCAGCTCGGTGGTGTACTCGAGTCGTTCCGGCCAGTAGTACTTGCTCACGCCGGCCGTGTCGAGGTACTGCTGCATCCCGGCGAAGTCGAGCGGCTCGTCCGCGCGGGCGTTCACGACCCAGGCGCACGCACGCTCACCGAGCCGCTCATCCGGCATCGCCACGATCGCGACGTCCGTGACCAGCGGGTGCTGGTACAGCAGGTTCTCGATCTCGACGACGGGGATCTTCTCGCCGCCGCGGTTGATGACGTCCTTCACACGCCCGGTGATCGACAGGAAGCCCTTCTCGTCGACCTTCGCCAGGTCGCCCGTGCGGTACCAGCCGTCCGCCGTGAACACGTCGTCGGTCAGGTCCGGGCGGTCGAGGTAGCCCGCGAACATCGTCGGCGAGTGCAGCTCGAAGTTGCCCTCGGTACCGGCGGGCAGCTCGATCCCCGCGTCGTCGACGATGCGGATCGAGATGCCCGGCAGCGCCCGGCCGTCGTGGCCGTAGGCGTCGGCGGGGTCGTCGCTGGGGCTGGACAGGGCCCCGAGACACGTCTCGCTCGTCCCGAAGGCGCCGAGGATGGCGCTGCCGAGCACCGTGCTCGCTCGCTGGGCCAGTGCACGGGGCACCGCGGCGCCCGTCGGCACGAAGATCCGGAGCGACTCCGGCTGCGGTGCACCGGCCTCGACCAGGTCGACGAGGTCGGTCAGGAACGGCGTCGCGCACTGCACGAAGGACGCCCGGGCGACGCCGAACGCCTGCTCGAGTGCGACCCGGCCGTCCCACACCGGCTGGATGACCTGCGGGGCACCGAGCCGGAACGCCAGCAGCATGCCGTACAGGAACCCGGTCTGGTGAGCGAGCGGCGACGGGATGTAGATGCGGTCGGCGCTGGTCAGCCCGGACTGCGCCACGTGCATGGCGGTCGCGAGTCCGAGCGTGCGGTGCGGGTGCTGCACGCCCTTCGGCTCCCCCGTGGTACCGGAGGTGAAGAGCAGCTGGCAGACGTCGTCCGGCCCGGGAGCGTGCGACGCGATCTCGTCGACGTCGACGTGCACGGCTGCCAGGGCGTTCTCGAAGTAGCGCCAGTGCCAGTCGCTCGCCACGACCCGCTCCAGGGCGTCGGCGGGCAGCGGCGGCTGGTTCGTCGGGGTGTCCCCCTGCCCGCGGGCCTCGGCGCGGAGCACGATGACGTGCTCGAGCGACAGGCGACGGTCCTGCGCGGCGGCCTCGTCGATGACGTCGAGGAGTTCGAGGGCGGGACGGCGCTTCCGGAACACGTTCGGCAGGAAGACCACGCGGGCCTTCGAACGAGCCAGCGTCATCGTGGTCTCGCGGGGACCGAACACCGGCATGATCGGGGTGGCGACGGCGCCGATCTGGATCGCACCGAGGGTGATCGACACGAACTCGCGCCAGTTGGGCAGCTGCATCGCGACGGATTCACCCGTGCGCACGCCGAGTTCGAGCAGCAGGGCGGAGACCCGGTCGGCCTCGTCCTGCAGCTCCTTCCACGTGGTGTTCGCGGGGGTCGCACCGCCGACCTCGATCACGGCCAGGCCGTCGGGGTCGGTCTGCGACAGGGCGCGGACCCGCTCGCTCAGGACGAGCGGGTCGGCGTCGACGCCTGCGAGCTCGGGCACGGCGACGGCGGGCTGCGGGACGGTGGGCTGCGGGGCGGCGGGCTGCGCGACGGCGGGCTGCGCGGTGGGCTGCGCGACCGGCTGGTCGGTTGGCTCGGGCGCCGCAGGCGTCTCGAGGGGCGTGCCGAGGTGCGTGCGGACCCCGTCGGCCTCGGCGGCGTCGATCCGGTCGTCCCGCGCCACCTGGGCTGCGAGCCGGTCACCGACGGACATGTCGAGCCCGACGGAGTTCATCGCCTCGAGGAACGTCGGGTAGGAGATCCGGTAGGCACGCGGGTAGGTCAGGCCGGACACCCCGTCGGCACTCGACGCCGCGACCGCGAGGGACATCAGCACACGGTGGTCGTTGAACGAGGACATCGGCGCACCGTGCAACCCGGCCGCGCCGACGCCGGTCACCCGCAGCTCGTCCGCGCCCTGCTCGGCACGGCCGCCCATCCGGTTCAGCTGGAGCATCGCCGCCACGCGGTCGGATTCCTTCAGCCGGATGTGCGCCACGTTCCACAGTCGGCTCGTGCCCTCGGCGAAGGTGGCCATCGTCGACAGCACGGGCAGCAGGTCCGGGATCGGACGGCAGTCGACGTCGAGCGGCCGGAGCGGGGACCCGTCGTGCTCGATCCGGACGAAGCCGGTCTCCTCGTCGATCCGCATCGGCACGCCCATCGCGGTCGCGAGGTCCAGGAACTCACTCTCCGGGTGGTCCGTCTCGGCCGTCGTCGTGGCCGTCATGCCGCGCAGCAGCACGTTCGACTCGCGGGTGCCGGCCGCCGCGATGCCGAACGCTGCGGAGCCGATGTCGGGCGGGATGACGTAGTCGTGCGGGGTGGCCTGCTGGCCCGCCGGGATCCGGTACTCGAGCCAGTCGTCGGAGACCTCGACCGTCAGGCCGAACTGCCGCATCATCCGCACGGTGAGCTCGACGTAGGGCTGCTCGTTGAGCCGCCCGCCGGTGATGTGGATCCGGGTCTCGTGCTCGGCGAACGGGGCCACCAGCAGCAGCCCGGACACCCACTGCGACAGGGTGCCGGCGATCGTCACGTCGCCGCCGCGCGGACGCCTCGGCTGCACGGTGACGGGCGGGCAGTCGTTCGTCGCCTCGAGCTCCACCCCCATCTGCGTCAGCGAGGTGAGCAGCGCCTTGATCGGGCGGCGCTGGAAGTACTTCATGCCCGACAGGGTCATCGGACGGTCGGCCAGCGAGGCGAGCCCGGTCATGAAGTAGAGCGTGGTGCCCGAGGACCCCATGTTGAGCAGTCCGTCGGCACCCCGCGAACCGTGGTCCACGACGTCGGTCGCCCGGTACCGGCCGCCCAGCCCGGTCACGTGGTACGCGTTCCCACGACGCTTGACGTCGACGCCGAGCGCGCGGAGCGTGCCCACGGTCCACTCCACCTGTCGCGTCGCGCTGACCCCGGAGACGACACTCGTCCCCTTCGCCAGCGACGCGAGCACCAGCGCGCGGTGCGCGTGGTACTTCGAGACCGGGATGTCGAGTTCTCCGACGAGCGGGGCGTTCGTCCCGCGCACCACCAACTGCATGCGTACCTCTTCCCTGTAGGAACATTTCAACGGTACGCCCACAGTGGAACTAGTTGCAGGACGATCCGCACGATCGGGACAACGCTTCGTTGTGCGTGTCCGACAAGGACCCGGGCAGGATGGACGGCATGGACATCCGCTTCACCGAGTCCCGCCCGTCGACCATCGGCGTCGAGTGGGAACTCCCCCTGGTCGACCGGGCGACCGGCGACCTCGCTCCCCGCGCCCCCGCCGTCATCGCCGCCGTGCACGAGCGGCTCGGCGACCACGACCGCGTCACCGAGGAGCTGCTGACCAACACGGTCGAGGTCGTCTCGAGCGTCCACGACCGCGTGGGGGCTGCGACGAGCGAGCTGTCCGGCATCATCGGCGAGGTCATCGACGCCGCCGAACCGCTCGACGCCCAGGTGATGTGCTCGGGCACGCACCCGTTCGCGGTGTGGGACCAGCAGGAGATCACCCCGGACAGCGAGCACTACACGACGCTGATCGACCGCACCCGCTGGTGGGGACGCCAGATGCTCATCTGGGGCGTGCACGTGCACGTCGGCATCGACGACCGCGACAAGGCGGTCCCGATCATGAACGCGATGCTCGCCTACGTCCCGCACCTGCAGGCGTTCACCGCATCGAGCCCGTTCTGGGGCGGCACCGACACCGGGTACGCCTCGAACCGCGCCCTCATGTTCCAGCAACTCCCGACCGGCGGGCTCCCGCCGCAGCTCGGCGCCTGGGCGAACTTCGAAGAGGTCGTCGGCGACCTCACGCACACCGGTGTCATCGACGGCGTGAAGGACCTGCGCTGGGACATCCGACCGTCGCCGGGCTGGGGCACCCTCGAGAACCGGGTCTCCGACGGCATCTCGACCCTGCACGAGGTCGGCGCCGTCACCGCGCTCGTGCAGTGCCTGGTCACCGCCTGCTCGGACCGGCTCGACGCCGGTGAGACCCTGCCCACCATGCAGCCGTGGTTCATCCGCGAGAACAAGTGGCGCGCGGCCCGCTACGGCATGGAGGCCGAGATCATCACGAACGTCGCCGGCGACGAGCGGCTCGTGACCGACGAGGTGCACGACCTGGTGCAGCGGCTCGACCCGATCGCCGAACGGCTCGGCTGCCTCGACGAGCTGCACCACCTCGACACGATGATCGAGCGCGGCGCCTCGTACCAGCGGCAGCTGCAGGTCGCGCAGGAGAACGGCGGCGACCTGCGCGCCGTGGTCCGCCACCTGGTCACCGAGTTCCGCGACGCGCTCTAGCCGCCACCGGACGAATCGGGCGTACCTGGTCGAATCGGGCGTACCTGGTCGTTCCTCCCGACCAGGTACGCCCGATTCCACTTTCCATCGCGCGTGCAATGGGAAGGAACGTCGCGCCGCGACCGGACGACGGACGGGAGGC